>JBPCJY010000133.1:0-19822 GCA_051004815.1 Ktedonobacteraceae bacterium
GCCCCTTGTGGGCAATACCTTTCAAAGAAGACAGGTTGCCAGTCAACCGAAGCGATTTCAGGAGTGTCATCCTGAGCGAGAGCGAAGGATCTCTCTCGCCGGACAGAGATCCTTCGCTCTCGCTCAGGATGACACCGCGAGATAGCCTCTTATTTGAAAGGTATTGCCCTTGTGGGCGTCAGGAAAAACAGGGAAGAACGACATTTCCCCGATCATTCACAGGCACTGCAATGCGCTGTGTTTTGTGGAGGTGTATTGTGACAGGCGTTGCTCTTTCTTGCTATGAATAGCCCATTTGGGCGGGATGAGTAGACAAAAATAGCAACAACCGTTACAATGAGTGAGAAGAGTTCCTGATGATGCGGTTAAGCAAATACAACAAGAGAGTAGTATTTGCAACCACATCTTCACTTGTTAACAATGCTTTTCATCGACCCGGGCTGATATACTCAATACTTGTAATAGATACATCTTTAGCGAGGAATGCGTAAAAGTTATTCGTATTGAGTATATGGAATGTATGGATGCTGGCCCTCTCATCTGAGCTTGCTGAGCAAGTGACGCCTCTTATGTGAGAAGACTGAAATAGCTACACAATGGACTGGCAATTAAAGGAGTTAACATAGTATGAGTCGGCGAAAGAGAGTCCTGGTTATTGGACTGGATTGCGCCCCGCCGGAGTTGGTTTTTGAGCAATGGCGCGAAGAATTACCGAATTTCAAGCGGGTTATGGACGACGGCGTGTGGGGGAAGCTGGAAAGCTGTATTCCTGCGATTACCGTGCCAGCCTGGAGTTCGATGATGTCGAGCAAAGACCCAGGAACGCTGGGCTTTTACGGTTTTCGCAATCGTGGTGACTACTCTTACGAGAAGAACACCCTGGCAAATTCCAACTCTGTGAAGACTGACCGCGTGTGGGATGTGCTCTCGCGTGCCGGGAAAAAGGTCATCACCGTGGGTGTGCCACAAACCTATCCGCCACGGCCCGTCAATGGCATCCAGGTGGGTTGTTTCCTCTCCCCTTCGACCAAGAATCCCGATAGGCCGTATACCTATCCCGCTTCCGTTATGAAGGAGATTGAGGCCACCGTCGGCGAGTACCTGGTCGATGTGCCAAACTTCCGTACAGACGATAAAGAATACCTGCTTCGTCAGATTTACACCATGACCGAGAAACGCTTTAAGCTGGTCAAGAAGTGGATCGCGGAAAAAGATTGGGATTTCTTCATGTTCGTGGAGATGGGTACGGACCGTATTCATCACGGCTTGTGGAAATATCATGATCCAACCCATCATAAGTACGAAATCAACCCTGCGCTCAACGAGAGTATTCATGACTACTACCGCTACATTGACAGCGAGATTGGTCAGATATTAGAATTGGTTGACGACAATACGACGGTTTTCATTGTTTCTGATCATGGTGCCAAGAAGATGGATGGCGGTATCTGCGTCAATGAATGGTTGATCCGTGAGGGATACCTGACGCTCAAGACGATGCCGACCTCGTTGACATCCATCGATAAGTGTGAGATTGACTGGAGCAAGACCAAAGTGTGGGGCGATGGCGGCTACTATGCACGTATCTTCCTCAATGTTGAAGGACGTGAGCCGCAGGGTATTGTCAAAGCACAAGAGGTTGAGGCTCTGCGCGATGAGTTGAAGGCCAAGTTCGAAGCATTGGTAGATCACAATGGTGAAGATATTGGCACCCAGGTTTTCAAGCCGAAAGAAATTTATAAAGAAGTCAATGGGATTCCCCCTGACCTGATTGTCTACTTTGGTGATCTCTTCTGGCGTTCAGTCGGCACGGTAGGCCATGGCTCCATCTATACATTCGAAAACGATACCGGCCCTGATGATTGCAACCACGCGCAATTCGGCATTGTGATCAAGCACGATCCCGCTGTACATGAAGGTGCTGGTGGACGCGAACTTAGCGGGCTACAATTGATGGATATGGCTCCTACAATCCTTGAGCAACTGGGCGTTCCAGTCCCTGCCGATATGCAAGGGAAAGCATTTTAAATGGTGTGGACGCGAGCGAAGTCGCGTCCCCCTGTCCGCAAAGAAAGATACGAGGAAAAAGAATATATGGCGAATAACACTGGTTTTACCATCTGGTTTACGGGTCTTTCCGGCTCCGGCAAAAGCACCCTCTCTGATATTATCGAGCAGCGTTTGAAAGAGCGTGGGCGCAACGTCGAGGTGCTGGATGGTGATATCGTCCGTACCCACTTGAGCAAAGGTCTCGGTTTCAGCCGCGAGGATCGCGATACCAACATCAAGCGCATCGCTTTTGTCTGCGGATTGCTGACACGCAATGGCGTGGTCTGCATTTCCGCCGCCATCGCACCCTATAGCGAGGCACGCGAATGGGCGCGTCAAGAGATCGGCAGCTTTGTCGAAGTCTACGTCAAATGCCCCCTGTCCGTATGCCGCGAGCGCGATGTCAAGGGTCTCTACAAGCTCGTTGACGAAGGAAAAATCAAGAATTTCACGGGAGTGGACGATCCCTATGAAGAGCCAGAACATGCTGACCTGGTTATCGAGACCGACAAAGAGACGATTGAAGAGAGCGTTGCTCGCATTTTCGCGAAGCTGGAAGAACTGGGTTATCTCGAAGCAGATGAGCCTTCCGATGATGACTCGAAAGTTCTAACCGATCGTTTGGCAGCTTTGGGGTACTTGTAGAGGCCGATTTATCGTGTCCCATAGACATTAAATCCCCCATCAGCCCCACCAGGGTGCCCGCAAGGGTGCGCCCCTACTATACACGAGGTGGCTCTGCGAGCCGCTTTGCGTGGGGAAAGGTGGACGGATATAGTAGGGGCGACCCTTGCGGTCGCCCTGGAAAACTTCACTAGAAATAGGTGACACACATATGACAAATCAATTGATCGCGCCCCATGGTGGGGAACTTGTACTGAATATGGCAAGCGAGGCTGAACGGGCCGAGTTGCAAGAGCGAGCCAAGGGCTTGCCGCAGGTTGTTGTTGGTTCGCGCCAGTTGGCCGACCTGGAAATGCTCGCCATTGGTGCCTACAGCCCTCTGGACGGCTTTATGAAGCGGAACGATTACCTGGGCGTCGTTGACGAGATGCACCTGGCTAATGGCCTGCCATGGTCTGTGCCGATTACCATCTCCACTAGCGCGGAGCAGGCGCAGACGTTGCACGAGGGCGCACAAATCGCGCTCGTCAATGAGCAGGGTACGTTGCAAGCTGTTATGACCATTGAAGAGAAGTATGGGTATGACAAGCAGCACGAGGCCAGCAAAGTCTATCGTACTACCGAAGAGGCTCACCCCGGCGTAAAAGTACTCTATAGTCAGGGAGATATCCTGCTGGGTGGCCCAGTGCGCGTCGTCAGCCTGCAAAATCAGGCTTTTGCGCAGTATCGCCTCACCCCCACGCAGTCACGCCAACAGTTCACGGAGCGTGGTTGGAAACGCGTAGTTGGCTTCCAGACCCGTAACCCTGTTCACCGGGCGCACGAATACATTCAGAAATGTGCGCTGGAAACCGTTGATGGTCTCCTCCTGCATCCACTGGTGGGGGATACCAAAGGCGATGATATTCCCGCCGATGTCCGTATGCGCTGCTACGAGGTGCTGCTGGCGAACTACTACCCGGCAGACCGTGTTGTGCTCGGTGTCCTACCCGCGGCCATGCGCTACGCGGGGCCACGCGAAGCCATCTTCCATTCCCTGATGCGCAAGAACTATGGATGTTCGCACTTCATTGTCGGACGCGATCACGCTGGTGTCGGGAATTATTATGGCACCTACGATGCGCAACGCATCTTCGCGGAGTTTGACCCGGCGAAGCTGGGTATCACTCCGATGTTCTTTGACCACACCTTCTTCTGCCGCACCTGCGATTCGATGGCCTCATCGAAGACCTGCCCACACGGCGACGATGCGCATGTGACTTTGAGCGGCACCAAGGTACGTCAGATGTTGCAGGCGGGCGAGATTCCGCCGCGCGAATTCTCACGTCCAGAGGTGGCAAAAGTACTCATTGAAGCTATGCGCCAACCTGTAGCGTAATACATAACAGAGCCAGAGGAGATCGAGTACTGGTGCCGCAAAACTGGCACCACTACTCGTCTCCTCTATTCTGCTTTTTATCGCAGCGACAAAGTGAGAGAAGAAGATGTTAATTGCACGAGCTCCGATGCGTATCAGTTTTGGTGGTGGAGGGACAGACCTCGAGGCATACTATGCGCAATATGGTGGATTAGTGATCAGTACGGCGATCAATAAGTACTTTTACGCGGTTATCACCACCGACGAGTCTGATGATCTGCAAGTCATTTCCGCGGATTATCGCTCGTTGTTTCGTCACTCGCCCTACAATGATCTCTTCTGGAATGGAGATCTCGCTCTTCCAAAAGCTATTCTGCACCATTTTGGTATTCGTCGCGGTATTAACCTGTTTGTTGCCAGTGAAGTCCCCCCTGGTACAGGATTAGGCTCGTCAAGCGCGGCTGCTGTGACCATGGTGCGAGCCATCTCGACGCTCGTGGAGCAGCCCATGACCAAGCAGCAGGTAGCGGAACTGGCTTCGTATATCGAGATTGGCAAGATGGGTATGCCTATCGGTAAACAAGACCAGTATGCTTCGGCCTTTGGTGGTTTGAATAAAATTGCCTTTAGCAGTGAAGGTGTCACCGTCGAACCGGTAAAAATTGCGTCGGATGTGCGCAAGACACTGGAACGCCGCTTGATGCTCTTCTTTACAGGCAGCTCGCGTGAGTCCACTTCCATTTTGAAGCATCAGCGCAAGTCAACCCAGGATCATGACGAATCCGTATTAAAAGCTCTACATAACATTAAACAAGTAGCAATAGATGTGGAGAGTTGCTTGGAGCGGGGAGACCTGGATGAATTCGCACGCCTGCTCCATTATTCATGGCAGGAAAAACGTCGCCTCGCGCCCGGCCTCTCAACAGGCTTTATCGACGAGTGCTATAACCTGGCACTGGAGCATGGCGCGGTGGCTGGCAAGATAACAGGTGCCGGTGGAGGTGGCTTTCTCCTGCTTTATTGTCATGAAGAGAGCCAGGATGAAGTGACCAGTGCCTTGGAGGAGCATGGCTTGAAGCGCATGAATTTCCGTTTTGATCACCAGGGCGCGACCGTCGTCTTAAACGTTGCTAACTTTAGCCCGCAGTGGGTTGCTCCCTATCCGACCGAGCCTGAAGGAAGAAGGTAACAAGAAATTGGAGTCGATCACTAGATACTTCTCGGAGCTTGAGCAGATGTTGCAAGCCATCTCTTTGCCCAACCTTGAGGCTGTGCTGCAACTGCTGGAGGACGCCTACCGTAATGGGCATCGCATCTTTATCATGGGGAATGGGGGGAGCGCGGCCACCGCATCCCATTTCGCGCTCGATCTGGCAAAGAATACCATCATGCCAGGAGTGCCGCGCCTGAAAGCTATCTCCTTGACCGATCATGTGCCTTTGATTACCGCGTGGAGTAATGATACTGCTTATGAGCATATCTTTGCCGAGCAGTTGGCGAACATGATTGAGCCAGGGGACGTGGCGATTGGCATTAGCGCGAGCGGTAATTCTCCCAACGTCATCAATGCCTTGCGCATGGCCAGGGGGTATCATGCGGCTACGATTGGGTTGCTGGGGGCAAAGGGCGGCAAAATCAAGGATATGGTGGATGCCTATGTCCTGGCCCCCGGTCAGAATATTGAGCAGGAAGAAGACGCTCATATGATCCTGGCGCATGTCATTACTCGTCACATGCGTGAAGTAGTACGTTCCTACGCGGAGACCTTTACCCTGGCCGGAACGAATTAGTAGCGATAATACCGTACATGAGCTCTCACCAGGGCGACCGCAAGGGTGCGCCCTGGGAAACACGATACATGGCTTAACTTAATGCTTATGGGCCATTGTATGTGCAGCGTTCAGTTATTCGTTTCTGAAAAAATCGACGGTAGCCTTGATGCCTTCTTCCATGCTCACCTCTGGCTTCCAACCAAGAATACGCTCGGCTTTGCTGCTGTTAAAGTAGGCCAGGTGGATGTCGCCAGCACGTTTAGGCGCGTGCGTAACTTCCGGTGTGTAGCCAGTAATCTGCTCTAAATCGTGAAAGATTTCGTTGACCGAAGTACCCTTGCCGGTACCAATGCAGAAGATATCGTTGTCACCATGATCTAGAGCGAGAAGGTTCGCCCGCGCCACATCTCCCACGTACACATAATCTTTCTGCTGCTCCCCATCCCAATCGATGCGGATAGGTTCGTGTTTCAGGAAACGCTTCGCGAAAATCGCAATCACGCCAGCCTCACCGTTAGGGTCCTGGCGCGGCCCATAGACATTGCCATAGCGCAGAGCGGTATAGTTGAGGCCGTTGGCCTCGTGCCAGTAGCGCAAATAATACTCAGTTACCATCTTGGTGATACCGTAGGGCGATTCGGGCCGTTGTGGAACATCTTCATCAATAGGCAAACGGACAGGGGTGCCGTATGTCGCGCCGGAGGAGGCAAAGACAATCTTACGGACACCAACGCGGGTGCAATTCGTCAACACATCGAGGAGGCCCAACACATTGACTCGTGCGTCCAGTTTGGGGTACTTTGTGGAAACCGAAACACTGTGTTGTGCCGCCTGGTGGCTCACAATATCTGGTTGAACTTCATCAAAAACGCGGTCAAGTCCGGCCTCGTCGGTAATATCTACGCGGTAGAGACGCGCTCCCGGATTGAGATTCGTGCTTTTGCCGCCACCCTCAGACCAGAAATTGTCTACAATAGCGACATCGTGTCCTGCCGCGATACATTGATCGACGATATGGGAACCAATAAAACCCGCCCCACCGGTCACTAATATTTTCATCAGAGCATAACCTTTCTTGTCAATTCTGGAACGTGGGAAAAACGTCGTGTATTGGAAATATGACTCACGTTCCCTGGTTATTATAGCAGGTTATGCCCTGATATCAAATCAACTGCTCTAATGCAGTCTGTAGCTCCTGAGGATGAGTGAGGACAGGATAGATATGTAAGCCGGTCGCTTGCTGCAAACGTTCAAGTGCTGAGTGATCCTGGGGATTGAGCATGGCTACGGTGAGGATATTGCGCTCGCGGCCCACGGGATAGCAATGAAGCTCCTGGGCGAGTTTGGGGTTTACCAGTTGTTGTACCCGCTCAGGGCGTTTACGCGGCAGAAGCGAAAGATACGGTATGCCCAACTTTCGCGCTAACGCCGAGAACTCACTTTCCGCCTCGTCAGGTAGCGTCTGTTGTGTTGGACGTAGCGCGGTTTTGCGTACTGGCCGTTCGGACAAGGTGGTCGAACTTTGGCTCACGTTGTTGGCTGCCTCGATAAATGCTTCGATAGTAGTGGAGGGTGATGGGTAAGCACCATGCCCGATGACGATAGAATGTGGGCGTAGTACTTCAGCATCGATGGTATTATGGATGCGCCAGAGGAGGGCATCCCATAAACGGCTCTCCACAATCTGTCCCCCTTGCAGATTGGCCCCCAGTAACAGGAAGTACAAAGTGTTAGCGTGGAGGAATACAACATCGGTTTTGCGCACCAATGTTCGCAAGCTATTCAGTAAATAGAGCGTACTGGTAGTGGCGTCAGCGTATAAAGGTCGGCCACCACCACTTGTCTTGTCATCGGTATCAAAATAGAGTGTAATAGCTACCAGGGCGACCTGTTCCACGCGTGTCGTGGTAAGATGTTGCGCCATTGCCGCAAGATCATGCGTTGTCTCAATCGTCTCATACATATACTGCTGCATTGTATGCTCCATCAGTACATGAGAGGTGGCTTCATTGCTCATCCCCAGCTCCTTAAAAATATGTAATATGCGCCTGCGTTGTAACTAATATTACACGAGGGACACTGAGAATGAGACAGCAATGCGGTTGCGTTTTTGTTAAGACTTGTGCGTTATGGTTAAGAAGAATGTATTACCTGTTCGATTTGAGTGCGAATTGCTCGATGAGCGCGTGGAGAGGTTCCAGCACAGCATCGTATTGGGCTAACAACTGATCAGCCTGATGCATTAAATCAAAAAGCAAGGTTGCTACCGCGTCATCGTCTCCCGCTGCAAGAGCTTGAAAGCTGGGCAGTATATCGCCAAAGATGGCTCCTGCACTGTCCAGTACAATAGTGAAGGCTTCATCTAATTGAATGAGTGCCGGAATTGCTGGGGCCAGGTGGGAAAAGTGATCGACCAGCAGCGTCAAATCAGTATAGCTTTCTTGCCAGTTGGCCAGGCTCTCCATCACGGCTGTCAACGCCTGTTCCAGACGTTCATGGCTCAGGGTGTGCATCCACTCTTGTTCGTTTTCCTCGCTCGCTGAGGCGGACGTAGATGTTTTACGCGTTGGTGTTGCTCCACTGGTCATATCCAGTACATCGAGCATGCATTCTGTGGCATCGCCGAGGAGATTGCACAATGGTTCCAGGCGGTTCAGGGTATATTTGATGGTTCTCAGTTTTGTCCAGATATGCTGATGACGCAAGAGGTCTTCGAAGTGCGACTCGTCCGCAATCGGCGCGGATGATACACTGAGCAGATCGGGCAGCACCGTTCGATAGAGGTAATCTATCCGGCAAAAGAGGTGGCACAAGCTGAAACTCAGCACATCTATGTCATCGGCGTACGTGCGATTCTGAAAATAGGTCGCGATCTGTCCCAGAATGAGAGATAGGCCAACGACTCCTAATTGGCGACCCTCATCGGCATCTTCGTTCCCAGTGTCGCGTCTGTCTTCTTTTGGTAGCTGACCCTTCATAACACACCTCTCCCACGTTACACTATTGCACTATGCTCTACCAAGTATTGTACTGTCGGGCCCATAGCAAGCAACAAGTATTTACGAATCTTGTTGTCCGCGCAGTTGTTGCAGCGTTTTCTCGCGCACCTTTTGCCCGGTGACGCCGAGGCTCTCGATCACGCCAACAGCAATGCCTTCGCCTTCGCGGACGATACCTAAGAGGATATGTTCCGTGCCGATGATGGAATGGCCCAGGCGGCTCGCCTCGTCAATGGCCAGGGCGATTACCTTCTTGGCGTGTGGTGTGAGTCCAATCTCGCCAAGCACAATGCGATCTCCCCGTCCAATAATGGACTCAACCGCGCCGCGTGTTTTGTGTAAATCTATGCCGAGACGCTGCAATATCTGCGCGGCCATTGTCCAGTTTGCACGTAAGAGGCCAAGTAACAGATGTTCTGTGCCGATATAACTGTGTTGCAGGAGTTGTGCCTCCTCCTGGGCAAATGCCAACGCTCGTCGACTATCGGCTGTAAACTTGTTAAGCTTTCCCGTGTCGCCCGTCAAGTCGGAAGAGCCGAGTTTATACGGAGCAATAATTTCCGCGGGAGTCGTGAATGTGTAGCTCTCTTGCTCAACAACTTCACCGTCTTCTTCAACGAGGAGTGTTTTGTCTTGAGCGTCAGGTCTTTGACTGAGTACCCTTATCGTCTCCGTGCGCACTTTTTCCAGATTAACACCCAGGCTTTCGAGGACGCCCGCCGCGATGCCCTCGCCTTCTCGTATCATGCCCAGCAGGAGATGCTCGGTGCCAATATAACGGTGATGCATATGGCGAGCTTCGTCTACCGCCAGCTCGATCACTTTCTTGGCGCGTGGGGTAAGTCCGATCTCACCAAGCAGCACAAGACGATCGCCGCGTCCAATAATAAATTCAACGGCACCGCGTGCTTTCAGTATTTCTACGCCCAGGTTTGCTAAGACTTTGGCGGCAACGCTATCTTCCACGCGCAGTAGACCGAGCAGGAGGTGTTCCGTACCGATGTAATTATGCTGAAAGCGTTGGGCCTCTTCCTGCGCGTACTGTAACACTTTACGGGCACGTTCTGTAAATTTGTCAAACCGATCTCTGCTACTCATCTCTTTTGGCCTCTCTTCTGTTCCGCTAAAATGATGTGAGATAATTACAGTGGAAGTGACATAGTCGGTGGATGCCTATGTGTGACGCGACGATCTAGCAAAAACGATGGGAAAGGAAACAACTACTCAAGCATATCACTCAACTGTACATGTTAGCAATGGTTGTTTTGCTCGTGCATTTCATTTTTTTGCCAAAGGAAGGAGGGTGTGAGTATCCGCTCTGGCAAATTCTTCATCATTGCCCACCGTGCGTGTGATAAGTTATTCTTGTCAAATAATTGGGCCTATATTTACGTCTTTTCCCATTGATCTCCTCTTGCACCAACCCTTCTTAATATGGTAACACTAAAACAGAACGCGCTAAA
The DNA here is from genome assembly GCA_051004815.1 of Ktedonobacteraceae bacterium. GTDB lineage: Bacteria > Chloroflexota > Ktedonobacteria > Ktedonobacterales > Ktedonobacteraceae > JBBQXY01. The sequence goes on from JBPCJY010000133.1 coordinate 10,265, forward strand.
TGTGAGAGGAATACGCCGGTGAAATTTGATCTCAACGAAGAGCAATTAGAGATACGCGACATGGTACGTCGCTTTACGGAACAAGAAATTACGCCTCGGGCTGAGGCTTGGGATGAGCAGAATCACTTCCCACGCGAAATTTATAGCAAGATGGCTGAATTGGGCCTGATGGGCATGGCTACTGCCGAAGAGTACGGCGGCAGCAGCTTGGGCCGTTTCGAGGGAGCATTGGTCTACGAGGAACTGGCGCGAGGCGATATGGCCACCGCCGTCGGCCTTTCCGTTCACAATATGGTGACTGGCTCAATTGCCCGCTTTGGCGACACAGAGCAACGTCAACGTTGGGTCGCACCCCTGGCTACTGGAGAACTATTGGGTGCATTTTCGCTCAGCGAAGCAGGATCAGGTTCGGACGCGGCCAGCTTGCAATGCCGGGCGGAGAGCCGCAACGGCGACTATGTTATCAATGGTGCTAAGATGTGGGTCACGAATGCCGGTGAGGCCGATGCCTATTTATTGATGGCTCGCACCAGCGCGGGCAAGGGTGCGGCAGGCATCACTTGCTTTGTGGTTGACAAAGGCACGCCCGGTTTCTCCTTCGGCAAAACCGAGCGCAAAATGGGCCTGCACTCCTCGCCCACGCGTGAACTCATCTTTGAAGATTGCATGATATCCTCAGCTAATCGTCTCGGTGAAGAGGGCCAGGGTTTCAAAATCGCCCTCTCTTCCCTGGATGGCGGACGTGTCAATATTGGCGCGGTGGCCGTGGGCGTCGCACAGGCAGCCTTCGAGGTCGCGTGCAATCACGCACGCGAACGGCAGCAATTTGGCCATCCCATCGGAGCTTTCCAGGGCATCCAGTTCATGCTGGCCGACATGGCGATGAAGATCGAGGCCAGTCGTTTGCTGGTCTACGAGGCTGCCTATAAGCTCGATGCGGGCCAGCGTGCAGGCATGTCAGCGGCAATGGCCAAATGTTTCGCCACCGACACCGCCATGGAAGTCACCACTAACGCGGTGCAGGTGCTCGGTGGTTCCGGCTATGTGCGCGACTACCCCGTGGAACGCTACATGCGCGACGTTAAAGTCGCGCAAATATTCGAAGGCACGAACCAGATTCAAAGAATTGTCATTGCCAGGGCGTTATTAGGGAATATGCGCTAGCTGAACTCCTCCAAATGGTTGAGGTTATAGTTAAGAAACGATGAAGGTCGTGGGAGTATGGTACTACTTTCTACCTCAACATGCTCAAAAAATTGACGGATAGAAGTCTATTTAGGTAGACTTCCCAACAGTGATGTTATTCGTAGGTTTAATGAGTGATGAGGTACGTATGCCACAATTTCACCCCTTTCCGTCATTTCAAGACGTGCAAACACCTGATATGGCTGGAGAGCAGTCAAAAGAAGTCCCGGTTACCCCATCCGCTACCAACACCAACCCACTTCTTGTATTTATCGCCAACCCACAACCGGGTACAACGACCGAGCAGTTACCCAATATCTTACGTCCATTTCCGTTTGCACGTACCGATCAACTCCAAAATGTAACGACTGCGTTACGTGTGACGTCGACCACGGGCCGTAGTGTACGCATTCCTGGCTCACGCAAGCGGCAACCTGCTACTCCCGTGACGGAGGATTTGCCGCACATACGCTCTGCCATGAGTCCACGTCTGCGACATGGCATCGTGCTTGTCTCGGCCCTCCTGATCGTGATTACGACACTGCTGTACTTAACGCCACTGGACAATGGGCAAGGTGGCTTTACCTTCTTCAAAGGTTTTAGCAATTGGGTTCAAGCTCAACAGGCAAACTGGCAATTCGGGTCACACTTTGTGCAGGTGGCACAGAGTAATCCTGTGCAGAATAATCCACAGCCGATTGTTCCGCCTCCTGTGACACTGCCCACAAGTGCGTATGTCGCTATAGCGCAACAGGATGCCATTAACGCGGGCATTTCACCCGATTATTTCGCACGTCAAATAAACCAGGAGAGCGGTTTCAATCCCAGAGCTTACTCGCCCGGCGGTGCCGAAGGCATCGCCCAGTTTGAGCCTGGAACCGCCGCTGGGCTGGGCATCAATCCGTGGGACCCGGTGGCCTCATTGAATGCCGCCGCACATCTCATGGCCAACTATAATAAAAATTATGGCGGTAACTACGCCATGGCACTCGCAGCTTACAATGGTGGCTCCGGTACCGTCCAATACGCCATTAATGCCTGTGGCGCGTCTAATTGGATGAATTGCCTCCCCGGTGAGACTCGCAACTATATCCACACAATCATGGGGATATAACAAAAGCATAATTGCAACAGGAAAGATAAGGCCCCACCAGCAACCACAACGATTGCCAGACATTTGGAGAGAAGACTGTCCGCTCACGGACAGGAGAGGGATTCAGCCTGTCATTCTGAGCGCCGCGAAGAATCTCTCGCTCGCCCAGGTGCAGATTCTTCGCTGCGCTCAGAATGACAGGCTTCTCTCCAAATGTCTGAACGGTTGCTGGTGGGGCCTTCATCTTTTCTGCTGCGACAACCAGACTTTGACATCTCCCTCTCTTTTACATTGTTAATACGAAAGTACCACAATGTATTACGTATATTGCTTCCTCGTGTATTGCATGTTATACTCACTTTAGTGTATATGAACAGTCGAAATCTTCTTTTTGTCGTATTGATAGGGGAAGCGTCATGGTAGTTAATAGTCTTGTGCATGTCAACGAGTGCGGTTTACCGTTGAACGCAATCGAGTGGTTAGAGACACATCACGCCAGTAAGGCTCGCGAACGTGAACAAATGATTCGCGATCTCCATCTTAAAGCGGGTAGTCTCGTGGTTGATGCGGGTTGTGGCCCAGGTTTATGGACGCCTCTTCTCGCTCGTGCTCTTGGCCCAAAGGGCCGCATCATAGGCGTAGATATTTCAGCGGAAGCGTTAGTCACCGCCCAACGACGCAGTCAAGGCAAATCGTACCGCCGTCAGGTACAATATAAATGCGCGGCACTGGAACAGCTACCCATTGCTCCGGGCAGTGCCGACGCTATTTTTAGCGCGAATGTCAGCCAGTATCTGCCAGAGCCGGTAAACACGTTTGCCGCCATGGGTAATTATTTAGCCGATGGCGGGCGCATCGTCATTAAGGATATTGATTTCGGGACGATGCGCTTCTACAATGTTGATGCTGATTTGCAAACGCGTGTATTGCGTGCTCGTGAGGATTGGGAACGTGTGCGTGTGCAGGAAGGGTACGCCTTCGAGGATAGTTGGGTCGGCTCTAAACTGGCGAATTACTTGCATGCTGCTGGCTACGAAAATGTGCAAGCGAAAAGCTACCGTATCCTTCGTAAATATCCCTTACCCAAAGATTTCCGCTTTTACCTCCAGGGCATCGCCCAGTGGTTTGTCTGTGAAGACGCTCCTTTCCTCAGCAATGAGGATACACAACGTTGGCTACAGTGTTTCCTTGACGGGCCGCACAATGTGCTGGATCAAGAGACATTTCTTAGCGAAGAAATCGAGTATATCGCCACCGGTGTTTGGCGTAATCGCTCGTCCTCTACCGTGCGTTACTTTGATATGCACCAAAAGCATTAAAGGCCAGGGCGTACCCTTGCGGTCGCCCTGGTGGGTATAGAAACGAACCCCTGCTACGCCACGCGTAGCAGGGGTTCGTTTCTATATGCCTGGATGCTTTCCAACAAACGACAAAATGACCTATCAAGGTCATTTTGTCTACCATCCTCATCTACAATGCCTTAGTGGGTATTGTTCAACTGCTCCGCTATCATGGCTATTGCGATATCACCTACTAACGATTGGAGTTGACCATGAAGCTGTCCCATATTTTCCATTCGTGTGGTGATAAACTCATGTTTCGAAGTTCCGTAAGCCAGACCGCTTATGCCACGTTGCGCGGCCTCGTATTCCGCACTGATTTGTGAAAGTAGCCTTGCCACTTCACTTCGTTGTTCATGAGCTCCAAGCATGGTCCTTCCCTTTCTGATGGTGCATCTCTGGGCAACGTTAAATAGAGATTGATCGAACACGATATAACAAAAATAGCATGTTGTGTTTACAATGTGCATTACTTGTTAGAAACATCAAGCATTATGCACATCCATAGTATGCATGATAACATATCTTCTTGTCTAGTGGTAAAATGCCTTTTTTCCATGTATTTGTTCGTTTTCACAAGATATTAACATCTTTCTATCAATGTAGCTACATCTATGTACACAATGTTGGAGCGCAATCAGAGTATTCCTACCATAGAAGACGCAAAAGAATGCTCTCATTAAAAAATGGGGAGAGTGCGCTAGGACTTTTTGTTACTACTGCTAACAAAAAGTCCTATTGCACTCCCGAGTTGTAAATTATTTATTACCAGGGCGACCGCAAGGGATCTTGCACGGGGAGGTTTTTTGGCACCTCGCTGGCCTTGTCATTCTGAGCGCCGCAAAGAATCTCTCGTGGCACAGAGATTCTTCGCGGCGCTCAGAATGACAGGCTCTGGAACTGGGCGGTGCAAAAAACCTCCTCGTGCGGTCGCCCTGGTCGCCACCATGGCCTCCTCAGCAATCATTCACAGGCCCTTCACGCCAATGACCTTGAGCTTCTTGCGCAGGGAATTCATACCGAAGTTGATAATGTCATCGGGGTTTTCGCCAAAGGCGGCAAGTACAGTGCGCTGTACTTCTGACAAGTAGAGCGTTTCGTGAATTTGTGGCATCCAACGCGCAATGGTGTCACTGATAATGTTGGCATACTCAGGGTGCTGCTGCACAGCATCGCGTAAGAAGCGCACACCAAATAGTACATGTCGTGACTCATCTCGTGCAACAGCAGTGAAGCCCTGTTGAAAACCAGGATACCACCCCATGCGCTTGTTGCGGTTGAGCATATTGCGCTGCCCTGCCAGGGCCAACGTTCCCTCGGTGATGATATGGTAGAGCGTGACTCCCTCTACCAGGAGGGCCATATTGGTTGGTTCATCGTGCAGCTTCTGTCCTATCTCTACCAATCCCTCCAACAAAATCTGTCTCTGCCCTGGTTGGATCAGAGGCCGAATCTTGACCAGAATGGACTCGATGTCTGGCCCTTCCATCATCAAGGCTTCGCGAAAGAACTTATCGAAGAAGGTGGCATGGCGAGCCTCGTCTACCAGTTGCGTCGTGAGGAAGATGCGCTGCTCCTCCGTTGGCACGGCGGCCAAATAGGGGATCAGCGTGTTGACGACGCTTACTTCACCCTGGAAAAAGACGACGAAGCCGCTAATCCAAATGTGGCGATTCTCTACTGCTACCCTGGCCCAGTCTTGACGATCAATGCTGAAGTCGATGTCCTGCGTACTCCACTGCTGTTTTTCCCAGCGGTGATAGAGTTCCCGATAGCTGGGAAGGTTGGTGAGCTTATCATCTATCTCTCCTATGATGATCTGGTCCCCACCTAGCTGCCCCAACTCCTGTAAGGAAGCTTTTGCGATATCCAGTTCCATAACAGCGTGTATCCTTTCAAATAGAATATGGGAAAGAGGCGATGGCGTGATGGCGTGCGTAGGGACAGGGGGCCGGGCGGTGGTCGATGGAGGGCCTTGTGCCTGTCCTCGGTGGATTTGTCGAACCCCCACCAGGACAGGCACAAGGCCCCCTCATCCACGTCCCCGCTTCCCCCTGTCCCTACGCACGAACGAGCGGCTTCGGTCTCTTTCTCAAAAATTGCCTGTGTAAGCCCAGCCAAGAGGCTGTCGCCCCTTGCAGCCCCGCTTTTCAATTGCGTAAGGGTTTGCCGGTCATTAAGATTGCCTGCATGCGCTCCTGGGTCTTCTCCATGCCGCAGAGGCTGAGGAACGCCTCACGTTCCAGGTCAAGTACCTGCTGCTCCTGGATGGGTGTTATCGGTGAACATTCGCCGCCGGTGACGACACGGGCAAGGTGACGACCAACAACCGCGTCGTGTTCGCTGATAGTACCCGTGAGCAACATGTTCTCTATTTGCTGTTCCAGCACCAGGCGTGCTCCTGGCCCGGGTAGCAGCAACTGTGGTGCTGTGGGTGGCTGCCACTTCCCAGCTTCACGCGCCTCGGCCAGCCGCAAGGCATCGGCTTTGGCGTCGCGCAACAACAGGTCGCGGTTGACGGTAATGGCATCGCTCTTGCGTAAGAAGCGTAGCTCCTGGGCCTCGACCGCGCTGGTAGAGACGGTCGCGACCGCGATGATCTCAAAAGCGCGACGCGACGGTGTAAACGGCCCACCTGTCTTGTGAGCCAACTGGCTCTCCAAGCTGGCTCCCTGGCGTAACAGCATCTCTTTACAACCACCACCTGCCGGTACCAGGCCAACGCCCACTTCGACCAGACCGATGTAGGACTCGGCATAGGCGCGAACGTGATTGGAGTGCATGATGATTTCGCAGCCACCGCCCAATGCTCGTCCAGTAGGAGCGGCAACGACAGGGATCGGGCTGTATTTGAGCAGGTGGTGTGCTTGTTGCAGCCCGTTGATGGCCCCTTCCAACATTTTCCACTCGCCCTGCCGTGAACCCATCAGCACCAGGAGCAGATTGGCACCCGCCGAGAAATCGGCAGCCTCGTTGCCCAGCACCACCGCCCGGAACTCTTTCTGACCCTCCTCGGCGATGTAACGCAACATATCAATGATGCCCTCGTCGATAGCGTTCATCTTGGTATGGAACTCGACACCGACCACGCCGTCGCCCAGGTCTATCAGGGCTGCCGAGCCGTTGTCGCGTATCACCTTGTTGTCCGACTTCAATGCTTCCAACGAGATCGTACCTTGTGGCCGCGGGACAGGCTGATAGGTGCCACTGTGGAAATCAAAGTATTGTCGCTGGCCCGCCGTGCCGATATAGAATGTTCCCTGCCCCTCTTTCCGCACGCGTTGTACAAGTGCTGGCAGAGGCCGCTCTTGCAGCACGTTCTGCAAAACATCGGGCTGTCGTAAGAGTACGTCCCACGTCTCGAAACTGCCCAGATCAAAATTGAAGCCCCAGCGCATCGCCTCGTCAATAGCAACAATGCTCTCAGCAATGTCGGGTGCGATGGTAGCGGCGTAACACAGGGCATCCGTCGTGGTTTGTCGAGCGAGCGCGGAGGCGCGATCATCGCCCGACAGAACGGTCACTATTCGCCGTTCCGCGTCGCTGATGTTGCGAGCCTCGCCTAGCGAGGGGTAGCGTACTTTCTGCTGTGCTTCGTATGCCAGCGTTTTAAGGTTCAACTCCAGGATGGTGGAGGAGCCATCGGCATTTTTCACGCGCTTATAGAAGCCCTGGCCGCTTTTCTCGCCCAGCCAACCGCGCTGCACCATCTCGCTCATGACCTCCGGCACGCGGAACGTCTCGCGCTGTGGGTCATCGACCGCGTTTTGATACAGGTTCGCGGCGACATGGGCGGTGGTGTCCAGGCCGGAGAGGTCAGCGGTGCGGAACGTTGCCGACTTGGGCCGTCCCATATTCGGCCCCAGGATGGCATCGACCTCGCTGACTGTATATCCCTCGCGCAAGGCATAGTTCAGCGTTGACATGAAACCGTAGACACCGATGCGGTTAGCGATGAAGTTGGGCGTATCCTTGCAGAGGACAACGCCCTTGCCCAGCACCTCCGTTGCGAAGTGCTGCATAAACTGCATTAACTCCGGATCGGTATCAACGTCTGGTACCAACTCCAGCAGGCGCATATAGCGCACAGGATTGAAAAAGTGCGTGATGAGGAAGTGGCTGCGGAAATCCGCGCTGCGCCCCTCTGTCAGCATATGGGCGGGCAGGCCGGAGGTATTGGAAGTGATGATGGTGCCGGGTGTCAGCACTTGCTCGATTTTTGTATACAGAGCATGCTTAATGTCCAGCCGCTCCACCACGGCCTCGATAATCCAATCGACATCGGCCAGTTCTTCCAGGTCGTCCTCGATATTGCCCACTGTTATCAGGCTGGCGGCGCGTTTGCTATAGAACGCGGTTGGTCGCGCTTTGAGAGCCTTTTCCAGCCCAATGCGTGCCACTTTGTCACGGTCTTTACCAGCGTCTGTCGGTACGATATCGAGCAGCAAGCTGGGGATACCGACATTGGCGAGGTGGGCGGCGATGGCTGCTCCCATCACGCCCGCACCGAGGACAGCCGCTTTATGTATGGAGTACGTCATCGCTATGCCAACCTCTCGATGATCGTTGCCAGGCCCTGACCACCGCCGATACAGAGCGTGGCGATACCCAGCCGCTTGTCAGCCGTCTGCAAATCGTTGATTAAGGTGGCGATGATACGCGCACCACTACAACCGAGTGGATGGCCGAGGGCGATTGCGCCCCCATGGGGATTGAGCTTCTCTTCGTCAATGCCCATGGCCTTGACCACGGAGAGCGTCTGCGCGGCAAAAGCCTCGTTGATCTCAATAATGTCGATATCGCTCAGTTGCAGTCCTGCACGTTGCAGGGCCTTTTTCATCGCTGGTACCGGCCCAATGCCCATGACATCCGGTCGCACACCAGCCACTGCCATGGAGATCACTCTGGCGAGCGGAGTAATCCCTAGTTCGCGTGCTTTGTCAGCCGACATCAGGACGGCTGCTGCTGCTCCATCATTCAATGGGCTGGAGTTACCGGCAGTGACGCTGCCACCTTTAATAAAGGCGGGTTCCAGGCTGGCGAGCTTTACCAGTGAGGTATCGCGGCGTGGCCCTTCGTCGATTTCCATCATCGTGCCGTTGGGCAGCGGCACTGGCACAATTTCACGCTTGAAGGTGCCGTTGTCAGTGGCGGCGATGGCCCGTTGATGGCTGCGCAGCGCGAAGGCATCCTGCGCCTCGCGACTGATGCCATATTCACGGGCCAGGTTCTCCGCCGTCATACCCATTGGGATATAGCTGGAGTAGCCATATTCCAATTCAGCGGGAGGATAGGGTGAGCTGTTCTTCTCATCATCGCGCGACTTCAGCAGGCGCGGGTTAAAACTGGGATTGAAGCCGCCCATCGGTACCCGCGACATATTTTCGACGCCGCCCGCCACAAATACATCGCCCATATTCAGCATAATATTCTGTGCCGCCATGTTGACCGCTTGCAGGCTAGAGGCGCAGAAGCGGTTGACGGTGACGCCGCCCGCCGTCTCTGGCAGACCCGCCAATGCACCAACGATACGAGCCAGGTTCATACCCTGCTCGCCTTCAGGAAAGGCACAGCCAAGAATCACATCTTCGATAAGCGAACGATCAAGTTGTGGCACGCGCTCGACGGCAGCCTTCACGGCCAGCGCGGCCAGATCATCGGGGCGTACATCTTTCAATACGCCCTTGTTGGCACGTCCAATAGGAGTGCGTACCGCACTCACAATTACTGCTTCTGCCATAAATGGTATCTCCTTGTTATATCTGTTGTGTTGTTTTCTATGCTTGCACGCGTCCTGGTTGTGGGACGTTTCCCTACACCACCCTTACACGGGGTAGGTTTTTCGGAGTGCGTAGGGACAGGGGGCGGACGTGGCGGCAGATGGGGGGCGCTGTGGGGGGGGGGGGGGGAAGAAAAAAGAAAAAAAAAACGAAAACAAAA
>JBPCJY010000134.1:0-25165 GCA_051004815.1 Ktedonobacteraceae bacterium
GATTGAGCACTGGCGTGATGTGGATGTGGAATTGTTGCGTGAAGGGCATGTATCGATTGAGGTGCGTCTGGTCTGGCTTGATGGGCGGATGGTGGCACTAGATCGGGTCACTGGCAAGCCATTAGCCTTCCCAGATGAGGATGAAAGTGAGGGATGATATGGAACTCGCGGATTATAACGGCTGGGAAAACAAGTTCACTTGGTTGGTGCATCTGCATCTGAGCAATGAGCAAAGCCTGATGAATGAGATCGTTGGTTTGGTAGTGTCTACATCGGATGATCGTTTTGCTGGATTACGTGTGAAGTGGTGGATAGAAGACATGGTGAAGGGTTGGATCATGGGCTTTCCTGGGCGTGAAGCTTCCTTTGATGAACAGATGCGATTGCTCGTGTGGGACGTAGCTGGGACGGCTCTTGCTTATGCTGATTGGGATGTGTTGGTGAAGCTGCTGATAGGGCAAGCAGTGACAGATGGCAATCCGTTTACCAGAACACTTCACAAAAGTATCACCACGATGTCTTTCTTTCACCAACCTGCACAAACGTTGCTGCAAGCGGCGTCAAGTCCGTATGCCTATGCTGATGCGCTTCAAGGCTGGTTTCGGGAACAGATCGATGCATGGATGGATGTTCCTCCGACGCATCGGTCGCTGCTTCCTGCGCTCGTGATGCTGGTGCATACCCTGATACAGAACACCTATGCTGTGGTGTCTTGGGAACATGTGGCACGGGCGTTTCGACTTGAGGAGTAGTGCTATGGCAAGCCATTAGAGGAGGATGTGATATGCAAGAAACATTACAACCGTTGTTGCTCAATATTTCTCAAGTTGCGAGGATGTTGGGCTTGGGACGGACGAAAGTCTATGAACTGATTAAAGAAGAAAAGCTACCAGTGATGTACTTTGGTCGGGCTGTGCGTGTATCGTCTACCTCGCTACAGCGATGGTTAGCCCAACGTGAACATTTGGGTCTGTAAGGAACGAGAAAAGAGAACCCGCTTTATCGGACATGTAAGGCGGGTTCTTCTTCATGGAGGAACAAAGAGCATGGGAAAAAGGGGCAATGGTGAAGGTTCCATTTATCAACGGAAAGAAGACAATAAATGGGTGGGTAGTATCACACTTGAAAATGGTAAGCGCAAGGTCTTTTATGGTAAGACACGTAAAGAAGTTCAGGAGAAGATGAAGGTTGCTTTACGTGAGCAGCAACAGGGAACGCTATTAACTACCTCACGGCAAACGGTAGAGCAATTCTTAACAGATTGGTTAGAGCAGACGCACAAGCGAAGTGTACGTCCTCGTACCTATGAACGATATAAAGAGGCAATTCACTTGCATATTATCCCCATGCTTGGTCATCATCAACTGCAAAAATTGACAGCACAGCAAGTCCAGGCGTTCTATGCAAAGAAGCAAGATGAAGGTCTGGCACCTGCAACGGTAATCTACTATCACAGCGTTTTACATAACGCTTTAAAAACTGCTGTGAAGTGGGGGCTTGTTTCTCGCAATGTGTGTGATCTCGTTTCACCTCCACGTAAAGAGCGTTATGAGATACAGCCTTTGACAGTAGAGCAGGTGCAGCAATTGATTAAAGCTTTACGTGGGCATAAGTGGGAAGCACTCTTTACGCTTGCCCTGGCTACAGGTTTGCGGCGTGGTGAAGTCCTGGGCTTGAAGTGGCAAGACATTAACTTTGCTACAGAAACACTACAAGTACGGCGCATTCTGACAAGGGTTCCTACCGATACACCTGAAAGAGAACATGTGTATATAGAAGCAGAACCGAAGACACGTAAAAGCAGCCGTAACGTGATTGTTGCTCCATTTGCTCTTGAGGCTCTTAAGCAGCATCGTATTCATCAACGGGAAACAAAGTTAAAAGCTGGTGCAGCATGGCAGGAACACGATTATGTGTTTTGCACTTTGCTTGGCAGATATCTTAACCCTAACCATGTTGTCGAGGAATTCAAGAAGGTGCTCAAACAGGCAGGATTACCAAACATTCGTTTTCATGATCTGCGCCACAGTGCGGCAACGCTTCTATTGAGTCTAGGCATACATCCTAAAGTCGTGCAAGAGCTTTTGGGACATACGCAAATTAGCATGACGATGGACATCTATTCCCATGTGCTTCCTGGGATGCAACAAGAAGCCATGAGCAAGCTACACGATGCCCTAAAACGAAAAGATGATGAGGATAATGAGGGAGGTGCAGGAGCTAAGATACCAACAAAAAGATAATGAAGCGCGTTGCTACACCGTTGCTACATTGGGGAAAAGATGTGTAGTAACAAAATGCCTCAAGCCGCTTGTGGGTTGGCTTGAGGCAAGGGAAAAAGGGCATAAGGTAGCGCATACGGGATTCGAACCCGTGATCTCCGCCTTGAGAGGGCGGCGTCCAAGACCACTAGACGAATGCGCCTTACTAGGGCTATATCATACCCCGACTTCTACAATTTGTCAATACCGTTTTTGCCAACGGTCGAGATAGGAGGACAACTTGCCATCCTACCTCGACCAACAACTCACTCTTTGTGGAGATCAACCTTGATTGTTTGTCCTTTGTGCATGAACGTGAAGGCCAGCCGCGTCCAGCCATCGGGCCAGCTTGGTGCCGTCGTATAGCCATCCTCCGTCAGGCGTAGCCCCGCGAAACCCAGGATCGTAGCTTGCCACACAGCACCAGCGCACGCATCGTGAATCCCTTCCGGTGTATTGCCGCGCAGATTTTCTAGATCAACCAGAGCCCCTAATATATACTGCTTATACGCCGTAGCAACCTGCCCCAGTTCGCACGCGAGAATGACATGCAGCGCGGGCGTCAGCGAGGAGCCATAGTCGTGGTCAGTAATGGGATAATAATAATCCCAATTCACCTTTTTCGTTGCTAGATCAAATTGATCGTCCAGTACCGTGAGTAGCATCAACACATCGGCCTGTTTAACAATCTGATGCTCTTGTACTCGCTGCATACCCAATAGAGCCTGATAAGACGCGGTACGACCTTTGTATGCGTTCTGATCGAGCGGCTCAAGGTTGAAGAAGCCATCAAATTGCTCGATGAGTCTCGTCGCTTTGTTTTGCGGTATGTGCATAAGTGCCACCACATCACGCCAGTGCTCGAAGTCCTGCTTATTCACATCGAGCTGCTGGGTCAGTTCTGTGGCCTTATCGGGAGCAGTTTCATACAGCCAATCCAGTACATCAAGGGCGGTCTGGATATTCCAGCGTGCCATATAGTTGGTAAAGGCATTGTTATTGACGTGCTCGTGCCATTCATCGGGACCAATCACATCATTAATTTCATAATCATTGTGCTTTGAGTCATGCTCAGCCCGACTAGCCCAGAATTGGGCAGTACTCAGCAAGATTTCTGCTCCATAATCGCGCATAAAGTCGTCATCACCGCTAATATCCCAATACTGCCAGGCACCATGGGCGATACTGGCAGTGATGTGTAGCTCGATACTGCCATTCAGAACGGGGATGATCTCTCCACTTTCTGGGTGAATGATCGTTCCTGGCGTAGCTTCATCGCCATCTAAGGTACTTTCCCAGGGATATTGCGCTCCCTTATACCCACTTTGTTTTGCCTTTTTGCGTGCGCCGGGCAGCAGGTGATAGCGGTAGAGCACCAGATTGCGAGCAATCGAGGGGTGAACATACGTGAAGTATGGCAGCATAAAAATTTCGGTATCATGAAAAATATGACCACGATAACCAAAGCCTGTCAACCCTTTGGCCGCGATGCTATAACGGTCGTCATGGGCCGAAGTACTGATGCGCAGTTGGTAAATGTTATAGCGTATGGCGAGTTGGGCCTTATCATCACCTTCGATAATAATATCTGATGGCTGCCAATACTCTAACCATGCTTGCTTGTGTTGCGTAAGGAGTGTTGCATAAGCTTGACTCATATGTTTTTGCGTTTGTGAGTTTTCTTCTTGCGCAGCCACTTTATAGCCGTTTCCAGTGTGATGGACGAGATTCTTGTGGTGCTCAACCGCGCTCAGTACAGGCGTTTCGTTGTCACGAGAGGTATACATCACGACAATCTTTTCTGTCGTCACGGTCATCCCTGGTGCTAACTTCCCGTGCAGACGAATACTGGGAGCTATATCTGAGTCAATTACTGCATGTTCAAATGCCGGAGTATCAGCGATAAAGCTCATGGATTGCGCGAGTTGTACGTGAGAGTGGAGCGTTTGCGTGTGCAACCAGATAATCTCACCATCATTACCTTGATCGACCGTTTCCCAGTGCATAAGCTCATAGTTACCGACCGCCGTATTGAGCGAAGCCCATAGCACAACATTCACGTCTTCACTAGTGTCTTCCGAGGTAACGCTATAGTGAATAACCCCTACATGCTCATCGGCTAAACTGGCGAAACGTTCGGAAACAACCTTGAGGCGAATACCGCCAGGACTTTCCCAACGCACAACACGGCTGAGCATGCCATGTTGTATATCCAGGGAACGTTCATAGGCCAGGATCTTCCCTTGATCGAGGCGAAAACGTTCGCCGTTCACGAAGAGTTTTAAGAGCGTCCAGTCAGGAGCATTGGCTAACTCTTCTTTACCAATAGGAATATGATCAAATATGCCATAAAGCAAGGTGGCGGCTGTTGCGCCAGGATAGCCTTCTGCAAACGATCCTCGTGTTCCGAAATAGCCATTACCAATAGTATAGACAGTTTCCTTCGTGTGCAGCATTTGGGGATTGAAGGTATCCTCGGTGATGTGCCAAAGATTCACAAATAACCTTCCTTATCTACGTAATTGTACGTGCTGTTTCTAGTTTTGTCGTTCCAGGGAGGTAGTTACAATCCAGGGCAAGCTCAGCTTGCTCTGGATTGTAACTACCTCCCTGGAACCATGAATTAGCTATAAAGGTCTTGCACATGTTTATTGGCGAGCGATGGTAAAACTTTGTCAGCGCGGTGGAAACGCTCTTTTGGGCCAATGCCGAGAGCTTGCATCCCCGCCGTCTTTATCGCTTCTATACCGGCATCGGCATCTTCAACTCCCTGACAATCAGCCGTGGCAACTTTTACCAAACCCGCGGCATACACAAAAATATCTGCCGCCGGCTTGCTATTACTAACGCTTGAACCATCAGCAACACCATCAAGTAAATCCGTGATTTGTAAACTTTCAAGCACAGTATGACAGTTTTTACTGCCCGAGGCAATAGCTACTTTGATGCCTGCATCCCGAATCCCTTGCAGCAACTCCCGCCCACCCGCGACCAGGTCTTTGGGCGACATAGTTTTGATCAGCTCAAGATAGTAGTTGTTCTTGCGCTCCATCATCTCTTGAATTTGGTCTTCTGAGTAGTGCCGATCCCGAATGATATACATGAGAGATTGGCGACGACTGACCCCACGTAGATGCTCATCGTTCTCTTGGCTGGTGAAGGGGATGCCTTCGTCGTCAGCAAGGTGTTTCCAGGCCAGATAATGATACTGTGAAGTATCGGTTAAGACCCCGTCAAGATCAAAGAGAATTGCTTTTGGTTGTTTCATAAAGAAATCGCTCCTGAAGTAATATTACTTTCAAAGAAAAATAGGTGCGAAGCCACATCGCATGTCCTACATATGCTCTATCTTCTAAACGCATTAGCTTCAAAGAAAGTGGCATAGTATGCAAGATGTACAGATAGCACAGCTATACTATTGTATGGTATCATCTTGCCGCGTATTGTAACAGATTTGCGCGGAGGAAGAAAACAAGCCTCTTAGACTGCTTCGCGCCTCACGGCAGGGCCAGCCAGGAAGGAGGAGGTAATAGCAATCAGGTCAAATAAGAGAATTGCTCCGAAGGCCAGGGTAAAACTGTGCGTATTTTCAAAGAAATAGCCAATCAATGGGGGGCCTAAAAGTACTGTTGGCGTCGAGATAACACTGGCGAAGCCTTGCGCGACCCCTTTGCCAACGCCGCGCAGGTGCGCCGCCTCATTGAAGACAGATGTATAAGGGATCGTCGTGCCGATGGCGATACAGGCCATGCCCAAAATAGCGAACGGCGCGAAATGCAAGGGGATAGCGAGCAACGCAACGCCAACCCAGGCAAGAATAGTGCCTATGCGCAGCAGTGGAATAGCTCCAATGAGTTTGCGTCCAATCAAGATACCACCTAATGGACGGAAAAACATACCGGTCAAAAGGGCGAAAGAACCGAGCGTTGCCGCTAACGCCAATGGGAGACCATAGTTAAAAGCAAGATACACTGCTATCCATGCCGCGATAGCATTGCCCAGCCCGAAGGTTCCCATGTGGGATAGACCCAGCGTCCATACCGCCGGTGAACGTAGTCCTGCCTTTACATCGACTTTTTGTGTTGTATGCGCTTCATATCCATCGCTAACCAACAACCAGGCAATGATAGAGAGTATGCCCAGGAGACCCCAAACTAGAAATGCCCCCCGCCAGCCAAAGTAGTTGAATAAGATCGGCGTCACCAGCAAACCTAGTCCAGAACCAATCTGTACGGAGCCGCCATAGAGTCCTTGTCCCAGCGCGGAATGTTTGCCCAGGCCCGCTGCAATGCTCGCTCCCGCTACAAAAGCTGCTCCAGAACCCAGGCCAACCATAAAACGACATAAGAGCACAATGGGAAGATTGGGAGCAAGCGGCAATAAAACAGCACCAATGACCAACAAGATGGATGAACCAATCAGAACGGGCCGCTGCCCAAAGCGATCGGTCAACATGCCAGCGGGTATATACATGACAGCCAGCCCTAAAAATAAGAAAGTAGAGAGTAGGCCTGCCTGACCGCTATTGATATGTAAATCTCGTAGTAAGATAGGGATCAGCGGGCCATAATTTGTATAGTGGACGGCGACAAGCACCGAGGTCAAACAAATCGCGCCGATACGCAATGGAATACTGCGCAGCGGCAAACCCTTTGGGAACTGCTCAGCTGGATGATCAGTCAGGACAGGGGTTGGTTGTTGAGACATGCATGATCTCCATGAAAAATAATAGAGCCGCCTCTGTACTCATTTCAATGTATATCTGAGATATACAGCAGCCAACTTCCTATGTCAATATCTAATGAGGCCATATATTCTCTAAAAACAGCTAGAAGTGTGTTATAATTCCGCCAAGTTGATGAAAGGAATTAGAGGTTTACGTATGGTACTAACTTCACGTTTTGAGGAAGCATTGGTTTTTGCCACGCAATTGCACGCGGAGCAGTGGCGTAAAGGGACACATATCCCCTATATCGCGCATTTATTGGCGGTGGCTAGCATCGTGCTCGAAAATGGTGGCAGTGAAGACGAGGCCATCGCGGGTCTGCTGCATGATGCCATTGAAGACCAGGGCGGTTCTGTGGCACGAGAAGAGATACGTCAACGCTTCGGCGAGAACGTAGTAGCTATTGTAAATGGTTGTACAGATGCTGATGTGACGCCCAAGCCACCATGGCGCGTGCGCAAAGAAACCTATATTGAACATTTGCGTGTGGCTCCTCCCTCGATACGCCTGGTCGCTGCCGCCGATAAATTACACAATGCGCGGGCAGTGCTGGCCGATTATCGCGAATTGGGCGAGACGTTATGGCGGCGCTTCCATGGTGGCAGGGAGGGTACGCTCTGGTATTATCGCTCGGTTGCCGATGCCCTGCGACAGAGTGGCACATCTCCGCTGATCGAGGAATTGGAACGCGTCGTCTCAGAGATTGAGCGGTTGGCCTCCGCTAATTATTGACGCAAGCCGAAAGCGCAAGCGAATGAATGAGAAAAGGAGCGCTGCTGTATGACCAATAAGGTAACTTCTCCACAGATTGATATTGTCAGCAAGGGGCCGCTCATTGATGATGCCTTCAACATCCATCTCAATGGCTTTACCCCTGGTCAACGGCTGACCTTGAAAGCCTTAATGCTCGATGATTTTGCTCGTCAATGGGAAGCATATGCCGAATTCCAGGCAGATGAGCAAGGTCGCGTCGATGTAGCTACGCAAAAACCTCTCGCTGGCACCTACAACAATGCAGACCCGATGGGCATCGTATGGTCAATGCTACCAACTGGCGAGAAGCAAAACATTCTCTTCGCCAAGGTGCAAGCGACACACATTCCTCTGTTACTCTCCGTAGCGGTGGCTGGCGAAATCGTATCCCGTGTTGACATGGATAGAAAACTGACTGCCCCTGAAATTGAAAGAACGCAGGTCAGAGAGGCCGGTCTGTTTGGAACCTTTTTCCAACCTGCTGGCAGTGAGCGCGTTCCAGCCGTGCTATTGTTCGGAGGTTCCAGTGGCGGCCTGAACGAGAGTAAAGCCGCTCTCCTGGCCTCTCATGGCTATGCAGTACTGGTCCTTGCCTACTTTAGCTACGAACAATTGCCGAAGTACCTGGTAAACATTCCTTTGGAGTATTTTGCGACGGCTCTCGATTGGCTCCAGGCGCAACCCTTAGTGAATAGAGATCGACTGGCGGTGATGGGCCAATCCAAGGGGGGAGAGCTGGCATTACTGCTTGGGGCTACATTCCCACAGATAAAGTCCGTCATTGCCTACGTTCCTAGTTCCGTGGTTTGGCAAGGTCTCAGTGGCTCCTATGAACAGATGCTCAGTAAACCGTCGTCATGGTCATGTCATGGGCAGCCTCTGCCCTGCGTCCCCATGTTATACACCTCCTCATCCGCTACTGAGAATACGTCGCCACCTCCCCAGGGCAGGGCTATTAGCTTTACTTCTCTCTACCTCAATAGCTTGAGTAATACCGAAGCGGTTGAACGTGCTGCTATTCCAGTCGAGAAAACCAACGGACCCGTCTTACTTATCTCGGCCCAGGATGATGCCCTATGGCCTTCCACCCACTTCTGTGAACTGGTCATGGAGCGATTGGACAAGTATACGTTCCCCTATGCCTGCCAACACCTGAACTACAAGGGTGCCGGACATTTGATCAATTATCCCTACCTCCCGACAACAGCTACCCAGTCCTTGCAATCAAACTCCGGTGTCACCCTGCTCTATGGCGGGAACGCCCAAGATACTGCCTTTGCCGCCGAGGATTCATGGGGGAAGGTACTCGCGTTTTTGCGGCAACATTTGCAAGCGTAATCAGTTTGAGATAGCATTAGGAACAAAGACCTTCTAAGTATTGAGGAGCAACATGCGTGTCTCGTAGTGTGCATAAAAATACAGATGTTCTCTTGAGTCGGCGCGAATGGATTACCATCGCTATCACATGCTTCATCACTATACTGGCTGGTATTCTCACGCTGCTACAAGCAAATGCTGTTCTCATCTTCGTCGTGGCAGGAGCAGCTCTTGCTCTGCAAGCGGGCCTTGTCGGGCAGGCAACGGATCAGATTGGCTCACACCTTGGCGCAGGTGCAACGGGAGTATTACAGTCTGCTCTTGGCAACTTACCAGAGTTATTTGTGGGCATCTTTGCATTACGTGCTGGGCTTATCGAAGTTGTCCAGGCAGCCCTTGTTGGCTCCATTCTGGGAAATAGCTTATTTGTGCTGGGCCTTGCCTTCTTCGTTGGTGGCCTGCGCAATGGCACGCAGCGTTTTGGCTCCAACTCACCACGCATGATAGCGGTACTGACTTTGCTCGCTGTGTCAGCACTCGCGGTGCCAACGCTTGTGTATGGCCTGCACACGCCCGCTGCCGGACATGAGGAAGGACTCAGTGTTATCTGTGCTATCATTCTCCTGGTCATATTTGCCGCGAGCATTCCAGTTTCTCTCAAGGGTGAACCGCTCGTCGTTTCAAGAGAGGTGAAAGAGTCAGAAGCAGAACCCCCATCCTGGCCGATCTGGCTGGCGATCGTCGTGTTAGTAGGGGCAGGGATCGGCTCTGCTTTCGTGTCGGATTGGTTCGTGTCAGCATTGACACCAGCCATCACGTTCCTGCATATTTCCCCTGCTTTTACCGGTCTGGTTATCGTGGCATTGGCCGGAAATGCTGTAGAAAATGTTGTAGGCGTCCAATTCGCAGCTCGCAATCAAGCTGACTACGCGATCAGTGTCATTCTGAATAGTTCGCTCCAGGTTGCATTAGGGTTGATACCGGTGCTGGTACTCCTCAGCTTTGTGATAGGTGGCACGCATCTGACACTTGTGCTGGCTCCCCTTCTTGTCGCGGCATTAGGGCTGACAGCTATCCTGAGCACCGTGATTATCTATGATGGGGAGTCAACATGGCTCGAGGGGTTGGTGCTCATGGGGTTATATGCTATTATTGCGGTTTCGTTTTGGTGGGGATGATGTCTACTCCTGCCGCGCAAACGAAACCGCGTGAAAACTTACGAGCAGACGCGTGGTACCGTGCTTGCCAAAGGGAATCTGTTGGGAAGCAATGATATGTTTCAAGCGCAGAGCGGTGAGCTCGGCACCAAGGCGGTCTGCGTTCAGCACTGCTACGAGCGTATGTGCGCCATTCAGGCTCAAGTCATCTTCTTCCCGCACATAGTGTCGCAGCAAGGGTAAAAGTTTTCGTACAATGCGCAGCATGACGCGCTCTTCATATTCGCGCTGGAAATCGCTATCGTCGGCATCGGCTCGTATGAGGTGAAAGACAATCACGCTCTGGGTGTTGCAAATACGTCGGAGTTTGCGCTGCTCATCTTCCAATGCTTTGGTTGAGGCCACCGTCTGCCAAACCTGATGCGAACGATTGCGCAAAACATCGTAGCGACCTTGCAAACGCGCTATACCTTCTAGCGCAATGGTGCCAAGCGTCCATATGACCTGGCGTGGTGTGCTGATGAAATATGGTGTACCAGCCACAATCTCTCGTAGAATCGGCCCTATCTGCATCGTGGACGCCTGATAGTGTTCCTGTGCTCGAACCTTGAGATGACCGGCGTGTATGCGTCTCCGTTGCTTGAGAAAGTCACGTACCGTCATCGGCCCTTTATTGTAGACGATGGCTCCAGGTTCGTATACCAACTTCAACCCTTGTTTGGCAATCATAGCCTCAATTGCAATCTCATCGACGGCGGTATCAATGGGAATTTGCTGAATGACGTTGCGGAAAGCTACGACCTCGCCCAGCTTTGGCTTGCGCCGTGCCATCCTGTCATGGAGTCGCCACAGCATGTGTACCGCGTGTCCTATGAAGGTATGCTGATCGTTCACAGGCACCGGTCGTCCTCCAACCATACCTATAGTAATATCAGTGAAATGGAGGCAAAGTTTTTCGACGATATCTTTTTCTGGAATGATATCAGCCCCCACCATGACAAGCACTGGACTATGGGCATGGCGCAGAAAGAGGTTGATGGCCGAGGCCTTGCCTTCGCGCCGTTCTTGTAGCAGCAGCTTTATGCGCGGTTCAGCCTGCACCATCTCTTGTACAATAGCTACAGTTGCATCGGTGCAGCCACTAGCAACCACGATAATTTCTGTCAAGAACGTCTTTTCACCGCTCTGTTGCAGCAATGCTTGCAACGTACGTTGAATATTGGCCTCTTCATTGTAAGCCATGACCCCAACGCTATAGCTTATCCCCTGGGTATATGAAGTTGGAACGCGCTGTTGTTCCGGTAGATATTGCACCTGTTCGAGTGTCTCGCTCACCATCGTACTAAGCTCCTTTCTGTGTACTCTTCCCTATCGGCAACAAAACTAAAAAGCTGAATAATACGTGTCTATAAGAGACGGCGTTCTAAATTGACATAACAATAGGGAAATGAGGTCAGATGGGTCAGAAAGGCAGCGAAAACCAGTGAACATACCAATAACTTTCGGATGGCCACAAGTTCTCCTGATTATTATCGCCATAGTAGGGCTAGGTTTGCTTATCTCAGCAGGTATGGGCCTGAGCAGACGGCTGAACACACGTAGGTTTAGCTACGATGAAGAGGAGGACGAGAACGGGGCTTATAAATTTGGTCGGAGCCGAAGCTATAGGCCGCACCGCCATTTTCGCTGGGGACGCAGTATCGCTGGCATCATACTGGTGTTACTGGCACTTTCACTGTTGTGGTTGACCTTGCTAGTACAAACCTACCTGGGATTGACGAATGATATTAAGGCGGCGCGGGTACATGCAACGCCAATAGCGAACATTGACCACATGATGAGCGTCGACCTGACCCTCTATGATCAAAACGGACATCAAACCTCTGAGCAGACCTACATCGTCAATGGCGATGAATGGATGCTACAGAGCGATGTCATCAAGTTCCCGACATGGTTAAACATTGTTGGCCTACACTCCGGTTACAAACTGACCCGCCTGGAAGGTCGCTACGATGACCCCAATCTTGAGAGCGACTCTAAGCATGTGGTGGTACAGCTCAATGGGGGCGATGATAACTTCTTCAAAACAGTGCAAGAGCAAGCCTGGACCTCGCCCATTGTACAAGCTGCTTACGGCAGTAGCACATTTTTACGAGCCGACGGCAAGACCTACGATGTTTTCGTTTCGCAAACCGGCCTGTATGCCGCACCAGAAAAGTAAGCAGCTAGTATTGAGCCTGGACTTCTATTCGTCCAAACCCAATAGTGTACGTAAAGCCTGCACCGTTTTTTCCCATGCTGCTGCTTGTATATCGATGAGCACGAAATGATCTTCCCCCTCTAATGTGATGAGTTTGATGTCATCACCAGCAGCTTGTGCGTCAGCAAAGTAGCTCTCACTCATCGCATATGGTACTCTATCGTCTTCTGTACCGTGAATAAGCACCTGTGGAATGCCAAGGGGCAACATAGCAGCAGGAGAGGCAGCAGCATAGCGTTCAGGAACACTCGTGACACTCCCGCCGAGCAACTCAGTAGCGGCCCCACTACCAAGATTGAACTGCCAACTGCGTTCAAGGTCATTGACTCCTGCCAGACTGATTGCTCCTCGTAGAGCTAAAGGTGGGGCGTCAGGTGAGTTGGCTACCGCCAACGGAGAATCCAGGGTTATTTTTCGACGGGCCGCCAACCAGAGAGCCAGCTGACCTCCCGCCGAGTGACCAATTGTAACTATGCGGTTGAGATCAAGCTTGTAACGAGCAGCAATGGTGCGAAGATAATCAGCAGCCAGCGCGACATCAAGTAATGTGCCAGGCCAACCACCCCCTTTGTCTCCAACCCGCCGATACTCAATATTCCAGGCCGCGATGCCACGTTGTGCCAGGTCTTCCGCCATACTGGTCATCAGTGTATAAGTATAAGGATTGCGCCAGAATCCGCCGTGAATAAGAATGACCACCGGATGAGCTTCCTCGCTGATTGGTAGATGTAGATAGCTAAATTGTAATGTTTCAGGGCCATAAGCCAGGCGCGTAGTAGTTGGTTGAGGTGTACGCATCGTATGTTCTCATCTCTCCTTCTGTTACTGCTCCGGTGATAGTATACCTCTTGTAAGAGTACCCTTGACAGGCCTCCATCCTTTAGGGGAAAGCAGGAGTGCAGAGGACGCAGTCCTTTGCCGGTTGACTCCGGCCTCCTGGTCTAGATGCATGTCACCACGGAAAGCAGGAGTGCAGAGGGCGGCAGCCCTTTGCTGGGGGCTGGGGTGTCCTTTCACTGGGAGGTTTTTTGGGGAAAGGCATCGGCGAGGGGGAATGACAGGCGAAACCGGCGCGCTTCAAAAAACCTCCCAGTGAAAGGCTGGGGTGTCCCCAGATTCCTCTCCCCTTCTCTGCCGCCGCAGGCGGCAAAAAGACTTGTGAGAATCCCAGATGACCTTGAAATCCCTCTTGCACAGTAGATGAAATCGTGTTATTGTCGCTATAATAAGTGTGGAACTCACAAGTTGTCAGGAGAAAACATGTCATTTGAACTTTATGACTTCCGTTATCGGGTCGCGGCCATGTATCGCGAACGAACACAAGCAATTTTGGCAGGTGAAGCCCCTGTTGCTACCTGGCAGCGTTTTTGTAAAGTTCGCGATGAATTATTTGCCCACCATCCACAATCCGCTCTAAGTGAAGAGCAGCGCGGAAATTTTCAAGGTTTAGCCTATTTCCCGTATAATCCAGAGTTGTGCTTTGTCGTTGATGTCGATACTGATGTTGAGCCAGTTCAACACCAGGTTGTGATGAATGCTCAGGAAACGATGATGATGACAACGGTGGGACAGGTACACTTCTCTGTCAATGGTCAACCCGCGACGCTTTCCATCTATTGGCTCGAAGTGTATGGTGGTGGCTTATTCCTTCCTTTTCGCGATGCCACTTGCCCCGTGGAAAGTTACGGCGGAGGGCGTTACCTCTTTGATACGATCAAAGGTAGTGAGTTTTTGCCAGTGCCGGGAGTGCTTGGCTGGCAACGCATCATGCTGGATTTTAATTATGCCTACAACCCTTCCTGCGCGTATGATAGTCGCTGGGTTTGCCCTCTATCCCCTCTGGAGAATCGTCTCACCGTACCCATTCGAGCGGGTGAAAAGAAACAAATACAATTGCTCAGGAGTGTTGCTTAAAGAAGCTGTTGCCGAGATCACTTTAACATATCTATTAACTGTGGTAAGACCTCACCAGCTTTTTCATGGAAAACGACATCGGCTAATGAGTCGTAAGAAGTGGGCTGCAAGTTCAGGATGATGAGCGGCACATTCCGACTCAAGGCTAAACGTGGCAGTATTGAGGCGGGTGATACTTTCAACGATGAACCGATCACGAAAAACAGGTCACAGCTTGCCGCCCACTCTTTTGCCTGTGTCAGCTCTGTATCTGGCACGCGTTGACCAAACAGGATAGTGGCCGATTTAAGATAACCACCACATACCGGACAACGGGGATCAACTTCTCCCTCGTCAATGCGTTGCTGTACCTCTGCCATTGGTGAACGCGCCCCACAAAGCGTGCAAGCGGCTTCTCGCGAGGTTCCATGCAGTTCTATGACGCGCTCCGCGGGCAAGCCAGCATCTTGATGTAAGCCATCGAAATTCTGCGTAACGACGCCCAACAGCCTCTGCATGCGTTCTAATACCACCAGGGCATGATGAGCTGCGTTGGGGTTAGCCTGTGCCACCTGGGTAGAGAGGTTGCGCCGTGTTTGCCAATACTGCTGTCGTGCCTCCGGCTTGCTGATAAAATCGCGATAATTGACGGGCGGTGCCGCTTGCCAGATAGAGCCGGGACTGCGAAAATCAGGGATACCCGATTCGGTGCTAATACCTGCCCCCGTTAAAACAACAATCCGTTGCGCGTGCTGCAACAGTTCAGCAGCATCTACCATCAATTCCTGAAGACTGAGCATTGCCATGTGTTTTGCTTATCCTGCTGTTGTATGATTTTTCCTCATCATCAATGCATAAGTAAAAGTATATCGTTTTGATACTATAAGCTGCAAGAGGAGTTCTAGACTTCCCCCGGTGCAGCCATAAACAAGGCATCACTGCACAATCAACACAACTGAACTCACAATAAAGCTCGCATCAGTACCCGAAACAAGGATGCCTAATTGCCCTCCCGACCATGGATGATCGTTATCGGTGAACGAATTGTTCGGTGTATTAGGAATGACAACGACTTGCCCATTGATTTTGAAGGAGAACGTGTTGTTCTGTACTGTGACTTGCAGCGTGTTTGCCTGGTTGAGAGTATGAATGGCCGTGGACTGTCCCTGCAACAAAGGACTAAGCTTGTTCGCTGTATACTTCACCAGGGAATAGTGGCTTTGTCCATCAACATTAAAGGCGTAGCTATCCACGCTCCTATCGCTCCCTTGTAAGCGGAAGACCAGGCCGTATTCAGTTGCAGGAGAGCCTTTCGTTTCCGTGATGTTCGCGGCCAGCGTAAAACTTTGCGGCAACGGCCCACTGGCCGTCCCTAGCGGATCAATATGGGGGAAGTAAGTATTTCCATCTGAAACGGAGAGAGCATACTGGTTGTTCTGCACCGCTCCTACTGTCAATCCCCCCTGGCTCAAAGACCAGCTGCGATCATTGTTTTGAAAATTTTCGCTGAACGAAGTCAGCATGCTCGTGCCGGGTGAAGTCGGAGACGCTCCCGGACAAAACAAGTTGTGACTACACAGCCACGGCAGCCCTACATTGTTGACGAGCAAGCCAATAGCGAATAAAGCAACTATGAGATAGAGCAGGTAACTGACCTGGAACTTCTTTCTGGCTCTGGGCAGTGTTGCTCTACTGTCAATACCTGTAATAGGGGTATTGCCTGCCGGGATGGGTTGATTGAGCGGATATGCTCTCGGCGCAGGTTGTTGCCCATAATATGAGTGGGCAGGAGGTAGCGACCTATTCAGCGACGGCCTGGTTAACGCATCCAAGGCGGATTGCCCTTGCAAGGTTGGATAGTTATCGTCCAGGGGCATATTCAGTGATGAGGAAAGTGGGTGAGTGGATTGCGTAAGTGCGGCTTCCAGGGCTTGTGCCATCGCTTCGGCTGAAGGAAAACGTTGCTCAGGAGCCTTTGCCAGGGCGCGTAAAATGATCTTTTCCAACACCTCTGGTACGTTGGGATTGAGTTCACGGACTGGCTTAGGGGGAGTATACACTTGCTGGAAAAGCAGCCCCTGGATAGTCGTCGAGCTAAAAGGCACCTGCCCACTCAACATTTGAAAGAAGACAATACCCAGCGCATAGACATCGGTACGGGCATCGACGGGCTGCCTATTGATCTGTTCGGGAGCCATGTAATCAGCCGTACCCACCATTTGATCGGCACTGGTCTGTGAGGGGTCGCTGTTCATCTTCCCCGGTGCTGTTTGCAGGAGCGTTTCATGATTGCTACTATCGAAGATTTTGGCGATGCCAAAGTCTGAGAGTAAAATTTCATTGGGATCGCTGGCTGAGATCAGCATATTTTGCGGCTTCACATCACGGTGAACAATGCCGCGTTGATGAGCATGGTGTAGAGCGCGGGCCATTTGTACAGTGTATTGGATGGCTTGCCGTATCTCAATGCGTCCTTTTTGACGCAACAGATCACGCAAGGTGCCACCACCTACGTACTGCATGACAAGATACGTGAGATTGTCGCTATCACCAAAGTCGTAGACCGCGACGATGTTGCGATGTTCCAGGCTGGCGATAAGTTGAGCCTCGCGCTCGAAGCGTGTATTGAAACCGATTTGATCCGCGATTTGTGGCAAAATAACCTTAATCGCCACTTCGCGACGCAAACGGGCATGGTACGCCTTATAGACGAATGCCATGCCACCTTCACCTATCTTGTTCTGGATAAGGTAGGCCCCCAGTTGTTTCCCCATCAATGGGTCGTTTTCCTTGCTACTCACTCATCTTCCCCTTATGTGTGCATTCATGTATCACTGAATAATAGTACAACCCCATGCAATGTTTTGCGAATTTGCTGGGCCTGTGAACGTCAGCGTGGTGGCGGTTTGACAATCATTTTTCGGCACGATAATGATTACGCGTGTGCCTCCACTGGGAGCCAGTGTACCACTGGCTGGTTTAAAGGTAATGTTGGCTGCTCCCGTACTGGACGATTGCCAGGTCAGGCTCTGCGTTTGTGACGAGTTGCTGATAGAGGCGATGCATGTCCACACATTGAGCGACTGGGTAAAGGCGCATTGGGCGTCGGCATTAAAGCTCGGTGGATTGGGGACAACCACAACTATTTTAGGGCCAGCTTGTACGGTCAGCGTTACTGAGACCACCACTTGATTTGTACCCATGCTGAATGTAATGCTTCCGCTATAGGTACCTGCATTCAATAGCGTCTTGAGGTTAGAGGCCGTAATGGTCACGCTCTGCGTAGCTTTGTCGTTCAGTGAGCCTCTTGTGGGAGTTGTGCTCAGCCAATTCACATTATTAGCGGTCGTTACTATGGTAGCCCATGTCCCGACCAGGAGTCCGCAATTGGCCACCGTCAGCGTCTGTGCTTGTGGGTCACTGACACCCGCCACACCTGTAAAGCTCAATGTCTTCTGGCTAGCAGTGATGCAAGCAGCCTGTACGGTGAATGTCACATTCACTGTTTCCGCGGTGCTGCTCTGTGCATTACTAAAAGTAATCGTTGCTGTGTAGCTGCCAGCTTTCAGATTGGTTGCCAATGCGCTCACCGTAATTTGCTGCTGTGCGGGTGCTTGTATCTGCCCTGAACTCTGATCAAGTTGGAGCCACGAAGCCGCATTCTGATCCCAGGTCGCCGTCCAATGAACCGTTCCTGTACCAGCAGTACAAAGCGAAACCTGACTTGAAACAGCCTGTGTATATCCTTCACTGACAGGCCCCAGCGCAACCGACGTTGGGTTGACACAACTCAAGTCAGCCGTTGTCGCTGTAGTAGAGACGGTAGCCGATGGTGAAACAGTAGCAGTCGGTGAAGGAGACACCGTTGCCGACGGTGTTGGCGTCAGCGTTTGTCCGGAGGCTTGTACGTTGATAGTGATCACAGCGTTGCGTGGCGTAAATTTCTCAGCAGCCCGAATGCTGTGCTGTCCAGTGTGCCAACTTGCATCAATAGCAATTGTTACGATAAAAGAGCCATCTAAGCCAACCGAGACGACATTGCTGGACGCATTTGCTTGTGCCAGAGTGAATGCATTTTTGCTCAATCCTAGCACGGAGTTGATGCCGTAGAGCGCGTGTAGTGGCGCAGCTCGTTCCGTGTAAAAGAGCGGGGCAGTATTGTCGAGCGTTAACACTACGCTACTCCCTGGAATAAAGCTATTCCCATGCAATTGCAGCGTGTTGCCTATCGTGACATCCGTATTGCCGCTCAAAGTGGAAAGGCTGGGGGAGAGCACCGTGAGGCCGATCGTGACGATACCAGAGATAATAAGTATGATGGCGAAGAGGAAAATGAGCCACACTGGAGCACAGCCACCCGGCTGTGCAGGAGGCTTATTCGGCCTGTGCGGTGTCCCTGGCCGTATTGAGGAAGGAGGCATTGGTGTGCGACCAAAGGGCGGTGCCTGCATAGTTGGGGATGAATGCAATGCAGCAGGATAGCTACCCTGCGCGGCATTGGTGGCAAAAGAACGAGGCATTGTGCCAGGTGTACCCTGAACGAAGGGTACTCCCCCAAATTGTGGATTGCCTTGCACCATTGGCACAATGCCTCCCTGTTGCTGCATGTCACCAGCGAACCCTATCAGCCCCATACCCAACAGTGCGGCGCGACGGCGTTTTTCTTCCTCTTCTTCCTCATCCTTCTCATCTTCCTCGCTATTGAGAGGTTGCCAGTTGTTGTTCGGAACTGCCCGCGTGCTATATGCCTGGCTTGGAAGGTTTTGAGGTGCGTACTCCCATTGGGATGCTTTGATCGTATCTGCGGCTCCCATTGTATTCATTTTCACGCTCGGTAAACCACTACCACTGGTGGGAGCCTCTGGCAAGCTGCTCGCCGTTCGCCCACAGTTCCCACAAAAAAAGGCATTATGTAGTTGTGCCGCTCCGCAAAATTCACAGGTACCCATATTGTATTGCACCTCGTTGATGGAGTATTCTCCCCTACCTCTGTAGACAGCCAATAAGCCTGGCCACGTCTCCTGGTTACATGAAAGTCCGCGCCAAAGCATTCGCTCGCTCTTCCAATTGATTATATTAACGAGGTTTGCGCAGATATTAATGCTAGAAAATCTGGCTTAATGGCTTTGTCCATGCAACAAGCTTTTCATCTGCCATATATGTTCCAATTAGTTGGAGTCCAAGGGGGAGACCATTGGCTGCATAACCGGCGGGGATTGTCATAGCGGGCATACCAGCATATGTCCACGGCAAATTCATAATAGGGTCTCCGGTGGTCGAAATTTCCTCCGGAGCTGGGCCAGGAGCGGCGGGACACACCCACAGGTCGATGTCATATTGCGCCATTGCCGCTTCCAACGTTCTTCGTAGCTTGCTACGACCTGCGCGAGCTGCTGCTAACTCTTCCGCACTCACTAACTGTCCAGCACGAATGGCGGTCACGGTGCGTGGCCTGTAGAGCGTCTCGAATTGCGCAAACCATGTGCGATGCTGCTGGGCCATTTCGGCAAAAACTAACCGCATATGTTGATGGTAAATGGTTCCGATATTGTGCATGACAGGCACATGCCGTACCGTATAGCCTGCCTGTTCTAACCGTGAAAGTTGTGTATCGAACGCTTGTAAAGCCTCTGGCGAAGCCTTGGCGAGATATGGGCCATCTGGCACGCCCAATACAGGTTTATTCGTCACCTCAATGTTCTGCCACCGCCCACAAAGCAGTGGCGCAACTACTGCTATGCCATCTATATCCTGCGTGAAGAATCCTACAGTGTCGAGAGAAGGTGCGCAAGGAACCAGTCCTGAAGCAGGAATACGCCCATAGCTTGGTTTAAAGCCGACGATACCACAGAAGGCGGCGGGGCGAATGACAGAGCCGCTCGTTTGTGTCCCCAGGGCCAGAGGACAGAAGCCAGACGCCACCGCAGCTGCCGAGCCACTGCTCGACCCACCGGGCGTATGCTGGAGGTTATGCGGATTGCGTGTTGGCCCCGGCTCAGTATAGGCAAATTCGGCGGTAATCGTTTTACCAACAATGAGCGCACCCGCGTTCCGTAAGCGCGTTACACATACTGCCTCAGGGCCAGCAAAGAGCTCCTCTGGCAGTTGCGAACCAGCACGGGTGGCAAAGCCTTCGCTAGAAAAGAGATCTTTCACGCCTAAAAGAATGCCATACAACGGCGGGCGTTCGGCTGCATTGGGAAAACGCGCTTGCAGTGCCGTTGCCTCGCTGATTAAACGTGTACGGCGATCCGCTTCCGGTAGCAGGGCATGAATTTGCGGTTCAACGGTATCTATGCGTTGACATACCTCATTAATATAGCTGAGAAGATCACATGTACCATTCTTCAAGGCAGTAGCTGTGGTAGCTAATGGAGCAGGTGCAGTCAACAACATAAAACCTCTTTCCGCCAAAACTGGCTAAGACTTGCCTCTGACCTTTTGTTTACAATACAGGTAGAGCGCATCATAGATTGGAAATTCCAGGTCAAGGAGCGCGGCATCGCTCTTCCCACTCAGGCTGAATCCAAAGGCAATAGCCTCTAATCCCACCCCTTCGGGCGCAATCTCGCGCTGTGCCAGTACATCTGCGGCACGCACGATTTTTGCCAATGCCAACAGTGCCTGGTCATCTTCGAGATGATATTTTGCGATGAAGGCATCAAAGCTGCATCTATCATCGTGATGCGTCAACTCTATTTCCTTGCCGATGTCATAGGGCAGAGCTTCCTCACGTTCGGCGACCGCGAACACCTCGTCCTTTGGCACAAAAAGCAATTCGGCATGCGGGTCTATAAAACGTCTGATGAGCCATGGACAGGCAACACGATCCACCTTCACATGTTCGCGTGTGACAAATTTCAAGCTGTTCACCTTCCTCGTTTTCTGCTGCTTTAGTATAGTAGCTCATCTTCCAAAGTGCAAATTTTATTGTTGACTTGCTACTCAACAAAAGAAGGCATACTATCTCATATGGTAGTATATATATATGCATTCCAAACGCGCTACTGTAGCCGCTTCTCCCACAACGTGTATTCATTACGTGTAGTGTTTGACCGATAAGTAGGTTGGTATAAGTCGAATGAATGGTTCATCATCACAACAGAGCGGTAAAATCTGATGAATACTCAGCAGCTCTTTGAAAATCCATTTTCTATCGAGGATATGCTGGTTTTTGATGATGTCACCATGCAGCGTATGTTCAGGATGGGAGGTTTTGGTCTGACGCTGGAAGACCTGGCCGCTAGTTTGTGTGGTGCCTCTGAACAGTTGGTAAGGCGTGTGAGACGCAACTTGCCAGATGAGCAACAGGCAACGTTGAGTGAGTTGTTGCATCAATCTGTGACCAGCGAGGCTGTGCAGTCAGCACGTCACCGTGTACTCGATGGACTATTCTGGGAACTAACCTACTGGAAAACGCCCGAACTGTATGAGGAATTGACAGAAGGAGAGCAACTCCATCCCGACATTTTTCGTCAGTTGGCATCAGACCTGCGCGGGAAAACAGTGCTTGACATTGGAGCCGGCAGTGGGCGAGCATCTTTTGAGTGCCTGTGCCAGGGTGCGAAGTTGATCTACGCTATCGAACCTTCGCCAGGTTTGTTGCACATCTTAGAACAGAAGCTCGCGAAACAACCGGCCAACAATCGCATCACAATACAGAGAGGAAGCTTCGATTCTATTCCATTGCAGGACGATAGCGTTGATGTCTCTCTCTCTTGTTCAGCCTTTACCGCTGATCCGGAGCAAGGGGGTGAACCAGGATTGACGGAAATGCGTCGGGTAACGAAACGTGGCGGGAAGATAGTGCTGATCTGGCCGCGCCGAGAAGATAATGCATGGTTAATCGCGCACGGTTTCCAGTATGTGGTGTTGCCATTACAGCAGGAGATGCGTGTACGTTTCCGCTCATTACAAAGCGCATTGCATTGTGCCCGCCTATTTTATGCTCATAATCGCGCCGTCCAACGCTACATTTTGCAACACCGCAAGCCAGAGGTACCTTTCTCTGTCTTGGAAATTAACCCACCGCACGATTACTGTTGGTTGACAGTGTCCTGACTACCAGTTACACTGCCAGCTAGCAGTAAGGCTACTATTTTTTGAATGTTGTGTGTCTTTAATAGGAAAGGAAACTCATCCATGACGACCAAGGATGTACAGAACCAGCAGAAAAGCTGGACCGAGACCCCGCCTATCAACCCTCCATTGCGCCATATTATCGGGGAATATGTCGAGAATCAGACATGGCTCGATACGCTGTCAAACCCCTTCCAAAGCTGGCTCTTGAAATTATTTGGTCAGCCCGGCGAACCCAACCGCAAGATCAAAAACATGTTGAATGGTACATGGCTTGGACATTCTGTTCATCCTATGCTGACCGACATACCACTGGGCGCATGGACTGGCACCACCTTGCTGGATATTGCCGCGCTTGCCGGAGAGAACAAAGACATAGAGAATAGTGCCGACCTCACGCTCGTCCTGGGCTTGCTCGGTGCTGGCGGTGCAGCCGTAACTGGCGTAACCGATTGGAGCGACCTGGATGGCACTGATCGGCGCGTTGGCATGATGCATGGACTGCTCAATGGTTCCATCACGGTCATGTACCTGGTCTCGTTAATCATGCGGCGCACAGGTCAGCGTCGCGCCGGTGTTGCACTTTCTACGCTTGGATACCTGACTTCACTATTTTCAGCCTACCTGGGTGGTGAAATGGTCTTCGCGAAGGGCGTTGGCGTGAACCACGTCGCCTGGGAGGGTGGCTCGGATGACTATGTCTCAGTCATGCCCGCCAACGACCTTCCAGCAGGCAAGCTGACTCGCGTGGATGTTGCTGGCATACCAGCAGTATTGCTGAAAGAGGGAAAAGCCATTTACGCCATTGCTGCCACCTGTTCCCACCTCGGTGGCCCACTGGATGAGGGGTCAATTCTAGAGGGCAACGTCGTGCAATGTCCCTGGCACAGCTCCTGCTTCCGTATGACCGATGGCAGCGTGGTCGATGGCCCGGCAGTCTACGCCCAACCCACCTTCTCCGTTCGTGTGCGCAACGGCAACATCGAATTGCGCCGCTTAGAGCACGCGTAATTTTTGCTTTACATAAAATGTAACTGATAACGGTAGGATGCCGCTTTGGGCATCCTACCTTGTTTTTGACCTCAAATCAATAGTGCCAATAAGCAGTAACAATGCTACAAATACCCCAATCCTTTCGATTAAAATTGGGAATGAAATTCCTCTTATAGCAGTTATCAGCTTGAACAATACCATCTTTCGCGCTACACTTTGCACAAAGGAAAGAACAGGGAGAAGGTAGGTCATGACTTTTCTGAAAGTGTTGCGCATGCGCCACCTTGCGGTACTCTGGTTGAGCCAGGTACTCTCGGCAATGGGCGATTACCTCTATGAGATCGCGGTGCTCTGGATTGCCGTCAAATCAGTAGGCAGTGGAGCGGGAGTAGTGGCGGCGGCGGAGGCGGGTTCAATGCTCATCTTTGGTTTACTAGGCGGTGTGTACGCCGATCGTTGGGATCGCCAGCGCGTGATGGTTGTGGCGGACATATTGCGGGCGATAGCGGTCTCTGTACTACCCATACTGGCGTTGAGTGGGCTGCTCCAACTCTGGCATCTTGTCATTGTCGCAATCATCATTGGTAGTCTGAGCTCGCTCTTTGATCCCGCGCTGCAAGCCAGCTTACCAGTATTGACCACTGATACACAAACGTTACAAGCTACCAATGGCTTGATGGATACAACGCGGAGATTGGCCCGTATCCTCGGCCCTGGTACAGCCGGTTTACTCATTGCCTTGCTGCCATTGCCACATTTCTTCACGTTGGATGCCGTTAGCTTTGGCATTTCAGCGGTCGCGGTCCTATCATTGGGGCGACACTATGTCTGGAAACCGCTGCCAAACGAAACGATACAGCGTGGCGTGCGCGGCATCCTGGCGGAAATTGGCGGTGCGATGCGCCTTGTACATAACCATCGTCCTCTGGCTTGGGCGATAGGCGCGAATGGTCTCATTAGTTTCCTCTGGAGTGCCGCCTTTACCGTCGGTGTGCCTCTGCTCACATACCGGGTTCTGGGTGATAATGTCGGTGCGTATGGCTTGATCGTGGGAGCCTATGGAGTAGGCAATGTGATTAGCAACGTGGTGATTGGCAGTTTGACCATTCGCCATCGGGTGGCAACGATATTTGCTGGCAAGGTCATCTTGGGCGGTGGATTCTTACTCATGGCCTTTGCACATACGTTGTGGCTGGCCCTGCTCGGTTCCGCTCTGGCAGCCGTTGGAGGACCAATGGGCGACGTTATGACGATTATCATCATGCAAACCGATCTTCCAGCGAACCAACTTGGCAAAGTTTTTAGCCTGCGCATGATCCTGGCCAGTGCCGGTGGTTCGTTAGGCCTCCTCTTTGCTGTGCCACTGTTTGCCCTGTTAAGTGTGCCAATCGCCATCGCTCTCTGCGCCCTGATGATGAGTGCCATAGGTATAGCAGGTCTTGTCCGTTTTGGTTTCGCCGAGCCAGGGGTTATATTGAGAACACAAGAAACTGCGAGGATATCCTGAATCCCGATACCCTCTCAGCTTGTCCGTTTTGCTCCTGCTCTCATATCAACCGTGCTAATTATTAGCGATTATCCAAGGCTTTGGTACAAGCTAGTGAAGGACCCCATGTCTAAAGACAAGGGGCTTCTACAGCCATTGCTAGCTGTTGGCTGCTTCCCAGCCGTAGGATGTTGATTGCAGCGTTGGTGTCTCTGTCCAGTTCACAGCCACATACGCAAG
>JBPCJY010000135.1:0-24404 GCA_051004815.1 Ktedonobacteraceae bacterium
AACGTCTTTCTCATACTGTACAGTATAGCACATTTTTAGATAGATTGCAAGTGTTACCTAAAAACAACAGTGTGCCTTATATCCCCATGTCTCTGCGCCAGGGGGCTTACGGCACCTATGCTAATGCACACCTTCATAGATCGACTGAACTGGCAATTCCAGATCAAGTTGCTCAAGCTTGACCGTCTGGCCCGCGGAAAATCGTTCCTGCTTCCAGCCCATGGAACGCCGGTATACCTCAATATGTTGCTCATCCTGGCTCGCCAAGATATAGACCTCAAGCGTATGGCAGCGCATATAACGAGCAAATTTCTCTGTCCGATCATATCTTTCGGTACTGGGTGAAAGCACTTCAACGACGATAAGGGGTGATTGAATCATGAAGGGTTTAAGCCGTTTGTCTTTGTCCCAATCCGCTCGATCACATGTCAGCACAACGTCTGGAACGACAGGGGGCTTGCCTGGGATCGCAACATATTGCTCCCGATGGGTGCGACACGGACCGCTCCTGCCGAGTTGCTCGCGTAGCAGGAGCTCGATGTTAGAAGCAATAACACTGTGCTCCGGGGTTGAGCCAGTCATATCATAAACGACACCATCAACGAGTTCATAGCGGTAAGGGCTTTCAACGCTAATCAACTGCTCAAATGCCTCTTCCGTCATAGAGATGCCGTGCAGATCATGGCGTGGCGGATTCTCAGCCATCGTCTTCTCCTGCCGTTTTCAATGAACCATGCCTTAGCGTTTATTTTAGCTGATTATAACATAGTTTTCAGTTTGTAGAGTTGTGCAATATTCCCACTGCCCCATTTTTCGTTTTTACTCTATATTGGAGTTTGATTGCCTACAGGTTTCTCTCCGCTAGAGTGCCGAAATTTGTTTGACAAAAAGCATCTTTTGTATTACAATAATTGCAAAAAGATGTGTGCCCTGTGAGAATCTACGAACTTATTATCAAAAACACGCACATTGGATGCACCCCACTTGCTTGCTACACGGAGAATATCCTCACGTTTTTCATGCAGAAGCTCATTAGGAGACATCACCTTACTCCTTCATCATTCAGTTATTGTCCTATTTGGCCTAATTATAACATAGTTACCAGTGCTTGCGGTTGCATTCTAACTAGCTTGGTGTAAAGAAGGTGCCGACTGCGAGAATGAGGTAGAAGGCGAGGAGGAGCAATCCTTCGAGCCAGGTGGATTCCCCGTCTAAGCTGATAAGTGCGTAGAGGCCAGCCACCAGACCGAATAGTGCCACTTCGAGCAAAGAAAAGTTGAGATCGAGCGGCACACCGATAAGCGGACCCGCCAGGACAAGGATAGGGGCAGCGAGTAGCGCAATCTGGATCGAGGAACCAGCGGTAATGGCCATAGAAATTTCCATGTGATTGCGGTTGGCCGCGGTGATGGCGGAGAAGTGTTCAGCAGCGTTGCCCACGATTGGCAGGATGATGAGACCCACAAAAAAAGGATTCAGCCCAATCTGGTGTGCTACCGGCTCAATGGTACTCACCAGCACCTCACTTACCACAGCGGTGACTGCCGTGACACCGGCCAGGACGCCGATTGGAAGCCAGAGAGTGGTTCTCCACCAGATGGCAAGTGTTGCCATTAAGCCACTCGTCCTTGTTCGATACTGTGGAAAGGTTTCCTTTTCAAGTACCTTGGAAGAACTGTGGTCATGTTGGCTATCCTCGCCGTTTCCTACAGGGGATGCTGAGACAGTGAATGCATCATTGGGAGACGCTCGCAAGCCGAAAACGGAGTAAGCAATGTATGCCGCATAGCAGACCAGCAGGATGAGAGCGATCCCAATGCTGAGCTGATGCAGTTCATTGCCGCGCACCACAGCGGCTCCTGGGCGCGTGCTTTCGCCAATCGTTGCAAGCAGCGAGGGGACGGCCATGCCGATCACGACCAGGGCGAGCATAGCCGCGTACTGACCTGCCGCACGAGGATCAAACTGCTGTCGTCGATAGCGCCATCCCCCAACCAGCATAGCTGAGCCGAGTACGAGCAAGACATTTCCGATGATGGAGCCAGCGAGCGACGCCCGTACCACCTCTGGTAGGCCAGCTGCCAGTGCTGTCAGGCCAATAATGATCTCCGCTGCGTTCCCGAAGGTCGCGTTCAGCAGACCACCAATGCCAGGCCCCAAGCGTTCCGCCAGTGTCTCAGTAGCCATACCGATCAATCCGGCGAGCGGGATGAGTCCTAGTGCTGCAAGCACAAATGGAACAAGAGGTGGGGTATGCAGTGTCTCGGCAATGACTGCCGCCGGGGCCGCGAGTAAGAGCAGGAACAGCCAGCGATTCATAAAATTTCAGCCTCCAATCTCATAGGCAAGGATATCTCATCATATTCATCTGAACGTGTATGATCTTCTTGCTCTGTTACGAGATGTCGTTGGAGCTAACGGCGTGACGTTTCAGCATCAGCGTTGGCATGTCGTAAGCTTACCACATAGGCATTAAGGTAAACGGATGAGCCAAGAGAGCCACCCCACCACGCCGCATCGCTTAAGTTAATGTCTATAGGCATGTCGTAAGTTTACCACACTGACAGCCGCTACCCACAATAGCAGCACAACTAGCAGTACAGCATACGCGGCATATCAAAGAGTGTTCGATATTTATCTGTATCCTCGACCGCTTGCATCAGATGTCGTCATGGTACCCGATCTCATCTCCGTTGACGTGTCTGCATCTGCCCATAGTTCCTCTCTGCGTGAGCTGCGGAGGAGGTAGATGCCATAGACAAGCAGGATCGTGTCGCGGATGGGATCAATGAGCAGCACGGGCAAATGACCGAGTGCCAGGAACAGATCTCCCGCCGCGTGCAGGAGCATCAGCGGCCAGATCGTGTTGGTACGTAGGCGGAGGGCAGCCATTCCTATCCCGAACGTGAACGCACCGATCATTTGTAGGATGACCACAACCGGATTACCACTGAACCGGAGGAAGAGGTTGCCAGAGTGTATCAGGCCGAATAGTAGGGAAGAGATGAGGACTGCAGCCCACATACCCTTCGGGCGCAGCATGCGCAACAGCACGCCCCGAAAGAGTATTTCCTCATAGAAGCCGGTGAGGAGGTATCCCACCAGCAGGAAGACCACTGTGCCAACATCGACCGCTTTGAAGCCTCCCACCAAGGGGGCAAGTACCAGTAGTGCCGGGAGCAGCAGCAGTTTCAGATTACGCCACTCCGCAGGTTGATTGCAGCCTATTATCCGCCACCAGCCCAGGAAAGTAATCAGGATGACGGTGGGAATGGTAATAATACAGAGGGTGATAAAGTCGGGCAGCATAGAGATCGGAGGTACGATAGCTTTCACAATGATAGCAGTGAGCACCGCGATTACAATGTCGATGACGAAGATCACTATCGCCGAGGCCACCGGATGACGACGGAAGAGGCCGAGGAGGCCAGCCGCCTGTGGTCGGCCCTCGAGGTCGCCGTTGCTGGCGGCGTTGTTGGGATGACGAAGTTCTTCTGGAATCACTTTCTACTTCTCCTTCTTTCAAACTCTTTTGTCTGCTATAGGATATTGTATTTTTGGTAAGAAAACGACCGCAAGGTCTACTGCTACGAATACATGAATGACTGCTATGGTGGAAGCGGCCATGGATGAACGCCTTCTACGAGATTTTCCCCTGTCTTGCAGCCTGTTGAATCGCTGCCTGGAGTGCTTTCACCCCTTCCTGCTTCCCGACAAAGGCCGTTGCGCCGGCGGCATACGCTCGTGCTCGCGTAGTTGCATCATCGTAGAGGCTGAGCAACACAACTGCACTACGAGGAGCCATGACACGGAGTGCGTCAGTAGCCGCGATGCCATCCATCGTTGGCATGGAGATATCCATCAGTACCACAGCGGGTAGGAGTGCTTGTGCCAGTGTAATAGCTTCAGCACCGTCGCTTGCCTCCCCAACCACCGTGACATTTGCCTCGCGGTCGAGCCACATGCGCAGTCCATAGCGCACCAGAAGCTCATCTTCAACTAGAAGCAGTGTGATCATTTTACTTCACGTATCTCTTTCAAGCGTGCTTTCTATAGCTACAAGTATAAAGTGGAACGTTCCTGCCCACATCGCCCAGGCGGGTGAACTTGATCCCCTTCTTTGGTGGTGTAGTCATCTCACTCGAAAGGAGGAGGTCGTAGATCACGCACGCTCTTCACCAAATAAATATGCCGCCAAAGGAATAGTGAATTCCCTGGCGGCACAATGCCCTGTTCTGGCAAGCTCAGATAGATGATTCCATATAAGAAGGTGCAATACTAACACTGTCCATTGTCACGGGTCCGAAAAGCTCTTTCAGAATTGCGCACATGATTTTTCCTACGGAAAGCTCAATATTCTCCTTCGTACGTGGAAATAATGTGAAGGATTGGAATGAGCATTGTGCTTGTATCTGGATAGAGCAGTCGCGCTGACCCATCGGTGAGGAAGGCGAGAAGAGAACTGCCACTTTATCCACCTCGGCCTCTCCGAAAAGTTCAATTAAGACGAGGCTTACGGCGTCTTCTACCATGAGTTCGGCATTTTCTACTTCATCTGGTGATACCTCAAAGTTTCTGGAATAGCTGTGCGCTTGAATGCGCAGAAAACACATGTCCGGTCCTTTCTACGTTAGGTAGTAGTTTTTCAGGCTCGGAGCGAATAGGTGGGCGGCACCAGCTCAGGAAAATAGGAATCGCTCTATGCGCTACATTGGTGCTACTCGCTTCGGCAGGGAGATAGGTAACTTGTCCCCCTCACCATATCTCCCTCTCGTTTTCTGTTGCTTTACGCATATCGTTTCTAGTATACTGATTGCGGCCCTGTTTAGTTGTTGTTTGGTAACTCAAAATTCTACCCAAAAGTCTATTTAACTGTGTGAAGGACATACCAGATTGTAAGGTGGGAAGGTGAAAGTCATAAACTACAAGGCATTTAGTAACTATTTGCGTGAGCACCTGCGGGGGACGGATCATTTTCAGAATGATTTAGCTGGTGCGCTCAGCCTACATCCAAAGGTACTGAGTCGTAAGCTCAACGGCTATGAGAACGCCCATTTGACTACGCAGGAAGTATGGAAGGTCATTGGCACGCTGATACAATGGAAAGCAATCACCACTCAGGACGAGGTGCTTGAGTTACTCGAACTGGCACAGATAGAGCCAGATACATTTAGTACTGAGGAGTGGCAAGCCCTTTCTATCAATCAGAGCTTAGGCCGAAGTGTGAAGCATGCCAACTTCGCCGATACCACACGTCTACACCCACTTCGGCAAAGTTGGCCCGCCTCGCTCACTCCACTTATCGGACGTGAAAAAGTGGTAGCGCAACTTAGAGAGCTGGTCGGCGATGCTGAGGTACGCCTGGTTACGCTGTTAGGCCCTGGCGGTTGTGGTAAAACGCGTCTTGCGCAACAGTTAGCGAGCGAATTGAAAGAAGCCTTTGCCGATGGCGTGTGGTTTGTGCCTCTAGCGTCCATAGGTAATGCTATCCTGGTGCCGCAGAGTATTATGCAGGGATTACATATCAGGCCGACGCTGGCGATGTCTGGCGTGCAAACTCTCATTGCGCATCTGCAAAATAAGCAGTTGCTGCTGATTCTCGATAATTTTGAACATGTGGAGGGAGCGGCTCCTGTTGTCAATGAGTTGCTGGCAGCGTCACCGGGTCTGAAAGTGTTGGTCACGAGCAGGAAGGTGTTGCATCTGTACGGCGAGAGCGTATTCAATGTACCATCTCTGGACTATCCGGCTTCTCATGTAGGGTTGGATAGAGAAGAACTCTTGCAATACAGTGCGGTCAAACTCTTTGTTGAACGGGCGCGAGCGTTAGTTTCTGACTTTGCTTTGACTTCCGAAAACGCGGCGAGTATTACGCAAATTTGCGCCAGGGTTGACGGCTTGCCATTGGCATTAGAACTGGCGGCTGCACGCGTCAGAGCACTGCCACCAGAGCAACTCCTGGCACGACTCGAAGAGGCGCGGCTCTCTCTGTTAACCGGTGGTGCCAGAGATGTACCGGACAGACAGCAAACGCTGCGCAATACCATAAAATGGAGCTATGACCTTCTCTCTCCCGTTGAGCAAGCATGGTTTGCTCGCTTAGGGGTATTCAGTGGCGGCTGCTCGCTTGAGGCAGTAGAAGCGATGATGCGCGTATTAAGAAATGCGGACGAACCTGCCCGGCAAGAGGACATCGATGATACGATATTTCCCTTAGACCTGCTCGTTCGCCTGATGGATAATTGCTTACTGGTGCGGTTACCGGTAGCAGGTGGACAAGTGCGTTTTACGCTGCTGGAGACGTTGCGCGACTATGCCCTGGAGCAACTGAAGGCACGCGGGGAGTACGAACGCTTACGAGACTGGCATTCGTGCTATTATCTGAGCGTAGCAGAGACTGCTGAGATCGAATTAAGGGGCTTACAGCAAATTATGTGGCGGACACGGTTGGTGGAGGAGCGTGATAATTTCCGCTTTGCTTTGTGGTGGTCGCTCCGACGAGTTAATGTCTCAGCCAGCACAATCATTGGTAGTATTGAGTGCCGCACGTATGGCATAGTTGACGAGACGCGAGTGACGGGAAAGGTGGTGGAGAAGGAGGCAGCATCGCCAGGAACAATGCTCAGCACCGGGCTACTCGCGGTAGATGTCTCTCTGCGTCTTGCCTCGGCCCTCCGGCCATACTGGGAATGGCAGGGCCATCTAGTTGAAGGACACAGATGGTTCAATGCTGCCCTGGGGATAGAGCTTGCAAAGGATGCAGGGAAGACGACGCTGGCGGCACGGGCCAAAGCCTTGAGCGAAGTCTCGCGCCTGGCGTGCTTGCAAAATGAGCAGGACAAGGCGATAGAGTTGGCTGAAGCGAGCATTATGCTCTGGCGGCAACTGGATAATCCAGAGGGTTTGGCGACCGCCTTGTTGCAACGCGGATGGGCAGCGCACGCATTAGGCGAATACCAGCAGGCAAAAGGTTGCTATGAGGAGGGTTTACAATTGCTCTCGTCCACAGGCAATGTATGGCTACGTGCTCAAATGCTCTTTTATTTGGGTGCGGTGGCAGGCTTCAGTTATGACTTTGAGCGGATGCGTGCTTACTATGCGCAAAGTAGAACGTTGTTTGAGCAAGTTGGTGACAAAAGCGCAATTGCCGATGTCTTGAAAGATCAAGGTGGATTGTTGATTCTGGAAGGTAATTTTGCGCAGGCTATCGATAACCTCGTGCGGAGCCTTGATCTAAGCTATGAGATGGGTCACAGGCACTTCGTTACCATGGGTACGGGTTTACTTGGATATGCGGTGGGTGCGCGAGCGGAACCGGACCCTGAAACGGCTACCTTGCAAGCGGCCCTCCTCTGGGGTGCCGCTGAAGCCTTGCGAGAAGCCATTGGTGTAGATACGTGGCTAAGCAGCTTCCCTGCCGCCCAGATTATGCAGCAGCAGATCCTTGAGCGGGTAGAAGAGGCAAGTTGGCGGTCAGCCTGGCAGTCAGGTCGTGGACTGACCGAAGAGCAGATCGTTACCGCCTGCAAGGCGTTACGAGGTGGACGTGGTGCGATTTAGGAGTTCAATGTCCTCGTGCATCGAGCATGATGATATCGTAGTCCCCGGCAAGTTCTTTGGCGGTGCGCAACCACGTCAGCCCATATTCATTGAAGCCGTGCAGCAACAACAGCGGCGGCTTCTCTCCTCCCGTGCGATAGTAGTGCTGGCGTATGCCATTGGCGACGACATCGCCCTCGTTCCAATGTGCCGGAACAA
Source organism: Ktedonobacteraceae bacterium (assembly GCA_051004815.1). Taxonomy (GTDB): domain Bacteria; phylum Chloroflexota; class Ktedonobacteria; order Ktedonobacterales; family Ktedonobacteraceae; genus JBBQXY01. Next base: position 7,759 of record JBPCJY010000135.1, read on the forward strand.
GCTCCTCGATGGGTCGATAGGTTTGTACAATAGCCTGCGGGTCCGCAGGATTTGGTTGTAGTGGTGTACTCATTGTTGACGATATCCTTTCTGTACTGTCAGAGGTGCAACCCTGGCGTGATTGTTTCCGCTCATCAGTATAAAGGATGACGTAACGTCATATGCAAGCTTTTTGTGGGACGAACTTGAACTATGTCCACGGGTCTTTGATCGATTCTCTGTGGCGATGTGACACTTGTGACAGTTGTATCACTTGTATCACTTGTATCACTTGTAGCGGTTGTGTCAACCAGTTTTTTTGCTGCGAATGGGTGACGAAGGGGTGAAGTGGATGGGCTGAAAGATGGCAAGCAAGTAGACATTGTGGATAGTATAGCATCCAAGGGGAGAAATTACAAGCATTCACAGGCACTAGGAAATATGCAGCATGCATATTCCTATCTCATGAATTGTCTGGTATAATGGGCAAACGTTATTCACCATTATACAAACCAGCGTCCATGTAGAGAGGGTGTGCTGCGATGCCAGCCAATACCACTGAAGTTGAAAAGAAACTCTGGGAGTCTGCCGATCAACTACGCGCCAATTCTAACCTCAAATCTTCCGAATATTCGGTACCCGTGCTGGGCCTCATCTTTTTACGTTTTGCCGATCAACGCTTCACACAGATGGAGCGGGAACTAAACGCCAATAGTCGTGTCGGGGGAAGAACGGCGATCCCTGGCAAAATAGATTTCCAGGCACGCGGTGTGATGTACCTGCCGCCGGAGGCGCGTTTCTCTCACCTGCTCAGGCTGCCCGAAGGGGAAAATATTGGCCGTGCCATCAACGATGCTATGAAGGCCATCGAAGCCGAAAACGACGAACTGCGCGATGTTCTACCCAAAACATATAATCGCCTCAACAGCGATACCCTCATCGCCCTGCTCAAGACCTTCTCAGAAATTCCCATGGACATGGAAGGCGATGTCTTCGGCAAAATCTATGAGTATTTCCTGGGCAAGTTTGCCATGTCCGAAGGACAGAAAGGCGGCGAGTTTTTCACCCCCACCGCACTCGTCAAACTGATCGTCGAGATCATCGAACCGTTTCAGGGGCGCATCTTTGACCCTGCCTGTGGATCCGGTGGTATGTTCGTACAGAGCGCACGCTTTGTGCTGAACCATCAGCAGAACCCCACCGCTGAAATTTCCATTTATGGGCAGGAGAAAACCTACGAAACGGTGCGTCTCTGCCGCATGAATCTGGCGGTCAATGGCCTCTCCGGTGATATTCGTCAGGCCAACTCCTACTACGAAAATGTGCATAACTGCCGGGGCCGCTTTGACTTCGTCATGGCTAATCCCCCTTTCAATGTCGATGGCGTGGACAAAGAGAAGGTGCGCGACGACCCGCGCTACCCCTTCGGCATTCCGCGCGTCGATAACGCTAACTACCTCTGGATACAGGAATTCTACAGTGCGCTCAACCAACATGGCAGGGCGGGTTTCGTCATGGCAAACTCGGCCAGCGATGCTCGTGCCTCAGAACTGGATATCCGCCGCAAACTCATCGAATCCCAGGTGGTAGATGTGATGATCTCCATCGGCTCCAACTTTTTCTACACCGTCACCCTGCCCTGCACGCTCTGGTTCTTTGACAAGGGCAAGCACAACAGTACACGACGCGACAAAGTCCTCTTCATCGACGCCCGTCACATCTACAAACAACTCGACCGCGCCCACCGCGAATTTACGCCCGACCAGATCGAATTCCTCGCCAACATCGTGCGCCTCTACCGCGAGGAACCCATCGAAACCACTCACGGTAGCACCGCCCGTATACAGGAAATCTTCCCCAACGGCACCTATGCCGATATACCGGGCCTGTGCAAAGTAGCTACACTACAAGAGATCGAGGCGCAAGGCTGGAGCATCAACCCCGGTCGCTACGTCGGCGTAGCCGAACGCGCCATAGATGATTTCGACTTCAAAGAAAAGCTGGAAGAATTGAACGAAGAGCTAGAAGTACTGAATGTCGAGGCAAGGCAGTTGGAGGAACGGATTAGCGAGAATGTAGCGAAGCTGTTGGAGAGGGTGGAGTGATATCTATGGTTATAAATAAAAATTGGAAGCGTGTTCCTATCGAAACACTGTATTTAGGACTCTATGACGGACCTCACGCAACACCAAAGCCTGCATCAAATGGTCCTGTTTTTTTAGGTATCAAAAATATCAGTGAAGATGGTAAGCTTGATCTAACTGATATACGGCATATTGCTGATTTTGATTTTTCTGAATGGACAAGACGAGTAACCCCACATGCAGGGGATATTGTTTTTACCTATGAAGCCACCCTCAACCGCTATGCAATAATCCCTCAAGGTTTTAGAGGATGTTTAGGCAGAAGGCTTGCATTAATTCGTCCCAATTCTGAAAAGGTTGATACCCGATTTTTATTTTACTACTTTTTCAGCGAGGATTGGCGAACAACAATATCAAAAAATATACTCTCTGGCTCGACAGTAGACCGTATTCCACTGACTCATTTTCCATCTTTCAAGATATCTCTACCCCCACTTCCTACCCAACACAAAATCGCCGCCATTCTCTCAGCTTACGACGACCTAATCGAGAACAACATGCGTCGCATTGCTATTTTGGAAGAGATGGCCCAATCCCTGTACCGCGAGTGGTTCGTGCATTTCCGCTTTCCGGGACATGAAAAGAAGAGCATGGTAGAGCCTGCATTGGGGATGATTCCGGAGGGGTGGGAAGTGGTGAAGTTGGGGGAAGTTATTGAGTTAGCTTATGGTAAGGCTCTAAAAGCCGATATGAGAGTAGTGGGAAATATTCTTGTCTATGGATCAGGTGGAGTGATTGGTTACCATAATGAAGGGATTGTCAAAGGCCCAGGCATAATTGTAGGTCGCAAAGGAAATGTAGGGAGTGTCTTTTGGTCAGATAATGATTTCTTTCCTATTGATACTGTATTTTTTGTGCGTTCAAATGTATGCCTTCATTATATCTACTACAATTTGCAGGATCAGCATTTTGTCAACAACGATGCTGCTGTGCCAGGGCTTAATCGCAATCAGGCTTACTTGTTGCCTTTCCTATTGCCAGATGGACCAATACTCAGCATATTTCAGGAGTTTATTGATCCTTTATTCAGGCAAAAGCAAGTGTTAATCAAGAAAAACGCCAATCTCCGCCAAACCCGCGACCTGTTGTTACCGAAGCTTATTGCGGGCGAGGTGGATGTGGAGGGGTTGGATATTTGTATTGAAGGAGAGAAGAATGATTGAAGTGTATCCAAAGCTGTTCGTAGGTAATGAGCGCGATTACGAGTGCTCTGTTTCTCATCAGCGTGATTGGGCAGTAGTTCATGCTTGTAAAGAGCCATATCATCGGCAAGCATTGGGTTACACTGGTCGTGGTGCTCCAAAATCTGATCCAGAGTACCTGGTAGCTCACCGAGGAAACAGATTAATGCTCAATATAGTCGATACTGATAATCCTCTGTTTTTTGATAAAGGAATGATAAACCAAGCATTAGATTTTATTGACCAGCAGCGTGCCAATGAATTAAAGGTGCTTGTTCACTGCAATCAAGGGGAATCACGAGGACCTTCTGTTACCATGCTATACATGGCTGCTAGATTACGCGTTTTACCAGCGGATTCACTTGAGAGTGCTGAGCAAAAGTTCAAAGAGCTGTATGCAAGCTATTTTCCAGGTATGGGTATTCGGGGACATTTACGCCAGTATTGGCAACAGTATTGTGAATGATTGCCAGGGCGACCGCAAGGGTCGCCCCTACTATACTATACACGCAATTCAGGCAAGACTGGCAACGTTGTATAGCCCTGGCAGCTAGCTTGATTACTACTTTTGGACAGTATAGTAAGAATAGGAATAGAGAATAGTGCAAAAGTAATATATTAGTTGACTGATAATCCGCAGAAAGGTTATATTCATGCCAACCATATTTGTTCGTTGTATGTTGTTTATCAGTTCATACTTTCCGCTGTCGGTAATTCTGTGCATCCTTTTCGTTAACCAGCAACCTGTACTAGCTTGGGTAGCTTTAGTTATAGGTATAAGTGGTTTAACCTGCACATATGCATACTTTTGCAAAATTGCTCCGAGGATGGCTGCGATTCCAGCAAAGATAACTGAAAGACAAGAAAAAGAGGGAGATGTTATGGGCTATGTAGCGAGCTATGTTGTTCCATTTGTCACTCTCCCACTCAATGGATGGCAGCAAATTTCGACGCTTTTGATTTTCATTGTGCTTTTGGGAGTCATATACGTCAAATCAAGTATGATTCGTATTAACCCGATGCTTAGCCTTGCTGGTTACAGTTTATATGATGTCACCTTTGAGAATGACCCTGACTCTTATTCGCTTTTCACTCGTCGCACCATTAAACGCGGGGAAACTTTACGTATTGTTGATGTTGGTAGAGGTATCTTTTTGGAGAAAGTCGTATGAGTACATCAGTAACAGCTACTTACACAGATGTCTTTGATGAAATACTCACATTAGATCTTAGTAAGTGTGTTATAACGGTTTGCTTGGCTTCAGTAGTGAAAGACGAAGTACCAAGATTTGCAAGGCTACAGATTACTGATGAGCTAGCGATAGTGTTTCGAGATACAATCAAGAATTTGATCGAACTTTATAAACAAGATGATTGTCGGCAATTGTGCTTGTTTCCAGAATATAATGAAGACAGCCTCCCTGCTGATTATCATATCCAACGCCTTGATTTGTCTAAGTATCAGACCATTCTTGAGCAATTAGGCCCTCTCAAGGCACTAACAAGTATCGATTCATATGATGCAAATGATCGGTTCATCTCAGCTCTACGTTTCTATGTCATTGCCGTTCAACCTCTTTCTGAAGAGCCTATCTACTTTTTTCGCACCTATACGCACAAAAAGCTTTTAAACCGTTCGTTAATCTACGCTATTTTTCAGCACGATTGGTATGACCTGGTAACTGATGCCGTTCTTGTTTTTGATTCGAAGGTAGATTGCTTATGTCGTGGAGATGCGATGTTTATCTTCGATAAGAAGGGCTTTCAAAATATTTTCTGCTTTTTTGATGAGGTAAGACAAATTGCAAAAGGGGCTTTGGAAAGTATAAAGGTCTGCATTCCTATCAAAAATTTTGATGAGTTCACGAATGACTGCGGGAGGCACATTTGGAAGCAAAGAATGCTCAAAAATATCGCATCAAAATCTTACCTCAGCAAAATCACAATAGATCACATCAAAAAAGTGATTGATCACAATAAATTACCTGTACAGATTGTGAACGAAGATGGTAAAGAGAAGCTTGTCTACGATCCTAAAAACAAATGGGTAATCCTCAATTTGTTGGATGATAACTATCTCTGGTCAATGTTGACAGAAATAAAATATGAGGTAACAGGCAAGCAGGAACTTTCTTGAAGTCTGACGCAGAAAGATGTGAAGATGCGCAACTACTCCGAAGACACTCTGGTAGAGCAACCAGCCATAGCCTTATTCGCAAAGCTGGGTTACGAAACCATCAATGCTTTCTCAGAGCGTTTAGGGAGTAGTGGTACGTTGGGGCGCGAGACGCAGCACGAGGTTATGCTGGTGCCGCGGTTGCGTGGGGCATTGCGGCGGCTCAATCCAGGGCTGGCACGCGAGGCCATCGAGTTGGCTATTGAGGAATTAGCTCGTGATCGCAGCCTTCTCAGTCCGGCTCATGCCAATCACGAGATGTATCAGCGTCTCAAGCATGGTGTTAAGGTAGCGTTTCGTGGGGAGGAAGGCGAAGAGGTCGTCGAGACGGTGCGCGTCATTGACTGGCAGAGTCCCGTCAACAACGATTTCTTGCTTGTGTCGCAGTTCAAGATTGCTGGCGAGATGCACAATCGGAGAGCTGACCTGGTGGGTTTCGTCAATGGCCTGCCCTTGCTTTTCATCGAACTTAAAACCACGCATCAGCGACTGGAAAACGCCTTTTCTGGCAACCTGCGTGATTACAAGGATACCATTCCTCAATTGTTCTGGTATAACGCCTTTATTCTCCTCTCCAATGGGCATTCGAGCAAGATTGGCAGCATGACGGCTGGCTGGGAGCATTTTTTCGAGTGGAAGAAGATTAGCAATGAGGAAGAGCAGGGTGTTATCGCGCTAGATACCATCATTCGTGGCACTTGTGAAAAAGGTCGCTTTCTGGACCTCGTCGAGAATTTCACGCTCTTTAGCGATGCAGGTGGTGCGCTCATCAAACTGATTGCCCGTAACCACCAGTTTCTGGGCGTCAATAACGCGCTGGCTGCTGTCCATGCGCTGCGCGAAAACCAGGGTCGCCTGGGCGTCTTCTGGCATACGCAGGGTAGCGGCAAAAGCTACTCGATGGTCTTTTTCTCACAGAAAGTCTTGCGCAAAATCCCTGGCAACTGGACATTTCTGATTGTCACCGACCGTCAGGAACTTGACGACCAGATATACAAAACGTTCCAGGGGGCCGGTGCTGTGACCGAACAGCAGGTTCAGGCTGAGAGCGGTACACATCTGCAACAGCTTTTGCGCGAAGATCATCGCAACATCTTTACGCTGATTCACAAATTCCATACTGAACAGGGCAAAACCTACCCCCAGCTCTCGAACCGCTCGGATATCATCGTGATGACCGATGAAGCGCACCGCACGCAATACGATGTCCTCGCGCTCAATATGCGTAATGCTCTGCCCAACGCTGCCTTCATCGGCTTCACCGGCACGCCGCTCATGGTGGGCGAAGAGAAGACACGCGAAGTCTTTGGAGAGTATGTCAGCGTCTACAATTTCGCGCAATCGGTGTCCGATGGCATCACTGTTCCGCTCTATTATGAGAATCGCATCCCCGAATTGTTGCTCATCAACACTGATTTTAACCAGGATATCGAGCAACTTATTGAGGAAGCGGAACTGAATGAGTCCGAGGAGAAACGCCTGGAACGCGAGTTTGCGCGTGAATATCACCTGATTACCCGCGATGATCGCCTGGAAGAAATCGCCAGGGATATCGTCGCTCATTTCATGGGACGTGGACAGATGGGTAAGGCGATGGTCGTTTCCATCGATAAAGCCACGGCGGTACGCATGTACGATAAGGTAGAGAAACATTGGCAAGTATATCTGGAAGAGCTGCGTAAGCGGTTGCAAGGATACACGCCGGGTGAATTGGGACGAGACGCATTACAAGAGAAGATCACCTACATGGAAAGCACAGATATGGCCGTGGTGGTTTCCCAGTCACAAAACGAGATCGACGATTTTCGGCAGAAGGGCCTGGATATCCTGACACACCGTAAGCGCATGCTTCAGGAGGATTTGGAAACGAAATTCAAAGATGAAACCAATCCTCTGCGCATCGTCTTTGTCTGCGCCATGTGGATTACGGGCTTCGACGTACCCAGCCTCTCTACGCTCTATCTCGACAAACCCATGCGCAACCACACGCTTATGCAGACAATTGCTCGCGCCAATCGCGTCTTCGGCGATAAGGTCAACGGTTTGATCGTAGACTATGTGGGCGTCTTCCGCAACCTGCAAAAAGCTCTGGCTATCTATGGTTCAGCGACGGGTGGAGGTGTCAAAGAGGGCGAAGTTCCCGTGCAAGAGAAGATCGAACTGGTGGCGACCTTAAAGAAGGCCATCGAAGAGACCACCGCTTTTTGCAGAGAGCAAGGCATTGATCCACAGGCTATCCAGCAAGCCCCGATAGAGAACTTCAAACGTGCTGGTTTGATCCAGGACGCTGTGGATGCGCTGGTAGCCAACGACGAGACCAAGAAGAAATATCTCTCGTTCGCTGGTGTGGTGGTGCAACGCTATAAGGCCATCTTGCCCGATCCTGCTGCCAGTACATTTAGTGGTAGCGTGGCCCTCTTCGTCGTCATGGCACGTGAGATTCGCCTGTTGGTGCCGAACGCTGACATTGGCGAGATCATGGGTGATATCGAACGATTGCTGGACCTCTCTGTGGCAACCAAACGCTATGTTATTCGTGAATCGAGTGGCACGTATGACACAGCACCACATATCGACTTGAGCCAGATCGACTTTGACGCGTTACAGGCGCACTTTGCACGCTCACGCAAGCATACTGAAGTCGAAAAGTTGCGCGGAGCCATCAATAGTAAAATCACACGTATGGTGCGTCTGAATAAAAGCCGCGCCAATTACCAGGAGAAGTTCCAACGTTTGATCGATGACTATAATGCAGGTAGCAAGAACGTCGAGTTACTGTTCAAGGAATTGGTTGAGCTTGCGCAGGAATTGAACGAAGAGGAACAACGACACGTTGCCGAGCAGTTATCCGAGGAAGAACTGACCATATTTGACCTGTTGACGCGTTCGCATAGCGAACTCTCTGATAAAGAGAAGGATGAGGTGAAGAAGGTTGTACGTACCCTTCTTGCAACGTTGAAGCGTGAGAAACTGGTACTTGACTGGCGCAAGAAACAACAGGCGCGTGCCAATGTGTTCATCACCGTGCGGGATATGTTGAATGAGAGGCTTCCAGGCGTTTATACTCCCGAAATGTCCAAAAGGAAGTGCGACGAAATATATCAGCACCTTTTTGATGCGTATTATGGACAAGGCCAGAGCTTGTATGACAAGGCTAGTTAAAGCAGACAGTCCTTGCAAGAATAGAAGTGGAATGCATTCATGCCTAAAGATATCCAAATCATCCAACCGCCAAAGTTAAAGAAAAACAAACTCATCGAAGGGCTACCTGGTGGCTATGTTTCCGCTAAAGAGCAGTACCGCTCCCTTTTGCTCTCGGCAATGGACGTGAGCAATCAAATAGCCGCGCACAGCTCGTTTGAAGAGGTATTATTTTCGCAGGTGAATATGAGTGGTACACAGTGGGAGGCGTTGCGTTTAGAGGATGCACGTTTGAGCCAGTGCGATTTGATGACGGCCAACTGGTACGAGGCTGGGGTGTATCGCACTGAGTTCATTGGTTGTCGTATGACGGGCTTTCTTGCCGCGGAAGCACGTTTTCAGGATGTACTCTTTAAGGATTGTCAGCTCAATCTGGCACAGCTTCGCTTTGCTACGTGTAAATCGGTGCGTTTTGAGCATTGTGATCTGAGTGAGGCCGATTTGCAGCAAGCCGACCTTTCGCACGTCGTCCTTAGCGATTGCAACTTGCGGAACGCGGAACTCTCCGGTTGTAAGCTGGGCGGAGTGGATTTCAGTAGCTGCAATCTGGATGGGGCGCGGGTGGGTATCAACGAACTACGTGGGGCAACCATCAATTTGCAACAGGTTGTCTCATTGGTGGAAGCCCTCGGAATTACCATCGATTTTCAGGGAAAAGAGTAGCGGCTTATGCCATAACTACAACGTTAACCCCATCCGGGTCTACAAATGTGCCTGGTGTAAGCCCTGGATGTGCAAGCTCGAAGAAATCGATTCCGTACACATCTGGTTCCACACGCTTAGCATTGCGGCCCGCCCACACATTGATACCCAGGTGATGATGATAGCCATCCCACGAAAGGAAACGCGCTTGATTGAACAAATCCGCCGTCAGTTCCATACCAAGCTTCTGGTAGAAAGCCAGACTGGCATCTAGATTGCCCACGTTCAGATGCATATGGCCCAGGCGTGTCTGCGCGGAAAAGCCCTTAAAGGGTTTGGCCTGTTTCAATAAGGCAGGCACATTTAATGGCAGGGTTGCCATATTGATGCTGCCGTTACGCCATTCCCATTGATCGCGTGGTCGGTCGGCGTAAACTTCGATGCCATTGCCTTCCGGGTCGCTCAGGTAGAGGGCCTGACTCACCAGATGATCGGAGGCACCATCGATTGGGATATGCTGCTCAATGCAGTGCTGTAAGAAAGAAGCCAGTTCCGCTTCGTTTGGTAGCAGGATGGCAAAGTGATACAGCCCAGCCGTGCGTGCTGGCCGTGGGCGTCCACCAGCCTGTGTGCGCAGACTCAGTAGTTCTTTCCCACTAACGCCCAGTCCAACCGTCCCCTGTTCTCGTTCATCGCGCACAATGGAAAACCCCAACTTTGTGTAATAGTCAAGGCTGGTGGCCAGCTCATGCACTTTTAATCCAACGCGATGCAAGGGCCACGCTTGCGCCGCTTCACTTGATGTTTGTATATTTTTCTCGTAGGTAGCCATGTATATTGTACTCTTTCGCTTTGCTATGTTTATCGTAACTATTCAGTTCTATACTTACCGTAACACATCCCTGCCTCTGGTTGTTCCCAAATGTGCTCTATTTCACAGAGCATATTGTGAAATAGAGCACAAAAAAAGCAAAACGAAACTAGAATAGCGCGAATTCAAGCTATAGCTGGACGAGAGGTTGGCCGTCCTGTGTGTCGGAAGTGATTTGTGACTGATTAACCAAATGAGGGAAACCATCTTTGCAATCGACAAGATACCTTGCTGAAACATCGTTCATGTATGCTTTGCCCGCGACGCTTTGAGCACCCCGTGGTGAATATTTACGGCTCGTGAGCACCTTGCCATGTGAAAGAATGTAGATGATTTCTCCAACGTATTTCCGTTGATGTTCCTCAACGGTGACTGTCTCACCAAGCTGGAACTCACCGCTTTGAGCCGGTCCAAAGAGTTGTGCGAGTTGCTGTCCATCGTACACATTGAGCGCATAATGTTCATAGATGCGCTGCCCATTTCTGATGTATTCAGCGATAGGTACGCGCTCATCAGTTTCCATGGTGATGATCCAGAGGCTCAAAAACGCTTGTGGTTGCACCACATCAACTGGACTCCACATCAAGGCTTTGAGGCTGGGACGGGCGTGAATGGCTTCGAGAGCGGCATGTTCAAACAATTTGATCTGCACGCGACGCAGAATGGAATCGCTATCCACTTGACCGAAGTCCAAGAGATCACCTATCTTGATCGTATTGACGGTCACGCTGGCTTGCATTCCGAAGTTTTGCCAGTCAACAGGATCAAGGGTGATCGAGAGTTTTTCGCAGATGGCCGTTATCTGTTTTGCTTTCTGGCAAGCCTCTTGTTGTTCCTCAGCACTGTTGCGGCGTGAGTAGGTCATGGCGGATGGCTCCTCTTGAACAGGATAAAACCTGCCTTTTTCTGTTAAAAGTTCCACGGTAAAGGGGATAAGATAAAGACACGAAAGAATTCGTATGACCGGAGGAGAAGTTGTAGCCTACGGTGCTGAAGGCTTCTGTATGCTCGATGGTTGCCTTATCTCATCACTGGCACGTATTCTAAAACATCTATCAGATTTGTTTACCGCATGTCTGTCTGTACCTATTATAACACAAAACAGGTGGCTTGGGAATTCTCTATCTTTGGGGACTCTGCGCCCACGAGTTGCGCAACGAGATAATCTCAAGCAAAGAAAGGATCTGCTCGGAAGCAAGCTCTCTTTCTTCTTTTCAACAGGTTCTTTTCCCAAGTTCCGAATCTCGCTGGGCATTCCTGAGATCGCTGACCTGGATTCGTCGGACAAACTCGTCGAGAGCTTCGGCAAGCTTCGTCGGTTCCTTGAAAGGGAGCAGGTGGGTGGTATCCAACCATTGGATGGGGAACGTTGGGTACGCGCTTGCCAGGTGCTCGCCGCCAGCTCGCCACAACGCATTGGTTCGCTCAGCACGCGCTCCCTTCTCCCCAGCGGTTTTCATCGCCAGAACCAGCTCAACTGGACAGTCGAGCTTTTCGTAAGCCGAAAGAAGCAGCTCGCGCCGCGTATTCACCTCAATGGTCAGGGTCGCCAGATCGTCAGGGGAGAGTCGATATCCCATGCCAACGAGAGACAAGAGCAACGGCCCGATCTTCACCGCTGGCGTGTTGAGCCGACGTTTCACCGAATCCGGATCATCGACGAGATTGACGGGAAGAGCACCGTCAATGAGAAACAGCCCTGCCACCTTCCCAGGATGAGTCGCCGCATACCAGACGGCCAGGTCGGCCCCCATTGACCAGGCAACCAAGATCGGCTGGTCGTCCGAAACCTCGTCCATGACTGCTTCTGCGTCGCTCGAGAAACCCTCAAAGGTATTCTGGTGCGAGGTGGTTGCTTTGCCATGACTGCGAAAATCGAAGGTGACGAACCGATACTGGCCACCGAGCTCGCGAATCATTCTTTTCCAGGCCACCTGCGTTGCCCCAAGACCGTTGAAGAACAGGAGGGTTTGCCCCTGACCACTCTCGCTCACGGCGAGTTTCACCTCTCCGTTTGATACTGTCCTGTGTTTGATCTGTGTTCTCACCATGATAGGTAAACCTTTCTATCGCTCAAACAGACTCTGGAACAACGCCTGCAATCCGAAGTCAAACTCGTGGTCAGGCTGCCACTGCGCAATGGTTGGCAACAACGCGTGGAGCGTCGGGTAGCACTCTGCTGGAAATTGTTGCCAGACCGCCGGGCCGTTTGGCCCTGGCTCCAGGCCAGCCACAGGCAGTGTCCCCAGACCGAGCAAGGTGTGACCAACGATGAAGCCAACAAGACACTGTAACGCATAGATGGCCTGAACTCCGGTGATCTGTGCGCGCTGGATGGTCTCCAAAAGACGATCCAGAATGGCCAGCGAGGCTGTGGTTCGGAGCGGACTCGTCGCCACCAGGGGAAGTACCCGTGGATGGGCACGTAAGACGTCCCGAAAGGCATGGGCGAAGGCCCAGAGTTCCTCGCGTGGTGTGGCATCAGGGATCGAAGGCTCCGGGGCTTGCACGATGAGCAGCTCGACGACCCCATCAAATAGGGCCCCCTTACTCTCAACATGATTGTACAGCGACATCGCCTCGACGCCGAGCATGGCACCGAGCTTGCGCATACTAAAACCTTCCAGGCCATCTCGATCAATCAAGTGCAAGGCCGCTTCTAACACCCGTTGACGTGTGAGTGATCCACTCGTTTTCGCCATCATCCTCTTCCTCTCTATACTTACAGCGTAAACTTACGTTGTAAGTATAGAGCAGAAAGGATGGCATGTCAAGGGGGATCTCTTTCACGCAAAGAAGAAAGGTGTTCGTGTTTACTGTTGAGTTAAACTCGTTGCGCAGCTCGTGGGCTGCGGACCAGGGTTTGTGAATGAGTGCCAGGGCGACCCTGGCGGCCAATCATTTCACTTAAGAGCATAAGCAAGCGACCGTAGGGGGCCGATTTATCGTGCCTCATAGGCATTAAGTTAAGAGGATGAGCCTACAGAGCCACCCCACCAGGGCGACCGCAAGGGATCGCCCCTACTATACACGAGTGAATCGGCTTGCCAGGCCCGTGTATAGTAGACTCTGTTGACGAATGACACCCGGAGTGTAGAGTACCAGGGCGATCCCTTGCGGTCGCCTTGGAAAACACGTCGCATCGTTTAAGTTAATGTCTATGCTTAACTTAATGTCTATAGGGGTCAATGAATCGGCGATGGGTACGATAAATCGGCCACTACACAGCATTCATAACTATTGACGTGTGCGCGGTCTCTAGCCGGGAAGCTTAGATGCAAGCACATCGATCTTCTCGATGGCAGGTGGCTGCGCGAACAGATCGGAAGCTTTCTCCATGAGTGCTGCGGCGACGCGACCGGAGAGATGAGCTTGTCGGCCTGAGTCATTTGGGAAGGCGTCGAAGATGCCGAATGTTGAGGGTCCCAGGCGGATGGCGAACCACGCTGTTGTGTCTGGCTCTTGCTGAACCAGTGGCAAAGCTCCAGTCAGGAAGCTTTCGACGTCTGCCTCTTTGCTGGGTTTTGCCTCCAGGCGAACGAGCAGTGCTACAGTAACTATGCTGTATCTCCTTTTCATAGTGTAAAAGCACATTGAGCACATGTTGATGAGAACACCGACATACGGCAAGTGCAAAGACCAAACGAACGTGAGCTTCAAATAGAGAACGTCAATGGGTTAGATTGATTGCTTTCTCTCTATTACTACGTCCAATACAGCATAACGGACGCACATTCCTTCAGGGTCTCGCCAATGCTTGCTGGACGGCATCAACCAGATCGTCTATGTCAAAAGGTTTGCGCAGAAACGATGTCGCTCCTACGCGGCGACTTTTTTCTTCAGCCTGACCATCAGCGGTGATGAGTATAATTGGCACTGCCGCTCCATATCGTGCATGAACTTGTGCCGCGACCTCGCTACCATTCAACAGCGGCAAGCCCATATCCAGGATGACGAGTCCAGGTTGCTGTGCCATGGCTTGCTCCACCGCCTCTTGCCCATCGGCAGCAGACGATACCGAAAACCCCTCTTCTTCGAGCACCCACTGGATGGTTTGACGCAAGTTATGGTCATCATCGACCACAAGAATGGGACGGTATTTCTCTTGAACGGAACGGTTCATTGCTTGTTGCTTCTCGTTCACCCTGATTTCCTTTCACGCTACATTGCTGCTTCGCTATGTGTGTACGGCAGCCTCAATACAAAGATACTTCCTTGTCCTTCTTCACTATTGACTGAAATGCTGCCTCCGTGCTGTCTAATCACCTGTGCCACACTGGCTAGCCCAATCCCTGTCCCTTGAATGTGTCCTGCCACGTTACTTGCTCGATGGAAGGGTTCAAAGATATGGGGCAGGTCGGCGGAAGGAATCCCAACTCCCTGGTCCCGTATGCTCAAGGCAACCCACAACTGGTCCTGTTCTTCCTCCTGTGTGAGTTCTAGGGTGATCTGCCCTCCCTTGGGACTATATTTGATGGCATTGTTCAGCAGGTTTGTCAGTACGCGGTCCAGACGAATGAGGTCTCCACGCACTAGCAGGTCTTCAGTCGGAGCTAAGACCACGATGTGATGACGCTTTGTCGTCTCTTGCTGTTCGGTACTAATTTGCCGCACTAATGGCACCAGTCGTAGCGGGCGCATATCCAGATCTAGTTGCTGTCCCGCCTGGAGTTTTGCGACATCTAGCAGATCCTCTATCATGCCGGTCATTTTCACTGTAGATGATTCGATGACGGCTAGTCGTTCCATTAACCAGGCAGGATCGGGTACCTCGCCACGTCTTAACCGGCGCTGGAGCAATTGTATGTTACCTTTTATCGCGGCAAGCGGCGTTTTGAGGTCATGTGTGACACTGGAGAGGAAGTCGTTGCGCACCTGCAAGGCTGCTTCCGCTTCAGCATGGGCGAGCTGTTCGGCTTCAAGGAGACGAATATGTTCCTCTTCCGCCTGCTTACGCTGGGTGATGTTGCGGAAATAGATAGCCAGTCCGCCCGGAATGGGATAGGCACGCACGTCAAACCACTCTGAGAGCATAGCGGAGAAAACTTCGAAAGCTACGCTTTCCTGATGGGCAACGGCATAGTGGTACTGCTGATAAAACATGGAGTCGATCAGTGCCGGAAATTCTTCCCAGACGTTCTTGCCGAGTAGCTCTTGCCAGGGTTTGCCTGTAAAGGGTGTGGCCTGTGGATTGATGTAGGTATAGTGCCACGCCTCATCGAAGATCATAAAACCATCGGTCAGGTTGTCAAGAATACGTTCCGTGCGTGTTCGCGCCGCTTCAGCTTGCGTCCGTGCCATCTGTTCAAACACCAGTAATTGAGCATGCTCTTCCTCGACGCGTTTGCGCTCAATGCCCAATGCAATGGCATTAGAGACGGAAGCCATGGCATCCAGCACCGCTGTGGACAAGGGCGCACGGGCAAAGAGAGCCATTACGCCGATCACTTGTTCCTCAATGAGCAAAGGGTAGCCAGCGAACGCGACCATACCTTCGCGAGTAGCCCATTCCTGCTCGCTAACACGCGGATCACCGATAACGGCATTGGTCAAATGGGGAAGGCGTTCAGCCGCAATGAGGCCAATTTTGAGTGTGCCAACCGGAACGCGACTATGGGAGCCGTCCAGATGGGTGTACATGCCTGCACTTGCTTGCAATTCAAGGACGTGGTTGTTTGGATTGAGCGTCCAAATACGGGCAAAAGCGGCCCCAAGGTGGATCACAAGGGATTGGGCACACTGCTGTAGGCTTTCCTGTAATGTGCTGCTCTGAATAAGGGCAACACTAACATCATGCGTGAGTGTTGACAGTCGCACGCGTTCGTCCAGAGCGGTCTCCGCATACGTTCGTTCCCTCTCGTGCTGTTCTAATTCCAGCACACGAGCACGAAGCCGCTCCAGTTCTTCGAGCGCAGACGCACTTGTGGGTTTGCTGCTACTCATGAAGTTCTTCCTTTCTCGGTGGTGCTACAACAAGGTCACGGAAGGGCCGATCAATTGGCAGTGGGCGCGATGTATCGCGCTCCTATGGTACTCTATCATACTTGCTACTTACGAGCAAGCTCTTTGTGGTAACAATTGGGACACTTGTGACGGTTGTGACAGGTCTTCTTTGATCACTGCCAGCCGTGGCTCTGTAAGCTCTCATCTGTAGTTGTGACATTGTGACGGTTGTGACAGGTCTTCTTTGCCGACAATGGAGGAAGGGGATGCTGGTAAGAGAAAGGCATGAGTGGGTGCGACGAGTTCTCGTAGAGAGTATAGACGGTACATGTTCTGACAAGAGGTAGCCTTTAGGAAGAGTGTACCATATATTTGAGTAGCAAGCAAGGGGTGAAGTGGCGGGGGTGCCTGGCGTTCCCTCTTGTTCGTGCGGCAAGCTCGCTCCTCCCCCCTTTTTTCTTCCGCGCGGGTTTCTCTCGTCCCGGGATGAGAAGGGGAAAGCGAAGGCC
>JBPCJY010000136.1:0-62405 GCA_051004815.1 Ktedonobacteraceae bacterium
TGCTGTCCAGGGGTATCATTGGACATGGAGGGTCTCCTTTTCTCAACAAGATAATCTTTTGAAAACGAGTATCCTCTTTTCTTTCTCCTTTGGCAACCCCCTTCTTGATTTAGTTGGAGTAGGTGGCTATGGATGCGCCCCTACACCACGGGTATGGGCCAATTTCTCAAACAACTCTTTTTCTTCGTTGGAAAGATTGGTAGGGAGCAGCACATGGAGACGAGCATAGAGGTTGCCGCTGCCGTCACCGCGCAGGTGCGGTATCCCTTTGCCTGCCAGACGGAACATGCGACGATTCTGGGTACCTGCTGGAATATTCAGCATCAGCCTACGCCCATCCGGTGTTGGCACGGCTACCTCGCCGCCCAGCATCATCTTGACCAGATCGACATCAACATCGACATAGAGGTCATCGCCTTTGCGCTCAAACAGGGGATCAGGCTTGACGGAAATCACCAGGTAGAGGTCGCCGCGTGGGCCACCGCCCATACCGGGCTGCCCTTCACCGGCCACCCTTATCTTGGAACCATTATCCACACCGGCGTTGATCTTGACCTGGATGCGTTTATTGCGCGGTATGAAGCCTTGCCCGCCACAGTTCGTACAGGGTTTACCCGCCATTTCGCCAGTCCCTTTGCAAATGGGACAGACCTCCGTAGACTGGATATTGAAGGTTCGCGTGCCGCCGACATACGCCTCTTGTAGCGTTACCTCGACGGGTTGCTCAATGTTATCACCGGTACGCTTGCGTATATCCTCTCGAACGCCACCTCGTGGGCCAGCAGTGCCGCCCGTGCCAGCGCCCGCACCCGTGCGGCCAAACAGGGCCTCAAAGAAGTCGGAAAAAGCTGGTCCACTGGCATCAAAATCGTAGGCTGAGGACGAGGGACGACCGCCAAAACCAGAGGAACGCCGTGCGGTGTTCCCAAAGCCCGAAGGGCCAAACTGCTCTTGCCAATTTGGGCCTAATGTGTCATATTTACGCCGCTTGTCACTATCCGAGAGCACCTCGTAGGCTTCATTGATTTCTTTAAATTTCGCTTCTGACTTCTTGTCACCGGGATTCACGTCAGGGTGATACTTACGGGCCAGCTTGCGAAAGGCTTTTTTAATGTCATCCGCGCTGGCTGTTCGTGCAACACCGAGTACCTTATAGTAATCTTTATAGTCCATAGTCCAGCCCTCTGCTTGTTATGCCAAAGAAGACATATCCATGCCTGTAAAAGACACACATTACTGCTTATTGCCCATACTGACCTTCACACGGGCTGGACGCAGCGTCTCATCGCCAAGGGTATACCCTTTGAGTACCTCTTCGACGATGGTTCCTTCTGGCTTGTCACTACTTTCGACAGCCTCAATCGCTTCGTGAAGATAGGGATTGAAGGGTTCGCCTACGGTCGGTACCGGATTCAAGCCCTCGCCCCGCATGACTTCATTCATTTGCCACTGCACCATGCGTAGAGCCTGCTGCAAATCCTGCCGACTCAACGTATCTTGATAGACTAATGCTCGCTCAACATTGTCCAGCACGCCCAGTATTTTATGGAGCATTGCCTTCTTTTGCTGTTGCACGCGGTCTGCCAACACACGTTCCTGACGTTTGCGGAAATTCTCCATATCGGCACGTTCGCGCAAAAATCTATTCCAATTGTCATTCGCCTCCGTGCGTGCCTGCGCCAATTGCGCCTCTAGCTCCGCGATTTTAGTCGCCTCAGCCGAAACGGCCCCTTCTGTTTGAGGTAACTCCTGAGCCTCTTCCATGAACGTTCTATCTCCTTACAGTTTTTATACGCTGTTATTTAATACAATGAGTGCGGTACGAACACTACTGCTCTTCCACCTCAAGCAACACGACCACAAAAAATAGGCCATAATAGAAACTTTATTGTTCCTCCATTATAAAAGATGAGTCAATGGCTGTCAAGTTTTTTGCAACGCCTGGTTCCTCCCTTGTCATTCTGAGCGCAGCGCAGAATCTCCGTGCCACCAGAGATTCTGCGCTGTGCTCAGAATGACAGGTTCTGGAACCGGGGGTTGCAAAAACCTACCCGTGCAAGCCCGCAAGGGGTACCCTGCAGTGGCTGCGGTGGCTGGGCCTACTCCTCTACCTGCAAATCTTCGGTCCAGCGTTCGCCGCGTTCCAGCAGGATAGGACCGAGCAAGGATTCTTGTTTCACGGTGATACGGGCGTGCTTCCACATCTCCAATACGGCCAGGAACGTCACGATGATGACCAGGCGGGAATGTTCGTTTTCAATAATCTCGCTGAGCAGCACGGTAGGCTTCACGCGCAACAAGCTGGCAATTTCGGCGATGCGCTCGCTCACCCGTACACGCGCCAGGGGTAGCAAATCCACCCCGTTGGCCTCGTCCTTTGATCGTAAATCCAGCAGACGTTGAAAGGCCTGGGCCAGTGCTTGCGCTTCCAGGCCGACCAGTGTGGGTGGTGTCCATGTCAGTTGTGTCTCGATACCGGCCAGCAGTCCCGAACGCCCATAAGTTTGTAAACCAGCCTCTTCACGCTGGCGCAAGTGATAGGCAATCTCTTTGGCGACCTTATACTCCAGTAAGTGACGCTGCAATTCTTCCGCCATCACTGCCGCACTCTCACCATCATTACCCGCCTCTTCTTTGGAGGCATGCGGCAAAAGGCTCTGAGATTTGATAAAAAGCAGACGGGCAGCAATAGAGACAAAGGCCGCCATATTCGCCAGGGGCAATCGTTCCGCTTCCCATTGCCGCAAATAGGCCATGTATTGATCGGTCACTGTCACCAATGAGATGGTCGTGATCTCCATTTGCCGCTTTTCAATTAGATGCAAAAGCAGGTCGAGGGGACCTTCAAAGAGGGGAAGATGTACAACATAACGTGCCTGTTCCGTTGACTCTAGCGTGTCTGGAAGCGTCAGGTCTGCCTCTTCTGGCAGATCGCTGCTTGCCATGTCAGCGGGGGTCGCGACTTGATCTAGCATTGCCTATGATACCTCATCTACTGCATGTAATTCCCGCGCAGGCCCTTGCGACTGGTGATGGGTGCGAATATACAGCACGGCTCGCTCTGATAGTCCCGCTTGTGCTGCCAGTTCAGCCCCCACCTCGGCATGATACCAGGCATAACTGAGCGCCCGCCGCCAGCGCGGTAGTGGACGCCCCTTATGAGGATAAACGGTTACGCGCATCAGGAGTCGCGGGAACAGCAATTTTCCCAGTACTATCACCGGGCGTGTCCAGAAAGGCACGCGCTCCTGGGCCTTCCCCACATCGTGTAACAATGCCGCCGCCAGCATATCCACCTCATCACAACCTCGCGCCTGTAACCCCTGGCATACCCGCAGCGAGTGCCGTTGATCGGCAGGGGACATCGTTTGAAAAAGCAACAACGCGGAACCTGGCAGGAACCGCGCCACCATCTCATACTCCGCTACCGAGAGTGGAGCCACAAAACCAAGTTGTTGACGCGCCTGTCCCAGGCGATACCCTATCGTAGACAACCAAATCCTCATATCTTGCTACCGCAAAAGGTAGAGGTTTTCAATTAGAACTGGGAGCTGACCCGATGCCGCGCTAATAATATTCATAGTACCCAACCAGAAATAGGTGGGTAGCTGGAACAGTGGGAAGCTGCTGAGGCCGGAAAACTGCGCCAGGAACGGCAACAGGAAGAAGAGAGCCAGGATAAGCAGCGGCCCATATGCCGCCGACTTGGCAAACTGTACGGCCTGTCGGCTGGGTAAGAGCGTATAGAGAATCTGATAGCCATCGAGGGGATATAACGGAATAATGTTGAGCAACGTCAAACCGATATTCACGCTGGCAAAGACAATCAGGAACTGAGGAACGCGTAATGCCAGTGCTGACTCGAACAGCACTGGCGGTAGAAAGCGTACAAGAACCGCGACCACCAGGCCAATGAGCAAACTAAAGATCGGCCCGGCCACCGCGACGATGAGCAAACCAGCATTTGGCCCAACGCGCATCTTCCACGGATCGGGCTTGACAGGTTTGCCCCAGCCTAAACCCACGGCAAGGCCGGGCTGGAAGGCCATCACCACACACATAATGGTTCCCAGTGGGTCAATATGTGTACGCCAGCTGAGGCTCTGCCGTCCTTCGCTGCGCGGCGTTTTATCTCCCAGCCAGGAAGCCATCAGCGCGTGACCAAACTCATGGAGCGGTATGGCGATGAGAAAGGATAGGATCACCATTAAAGCCAGTAGAACATTTATTTCCATTAAAGCCCTCTCTTAGTTCCCTTTAGATGCTAGAAGATCAATCTCCATCCCTTCGCAGGCGGAATAGCTACAGGCGAAGTGCTTTTGCGCCTCCACCTCCATGGCATCCAGTTTCGCGTCATCATACTTCGGTTCGTGGTGAAATAAGATCAATTCTTGCACATGGGCCGCGTTGGCGACATGTGTTGCCATTTCAACTGTACTATGGCCAAAGCCATGTTTCGATTTTTTATAATCCTCGGACGTATATTGTGCATCGTGGATGAGCAAATCCGCGCCCTCCGCGAAAGCCAAAAATTCAGGATCAATCTCTTCTTTCCACTCCACATCCGTCGCATACACCACACAACGACCAGCATAGTCGATACGATACAAAATAGCCCCATTCTGCGGGTGACTCTGCGTAAACTTTATCGAGACACACAGTTCCGCGTCCTTCATTTCCCGCGGATCAGCAACAATACTGGGCTTGCCCTTGTCGCTACGCGGCCAGAGAATATATTGGTCGCTCTGTATAGTATGAAACGTGCGCCGCGATGGCAACTTACGCATCTCTATAGGAAAATACGGTGGAGACATAACCGGGGTTACAATTTGCTCAATACTGCGTCCAGCCAGCGATGGGCCAAAGAAATCAATATCGGCCCGGCTATCGAACATGGGAGCGAAGAAGGGGAGGCCAACCAGATGATCAGTATGGGCATGAGTAATCAAAACGGATACGTGCAACGTCTGCCCGTCCATGTGCTCCAACAGGTCTTCGCCCAATTGTACAATCCCACTGCCCGCATCAAGGATCAGAATATGGGAACCAACCCGCACCTCGATGCAAGAAGTATTGCCGCCATGGCGAACAGTATGCGCCCCCGGCGTGGGATAGCTGCCACGTACCCCCCAGAAACGAACTAGAAAACGCTGTGTATCCACCATGTCAAAAAACTCCTGCCACTCCCATGAATTGCGTCGTACGGTTGCACCTATTATATCTTGTTGTGTCTATCGGTGCCAACAATGGAGAAGCAAGGAATCTTTGATGCGCTTAAACCAACAAAATATTTACTGTTTTCTATCTTCCATAACCAGGTTGTTTCGCCTTTTCACGGGCTTGTTGTGCTTCTTGCCTTCTTCCAAGTTGATCGAGAGCAAGTCCTTTGTTGTGGTACGCAGTAGCGTAGTTGGGGTCAAGGCGAAGGGTCTGGTCATAGGCCGCTATCACCTCCTCGTATCGCTTAAGGTCGTAAAGAGCAAGGCCTTCTTTCAACCATTCTTGGGCAGATTTGGGGGGGTCTGGACTGCTGTGAGAAAGGCGTGAACATCGACATGGCGGTTGGTGCGATCTTTGGCCATGGCTTTGAGGATAGCCTGTTCGGTGTGGGAGGAGATGCGTGGATTAAGTTGTGTGGGAGCAACAGGCTCAACTTTGGCATGCTGATACTGCACGGCGATGACGGGTAAGCCCTCTATCTCAATTGGTTTGCGTCCGGTCACGAGTTCATAGGCGATGCAACCCAGGGCATATTGGTCGCTTTTGACGCTGACTTTGCCTTCAAACATTTCGGGAGCCATGTAGGCTGGTGTGCCAGCACTGCCGATGTCCCGCGTGCCTGCTGACGAGAGGATAGCGGCAAGGCCAAAGTCTGCCAGCATCGCCTCGCCATTGCTATTGAAAAGGATATTATCGGGCTTCAGGTCGCGATGGACGATGTTTTGTTGGTGGGCATAGTGCAGGGCTTCACCGATGTGGGTAATGATCGTAATGGCTTCCGCGATGGGTAAAGGCTGGTTGGGATGCTGTTCAAGACGATCTTGTAGGGAACCACCAGAGGCATATTCCATGACGATAAAGGGCAGGCTTTCGTGCATGCCTGCGTCGAGAATGGGCAAGATATGCGGGTGCGTGAGCGAGTTTAGAAGTTGGGCTTCCTGGATAAATTGCTCGCGCTCTTTGGGGGAGCGCAGGAAGGTGTGCAGCAGTTTAATCGCCACGGGTGGACGGTTGGCGAAGAAGATATGCTGGCCCAGATAGACATCGCCAAAGCCACCTCGGCCCAATTCCGCGACGATGCGATAGCTACTACCAATTTGCTTGCCAATATTGCTGTTATCGTTTCCAAGCATAGGATGATCTCCCCCCAACGTTTGTATCATGCGAACATTGAAGTTCCTTGCGATGCATCCATAGTATAACGGTGCTAGCTGTTATTTGGCAAGAAGATAATTTTTACGGCTCACCATCCTTCCGGGGGAAACGTAGGGCGCGATGTATCGCCGCCACCGCCGCACCCTGTCTGGGGGACAGGTAATAATCGGCCCGTCCTCGCCAATCCCCCTAAAGAATGGAGAGCTATTTTCACGGCAACATCAAATGCACATCTCCAAATTCATGCCACAGATACTTTTCTCGCAAAGCCTCGGCATACGTCACTTTTAGATGTTCTATTCCAACGAGGGCCTCTAGCATGGCGAGGTGCGTGGCGCAGGGCTCGTGCAATCCAGTCAGCATGGCGTTCACGGCCCGTAAGCCGCGAGCAGGGGTAATCACCAGATTCGTCCAGCCTTCACCAGCGTGTACCACGCCCTCTGTGTCGGTGACGGTTTCCAGCGTGCGCACCACTGTTGTGCCGATGGCGATGATGCGTTTCCCGGCCGCTCGTGCTGTATTTACTATGCGAGCGGTTTCCGGGGGCACGCGATAGAACTCCTCGTAGGGCGGCTCGTGGCTTTCCAGGCTGGCAACACCTGTATGCAATAGCAAAGGAGCAATCTGTACGCCCTGCGCGACCAATTGGGTAATCAGTTCTGGTGTGAAGGCACGGCCCGCCGAGGGCATCTCGGCACTACCCATCTCTGTAGCATAGACGTTCTGGTAGTAGCTCGACGGCCATCCTTCTTTCACATAGCTATAGCGAATGGGATAGCCGTATTGTGCCAGGTAATCCTGCAAAGCGGAGGGTAGTTTGAGGGTAGCAATCCACAAACGATGTGGGCCATTGCTGCGACCGTGCAGGTAGGGTACATGCAGCGTTACCGCGGCCCCGTTGGCAAGTTGCAGCGTCTCACCGGCACGGACATCATAGAAGGGCTTTGTGCTCTTACCATTGAACGTGCGCAGTTCTACAATCCACAGGTCTGCCGGAAGATGGGTTGAGAGATGCAATTCCAGCTGTGTGCCATCCGCACGGGTGGCATGCAGGGCGGCATTCATTGTGCCACTCGTATTTATCACCAATACATCGCCTGCCGTGAGAAAATCGCCAATGGCACGGAAGCGCGTATGTTCCACGCGATTACTGCTATAGTACGAGACCATCAGGCGCACCTCGTCGCGAGCCAGACCACGCGCCTCCGGTGGTTCGCTAGCCTCAAGCTCTGCTGGCAGGTGGAAATCTAACGCCTTCAGTTCAGGTAGTGCTGAACTGATCAGACGGAAAGGTGTTGTTGGCATGAAATTCATAGTCTTGCTCACTTTTATCGCAACCTCTGTGTGCTTGTTCAGGCCTCTGCTGGCTTCGCTATCTCACGAGCGGCATAGCGTCCACTGCTGTGTGTCCCAGTGATGAGAGCTAACAAGCCTGGCACGCTCACTTCGGGCAAGGGGCGATCACTGATATCCTCACAGGGGAAGGCTTCCTGGTGCATCTGCGTACGCATATCGCCGGGGTCAACCCAATAGACGCGCAGGGCGGTATTTTCGGCAGCCAGGATATGCGAGAGTTGTTCAAGCGCGGCCTTGCTTGAGCCATAGCCGCCCCAACCTTCATACGCCTCCACACCAGCATCGCTGGTAATATTAATGATACAGGCACCCTCTTTGAACTGCTTTTGCAATACCTGGATCAGTGCCAACGGTGCAATCACATTTGTGCGATAGACCTCTTCCAGTACAGCGAGCGGATATTCGAGCAGGGCGGGCTGCGGACTGGGACCAAGAATGCTGGCATTGTTGATTAAAGCGTCCAAACCACCCAGTTTGCTAGCGGCTTCCGCGAGAGCCGAGCGATGTGTAGAATCAGTTACATCACCTGGAATAGCCACCACATGAGTCAAGGCGGACAATTCAGTATGCACTGTTGCAAGAGCTTCCGCTCCGCGAGCATCTATAAGCAAGTTCCAGTGGAGTTGTGCCAGTTGACGGGCCAATGCCAAGCCAAGGCCACGCGACGCACCGGTGATCAAAGCTGTCGGTGAAGATGAGTTTGCCATAATTTATGTTGTCCTTTCGTACCATCTTTGCTCTATTGTACGTTAGAAAGGGTGAAGGTGCTATTGAGCAAGAGGACAGTTTGTGTACTGTCCATAAGGACAGCGTGCTGGAGATTTTTTGCTTTCTCTTTGACTTCTCACTGCCTTCGGCAGTTCGCAAAATATTTTATAGAAGATGCAGAGCTTGTGCAGCCTGTGGATGCACAAGCTCTGCATCTCACATGAGATAATACCGCGAGCTGCACAAGCTCTGCATCTTACATAAGGTAATATGGTAAAATAGTGAAGCTATGATGATATATGAAAGACATTCTTATACAATCGTATAGAAGAAAGGCACGACTTTGACATCTAATCCTGCCCGCAAAGTGCATTCGTATATGGTAGGGGCGATCCCTTGCGGTCGCCCTGGTAATTTATTGCTATCATCTCTGCTTGGTTTGTTGGCACTTCTGCTGATCCTGGCAGGGTGTGGTGGAGGCAGTTCCAGTAGTGTGCCGGATGCCAGGACGCTTATTAAGCAGGCGCAGGCGGCTATTCAAAAGGTGACGTCGTACCATTTCAATCTGACGGTCGATAATCCTGGCACGGGCGGCACACTGATCATCAAGACTGCCGATGGTGATATCGTGGTACCAGATAAACTCAAGGCGAATGCGAATGTGCTGATCCTGGGTAATGTCGTGCAAGTGCAATTGATCACCATTGGTAGCAATCAATATGTCACTGACCCGATTACCAATCAGTGGCAACGCACGACAGGACTGCTTGATCCTCGCACGCTCTCCGACTCGAAAACTGGCGTTGCCGCCATCCTGGGCAACATTCAAAATCCCACCACGCCCGTTGATGCCAACGTGGATGGCACCCCCTGTTGGAGCATCGATGGCACGCTAGATGCCAAATACCTGACGGCCATTACTGGCGGCGGCGCACCAACGGGGTCGATTGTCAAAGTCACAACCTGCATCGGGAAATCTGACAGCCTCCCCTACCTGATTAAGATGAGTGGTGTAGCGGCGGCGGGCGATACCAGCCAAACTGTGCGTACCTTCAAGCTCTCCAAGTTTAACGAAAGCCTGACTATTACCGCCCCCATTTAAGCTGAGAACTGGAGGAAAGTGTCATGTTGCTACGCAAGGAAGGTCTTGCCCAGGAACGCCGCACGGCACTGCTGGCATTGCTGGTCGCGTGTGCCGCCGTCTTCCTCACGGCCCTCGATCAGACGGTCGTCGTCACAGCGTTGCCCCAGATCATCACCGATCTCCAAATTCCCGTGCTTCAGCTTGATCGAGCGGCCTGGATTGTGAGTGGCTATCTCCTGGGCTATGTCATTGCCATGCCACTGATGGGTCGCATCTCCGATATGTATGGACGACGGCGCATCTTCCTCATCTGCCTCAGCATCTTCGCTTTTGGTTCGCTCTTTTGTGGTCTTGCTCCCATTTTAGGCAACAGCATTGATCTGAGTTTCTTACAGCAATTTGGCTTGAATATGGACTCTCCCGGCCTGATCTGGCTTGTCGCGGCCCGTTTCGTCCAGGCAGCAGGTGGGGGCGCAGTCGTGCCGGTGGCGATGGCGGTCGCGGGCGATTTCTATGGCGAGGAACGGCGCGGTCTGGCTCTGGGGCTAGTTGGTATGGTAACTGAGGCCGGAGGTGTACTCGGCCCGCTCTATGGCTCTATCATTGTGCAAACCTGGGGTTGGCAGGCCATCTTCTACCTCAACCTGCCTATTGTAGCTGTCCTACTCTTCTTTGTCTGGTGGCTCATTCCACGCAGCACACCTTTGAAAGAACGCATCGACCTGCCTGGAGCTATTCTGTTAGGAGCATCGTTGCTCTGCCTCAGCCTGGGTCTGTCGCAAGAAGCCGGACAATTGAGTCCCTCAACTACCACAGCAGGCGGCACATCTGTACAGAACAATCCCTGGTTGATTGCCGCCGCCATTGTTTTACTCGGAGCCTTCATCGCTTTAGAAGTGTTCACCGAGCGGCGCAACAACTGGCCTGTGATAGAACTCTCCATCTTCAAACGAGCGGCCTTCTCGGCCACATCGTTGGTGAGCTTACTGGTGGGAGGCGCACTCATTATCGCCATGGCGGATATCCCTATCTTTATCGCGACGGTGCTGGGCCGTCCACCACTCGATAGTGGACTGGCTCTATTGCGCCTGACCGCTATGATACCCATCGGCGCGTTGATCGGGGGCTGGCTCTGCTCGCGTATTTCGTGCCGCCTGACCGCCATCCTGGGCTTGTTGCCCACGGCACTTGGCTTCTGGCTCATGCATCTCTGGCCCTTGAACGTTGATTGGACACAGATTACCAGCAGCACGCTTATCGCTGGCTTCGGCTTTGGCCTGGTCATTGCCCCTATCAGCACCACGGCCATCAATGCTGCCAGCAAACGTCAGATTGGCATGGCCGCGTCGGTGGTCACGGTGCTGCGTATGATCGGCATGATTCTGGGTCTTGCCGCGCTAACTTCCTGGGGCCTGGGACGCTTCCGCACGCTTGCCACCGCCTTCAAACCACCCGCGGGCGTACCCGCCTTTAGCACAGCCTACAACACGCTCTATGCACACTACCTGGTTGCCTCAGCACACGAAGTCTACACGGCCATCTTCCTGGCTGCTGGTATCCTCTGTGTCATCGCCATGCTACCGGCTATCTTTTTAGAGGGCAGAACATCGTTATTAGTCACAGCAGCGCAAGACAGGACAACCGTAGATGATCGAGGCGAGAAAACCATGAGCGTCCCTGGTTCGTAATAATTTCGTAGTAATCGTGAGTGATTCTTTTGAAAGATAAACAAAACGCATGAGCAGAGACAAAACAAGACGATACAACAATTGGGATGATGATGACGAGCAGCAAGACGTCTACGATGATGAATACGATGATGATGAGCAAGATGCCTACGATGAACCACCAAGACGCAGGCGGCCCCCGGCTGCTCCTCCCAGGCGGCGCAGACGCAAACAGCGCAAGGTCTGGCCATGGCTCCTCGCCGGGTGCGCCGGTGGCATCATTATCCTGGTACTGGCGGCGGCAATTGTCGTCTTCGTTGCCCTGCGTACCGCTACCAATGGCGGTAATTTGGGAAGTATTGGCGGTATTGCCAATCCCACTACGTATACACAAAGCTCAACTCAACCTCTACAACTCACGAACATCACCCAAATGAATATACATGATCCCATCGGCAATATCACCATTACGGTTGACCCTGGTGCAACGCAAGCAACAGTGGCTATCGTAAAAAAGGTCAAGGCAAGCAGCAGTGACGATGCGAATAAGGAATTCGGCAATGTCGCGGTACAAGTGCAGCCATCGGGAACAGCCCCTAACATGTTGGCGGTGAGTGCCACTGTGCCTGATGCAGGTGGCATACTCGGCACCCATAACGACTCCGTTGATCTGACCATTACACTCCCACCGAATACAATAGCGCAAGCTAGCAGTGCCTCAACACCACTTACCCTGGCAGCCGATACGTCCATTGGCAATATCACCGTCAACGGGCTAAACGGTATCCTGGGCATTAAGAACAATATTGGCAATATCACCGTCAATAATGCCACGCTCTTCGATGGATCACACCTGGAGACTGGCACAGGCAACGTACAATTTAGCGGCAGCCTCAATCTCACACCCAGCAACGGCAATACAATCCCGCGCTATAAGTTGCAATGCGAGAGCGGCCAAATAAATGTGACATTACCTGCTGGCACCAATATCATCCTGGATGCCAATACCAACGCCGGTGCGATCATCAGCAATTTCCCTATCAACGTCCAATCCGCGGGAGGAGCGGCGAATTTCTATGGCCCCCTGATCTCCAGCAGTACGCAGGGGCCACCACAAGCGGTGCTCACTCTCAATGTCAGTACCGGGCAAGTCACTATTCATAATGCGTAAGCACCTTCTCTCTACTTAACAACAGCTACTTGTCAGCCGTATACGGCTCCTATATAATGGCTGAGAGAAAAGCCTTGCACTTCTTTAATTGTTTGTCTGAACAGAAAGGAGCGGTCGGGTGTACCTGTACACCTATTCTATTCATGCGTACAGGCCATTCCGACACATTTTATGGATACACTGAATAGCCCACCCAGCTTAGGTTCGATCCAATTTATCACCGGCTCGCAAGCGGGAGAGTCGTTCCCAATTTATAAAGCAAATATAACGCTAGGTCGTGACCCGGCCAGTGATATTCCCATGAAGGACCCTGCTGTTTCGCGACACCATGCCAAAATTGAGTGGAACAATGGGGCATGGGCAATTATCAACGTCTCTGATAGAAACACTGTCACGGTCAACCAGCGTAATGTCGCGCCTGGCCAACAAATGCCTATTAATGACCAGGATACTATCATACTTGGAACGGGAGCCTCCTTTCTCTTTCAGGTCAAAGCCAATGTGTCCACTACACCGGACACATCCAAGGTACCACCCCCCAATACATTCCGGACTTTGCAAGGTAATTCACCATCGATTGCCCCTCAACAATCGTTCCAGGATGCGCCCTATGTTCCTCAGCAATCGTTCCAGGACGAGCCCTATATTCCTCAGCAATCGTTCCCAAACTATTCACCGCCAGAAATCCAACCACCTTATCAAAATAATCCGCCAGCGAATTTATCGACGATGGCTATTCCTCAACAGTCTTTGCAAAATAACCCACCCGTGGCTCCCCAACAGTCTTTGCAAAATAATCCGCAAGGATATCTACCAACAATGGCTGCTCCTCCACCACCGCCAGTGCAGAGGCAGAACCCAACCATACAACCTATACAACCTATGCAACCCATGAATACTCAACGCGCACCCCAAGATGTGTTCGAACCGCACGCGGGGGGGACAGCAAACATTCCGCGTGGCATGCCAACGCTGGAGGTTAGCTCCAACATTCACCACGAGAAACCGATCTATCCACTGGACAAGCAGATTATCAATATTGGGCGTCACCCCAGGAATGACATTGTAGTTTCTGAGGAGGTGATTTCACTCTTTCATGCTCAGATCGTCCGTGAAGGCGATGCACTGGTCTTTATCCATCCACAGCCAGTGCCACCACCAGGGATTCCGCACACCACGAACGGTATACTATACAACGGTATACTGTACCCAGGACAAACGCCCACAAAAGAACCCGTTCAGCCTTTCCGCAAACGATTGGAGCGGGGCGATGTCTTTCGCATTGGCAACGAAGATGGAACATTGGTCACCCTGACCTACAACGACGGCTCATCCGCAACGCAAGATATTGTGCCGGAAATTCGTCCGATTCCACTGGGTGCGCCACAGATTAGCATCGGTCGCCACCCGGATAATAACCTCGTCTTGAATCATCCGCAAGTTTCTGGACACCATGCTCGCCTGGAGCGCATGCCAAATGGCTACCGCATTGCTGATCTGGGTAGCACTAATGGCGTCTACATCAACGCCCGGCGCATTGCGAACCACCAGATGCTCAGCCCCAATGACGAGGTACGCATCGGCCCGTTCAAACTCACCTACACGGGTACACAACTGACACAGCACGACGAGAGTAATAGCGTGCGTATCGACGCGATACAACTCAACAAGGCCGTCCGGACTACCGACATCTCGCTGCGAGGTCTTTGGAATGCTCTGCTCCAGCGCGGTAACAAACGTACTATCCTGCTTAACAACATCTCATTGGTAATTCCGCCGCGCAAGTTTGTTGCCCTGGTTGGCGGTTCTGGCACAGGCAAATCGACACTCATGGGTGCCTTGAACGGACTGCAACCCTCGGACGGAACGGTACTCTATAACGGTCAGGACTATTACAAACACCTGGCAGCCTTTAGCACACAGCTAGGCTATGTCCCACAAGACGATATTATTCATCGCGACCTGAACGTTGACCGCGCCCTCTACTACGCCGCTAAATTGCGCCTGCCCAGCGACTTCACTGAAGCCCAGATCAAGCAGCGCATCAATGAGGTGCTCGAAGATGTCGAGATGTCGTTTCGACGGCACGTATTAGTGAGCAAGCTATCCGGCGGACAACGCAAGCGTGTTTCCATTGCCCTGGAGTTGCTGGCCAACCCCAGCGTCTTCTTCCTGGATGAACCAACATCAGGCCTCGATCCCGGCCTGGACCGCAAAATGATGTTCCTATTGCGCAAACTCGCCGACAAAGGCCACACTATTGTCCTGGTCACGCACGCCACCAACAATATCAATGCTTGTGACTACGTCTGTTTCCTCTGTCAAGGTGGGCGTTTGGCCTTCTTCGGCCCACCGGACGAAGCCAAAAAGTTCTTTAATAAAACAGACTTCGCCGAAATCTATACCTCCCTGGAACCTACCGAAGAGAATAAAGACATACCTGCCAGGGCAGACGCACGCTTTCGCGAGTCCCCATACTACAGGCAATATGTACAAGAACAACTTGAACGTGACCTTGCCGGACAAGCTAACCTCATCACGCCAACCGCTCAGGCCGCAGTCAAACCACCCAAGCGCGGCAATCCGTTGAAACAGTTTCTGTTGCTTTCCATGCGCTACATTGAGTTACTGAAAAACGACAAAGTCAACCTCTCGATTCTGCTCTTACAAGCACCTATCATCGCATTGATCTTGTTTTTACTGCTGACATTCCAAAACGGGCTCGGCACCTTTGATCCCACCAGTATCGCGAAATGCCCCACCAGAGCGGATATTACCGCGACCAAAGGCAGAATCGTCTCAAATGATTGCCAACGCGTGCTAGATTCCCTGAACACACCACAAGGCCAGCAATTCGCAATTTCGCAGGGCGCGATAGGCAACACGCCTATGGAATTATTACAGACGTTTATTGTGCAAGGTTCCGGTGGCGATGCGCAGAAAATCCTCTTCATTATGGCCTTTGCCGCGGTCATGTTCGGCTGTATTAATGGGGCGCGTGAGATCGTCAAAGAGGATGCTGTTTATCGTCGCGAACGCACAGTGAATCTGGGCATCATGCCGTATATGTTCTCGAAGATAGTCGTACTGGGCATCCTTTGCCTCTTGCAAAGCCTGGTGCTGGTTTTTCTGGTCGATAAGGCGGCACCGCTGAAGCAAGGCATTTTCTTACCGTCGCCTGTGGAAATCTATATTACTATGGTTTTAACATCCATCGCTGGCTTGATGTTGGGACTGGCCGTTTCGGCATTCGCCCCCAATAACGACCGCGCCAGCATCTTTATCCCGATCATTCTGATTCCACAGGTGATCTTCTCAGGCATCATCTTCCCGCTGAACACTCCCGGCTTACAGATCATCGGTTCGTTCTTCGCAGCCCGTTGGTCAATGGCGGCTATGGGTTCGACCGTTGGCTTGCATGGTGATAAGCTGGGCAGCAGTGGCGACTTTGCCTATCAAGGAACACTCTTCTCCACATCCAGCCAGGGGCAGGCTATCTTCCACCTCGCGCTGATGTGGCTTGCCCTGGTGGTTATGATTGTACTGCTTGGTTTTCTCACCGCCTATTTCCTGAAACGGAAAGATGTGCGCCATTAGCTCTCCCGGGGCAGGGGTACTTCTGGATAGTACTCCTGCCCTTTTCCGTTAAATTCCCTGGGGCGTCCGTTATACATAGCAGAAGAAAACCTCGTAGTGATGGTACTTCTTGGCATATGTGTTGCCGGGCAGTGTCATAGTATGTTACTGTTAACTGGTTAGGAACTGCCAAATCAAGGAACGAGCAAGCAGACGGTGTTACTCAATAAGCATATTATCGTCGGTATCTGTGGGGGGATTGCATCATACAAAGCAGTTGACCTGGTGAGTAAATTGCAACAGGCAGGTGCCCAGGTAGATGTGATCTTGACAGAGCACGCGGAAGACTTCGTGCGACCGCTGACCTTCTCAACCATGAGCCATCGACCCGTGTACAGCGACCTGTGGGAAGCTTCAGGACACGCCGCCGAGACTCATATCGCGTTAGCAGAGGAAGCAGAGGTAGTAGCGATAGTGCCAGCAACAGCTAACACCATCGCCAAGCTAGCCCACGGCATAGCAGACAACATGCTCACTGCGGTGGCACTAGCAACGAAGGCACCCCTGGTATTGGCACCCGCGATGTATCGAGACATGTATACGCATCCGGCAACACAGGCCAATCTGGTGCTGTTACGGGAACGGAGGGCATGGCTCGTAGAGCCAGAAGTTGGACGACTGGCTTCCGGAGCGATTGGACCAGGGAGGTTGCCAGAAACAGCTACCTTGCTCGGTGCCATCAGTATGGTGTTGGGGCGCACAGGTGATCTTGCGGGTCGCCGCGTCGTAGTTACCGCCGGTGGCACGCACGAACCGATTGATCCTGTACGTTACGTGGGAAACCGCTCATCTGGAAAGATGGGGTTTGCTTTAGCGACGGAAGCGAGAGACCGTGGCGCACACGTTATCTTAATCAGTGGCCCTGTCGCGTTAGCCACACCGTATGGTATAGAGCTACGAACAGTCGAAACAGCCATGCAGATGCGCGACGCTGTTCATAGCGCAATTGCTAACGCGGATGTGCTCGTCATGAGTGCCGCTGTAGCAGATTTTCGTCCGGCAACGCCTGCAGCACAAAAAATTAAGAAGGGAAGTGGGGGTGGTAGTAGTAGTAATGAAGTGCAGGCCTTTGATGCTGAGGGTGGTTTCTCCCTCTCTCTGGTACGGAATCCAGATATCTTAGGAGAGCTGGCCGAAGCGGATAAGCAAGTGGTAGGCAATGGTGAAGCCGACAAAAGCCTGGTGCGGGTTGGCTTCGCAGCCGAAACCAATAACATTGTATCCTATGCACGTACCAAACTGCTATCCAAGCACCTGGATCTACTGGTGGCAAATGATGTCAGCCGAGATGATAGCGGGTTTGGTACGGAAACTAACAAAGTGAGTATCTTTCATGCCACGGGCGCAATGGAAGACTTGCCTACAATGCCTAAAACAGGGGTGGCGGTAGCCATTTGGGATCGGATCGTACCCTTATTGAGTACGGTATAAGTTGGTCGGGAGGACGTGGCGCTGTGATGGGAGATTTTGTTCTAGAATTATTAAGTACGAGGAGTACGCAGGAGGCATCCACTATGGACCGTGCTGCTAGCGCTGGCTTTGAAGGCATCGCTCAGATGCTGCTTGAACAGAAAAAATTAATGGACGCGTTGGAATCTGAGAATCGTGAGCTGCGACGCCAGCTTTCTGATTTTCGACGCGGTATCGGGATCGCGGTAATCATCGAAGGCAAGACTATTCAGCTTGCTTCGGATCAGGGTTCACCGATACCTATGACGCCCCAGACGCAGGCGGCTTTACAGAGCCTGCAAAACTTGCAAAACACACAATCACAATCGATTATCAGCAATGGCTATGGACAGAATGGCCGCCCCACCGGCGGACAGCAGACCGTCAACTTGAACGGTGAAAAACGGGAAAATGGCAATTCCCGCAACTCCAATCCGCTCGCTGACAGCTTTGTATTGTAAGCCATTTTTTGTTGATATGTTCTTTTGATATATCCTAACGCAGGGGTACGATTCATTGCACCCACCCGGCAGCATACTCAAGCAGGGTGGGCGCGGTGAATCATGCCCCTGCGTAGTTTTTCTCAATCGCCAAAAAATCGGTGAAATAATAGCTTGTTAATTCACTTGAATACTGTTATTATTCGTCAGTATATACTTGAGGTATAGCAAGCACAGGCCTTGTGTCTGCAATAGGAAAAGAGCGCGGAGGCCTGCAACAGTTGCCACATTACAAGGAGGTATCAACAGTGATTTGTCCCCGTTGTCAAAACCAGGTAGCTGATGGGATCAAGTTCTGCCCATCCTGTGGATCACCCATGCCGACAGGCCAGACCCCACCACAGCAGCCACAACATCCCTACGGTGCGCCTCCTCCACAAGGGCAGTATGGTGTACCACCACAGGGACAATATGGCACACCACCACCCCAGGGTGCCTATATTCCGCCTAACCAGTATGAAGAATATGCCAACAGCATGTTTGGAAACGCAGTACCAAAAGCAGAGTTGCACAATCCTAAAGGCCCCCTCAAGGTGGGCGATATGACCATCACTATCGATGGTGAGCTGGTACCCGTAGTAGATATTATGCTGGGCAATCAGCTTCCCATCTATTTCGAGCATCATATTCTGCTCTGGAAGCATCCAGGCGTACAAATCGGCTTCAAATCCGTTAAAGGGATGGCCAAACGCTTCTTCGCGGGACTGCAAATCTTCATTAGCGAGGCACAAGGCCCTGGCAATATTGCCTTCTCGCGTGACTCGGTCGGCCAGATCGTAGCCTTGCGCTTGCAGCCGGGGCAGATGGTCGAGGTGCGCGAGCATCAATTCCTGGTCGCTACTGGCAATGTTGATTACGGCTTTACCTTTATGCAAGGGGCCGCCAACATTTTATTCAGTCGCACTGGCCTGTTCATCGACCAGTTCACCGCTCGTGGCAGTGAAGGTATGGTGCTGCTGCACGGCTACGGCAACGTGTTTGAGAAGATGTTGGCTCCCGGCGAAACCCTCGACATCGAGCCAGGTGCATGGCTCTGGAAAGACCCGTCGGTGCGCATGGAAGTAACCACGGTCGCGGGTTCACAGCGCGGTGGTGGTATTTTCGGGGCAATTGGTGGGTTGGTCGCTGGTGCCTCCATCATCCTGAACCGCTTTACCGGACCTGGGCGCATCGGTATTCAGTCCATGACCTACCATCCACCGGCAGCAGAGGGAGCGCAACAGTCTGGGGGCCAGAGTAACATCAACCTTGGACAACTTTTCAGCTAGCACTCACCCGTTTTTGCCAAAATCACTAACAACGCCCTGGTCAAGCGATGCTTGACCAGGGCGTTGTTAGTGATTTCCACGCTCTTTTTCGCGGTTGATGCGCAGAATCTTGAGCATGTACTGTTCCGAGTTGAGATAATACGGGTTGCGCTTGATGTATTTTCCAACAACGGAAATAGGATGCAGTTTGAGCAACTCTACCACCAATGTAGGCAATAATTTCCCATGATCGTAATGCATCAAAGCGATAATTGGCGCATTTTGAAAGGTGAATACGGCATCCGAAGCGGCTTCATATTTCAAAATCTGTTCTGAGGTCGCGATATCTTTAGCCAGCCAGCTCATATCAATCGAGATGCGTACCGCATGCCAACCTTCGCGTAGAGCTTGCGCTATAAACGTCTGATGGGACGAGAGTAAGAAATAAGGATCGAAACGTTTGCCATTCGCCAGGAACTGTGCACGCTCTTCAATAAGCACTAATTGGCCCGATTCGAGCAGACCCTCCACGTCAACCTGTAACTTTTGCAGTTCTTCGCGCAACTCCTTCACCTGGGCAGGGGCAGCAACGAATAGACATTTCTCAGAGAGTGAGAGTCCCACACGCATTAAACGCGCCGTCACGCCAGGTATTTCTACCACCTTGCTATATAGTTGACAGATATGCGAGCCGGGTGGAATACGCTCAGTTTTACCTTCAACACTAAGATCCATGTCTACCTCCGCTTATATTGCTAGCTTCGGCAGCTCTGCGCCTTTGACGAATACGGGCAGATTGATTATTCACAATCACAGCCAGTAAGCCCAGGCCACCGAAGATGAAGAATCCTGAAAAAAACGCGAACAGAAAGAGCATGGCTACCCTTTGCAAGGAAAAAGGAGAAGAGGTAGCAGCCAGTGCCACTGGACATAACGACAGGAACAGTGGGAACACTATCATCCAGGCCAACAAGACACGCAAGCTTTGTTTGAGCGTAAGAGCTTCCTCCCCGCTATAAGGAAAAAGCAGACGGCGGAAAAGCGAGTAGCGCGGCGAGTTTTGCATACCTTTACTTCTGTCCTTCCTTGCGTTGATACTCTAGCCAACGTTGCAATACGTCCTCAGCCTGATAAAGGATATTGACCTCGTTCTGATAACTCAAACGGCGGCACGCTTCAGAAAGCGGAAACCATGCTACCAGGTCATATTCTTGATCGTGTAAAGCGGTATCTCCACCAATAGCCTCCAATAAGAAATGGCGCACTTGCTTCTGATACCGCACCTGCTCGCGCACAAACGAGTAAGAGATACTGCCGATATAGGCAATCAAACGGACAATCAGTCCAGTCTCCTCCCGCACTTCACGGAGCGCAACTTGCTCGATGGTTTCGCCTGCTTCAGGTGTTCCCTTGGGAAGTGTCCAGATGCCGGGATGACTGCGCCCCACAAGAGCTACTTCCACGGCCAGACCACCATTCTGGCCCACTGCTTGTTCATCTGCTGTGAAGTTGCTGCTATCGGTAGAGCGCAATGGAACAAGACGAAAAGCTACCCCTCCTGCCGAATACGCTCGTATTGTCCTATATCGCTCCATATCTTCCGCTTGCCCTCTCTATACCACCTTGCTGAATTTGTTACCCACACTATACAACATCTGACCGTGGGGTACTCTACTTAAAAGAATGTGGCGCGACCACTGTCGCGCCGCACAAGGTGATTGCACCATCGTTATTGCTCCATCGAAAAGAGTATAGCGAATGGCGCATGGAGTGTCAAGATAAAGCGCGACGAAGGGCTTCCAGGTTCTTGGTGGGCGTCTCCGGCGGTATCGAACAGCCAGGAGCGAGCAGGAAGTGTTTGCCGTCCGTCAACTCAATTGCTCGCGCAACCTCTTCGCGCACCTGTTCTGGTGTGCCATTTTTAAGCGTGGTTTTCTGACTGATACCACCCATCACAGCTTTCCCCGCGCTCCTCTTGCCCTGGCGCAGGTCGGGATTGCCCGGCGCGTTCGCGTCCCAATTGATGGCTTGCACAGGATACGATGCTAACTGGTCGAAGTATATCTGTGTCCCGCAATTGTGTAGGATATTGAACTTGCTACGACTCTTGATGGCATCCAGGAACTCCAGATCGTACTGTTCGCCAAATTCGCGGTACTGGTCAGGAGTAAGCATGCTTGCGCTGGCCCAACCATTGGTGGCGTAGAAAATGCCGCTCGCCCCCTGCTCCATACAGGCAATAGCAAAGGCTGTAAACGTCTCGGTAATGACACGCAAGGCGGCATGCATAGCAGCACGGTCTTCACGTATCGTCTGCATCACCGGCTCAGCTTTATTGCCAGCCAGATACATCGCGACGCCCAACGGGCAGAAAATAGTTTGCGTAAAGTAGGCATCATAGCCGATAGCATGATTGATGAGTTGTAGGGAGCGCAACTGTTCGCCCAACACACCACGGTCTGCCTCCAGTGGCCGGATGCGCTTCCAATCCGCCGCAGTTTTAATGGGCGTATCCTCAAACACAGGTGCTTTATATGGTTCGCCAGACGGGCGCACTTTGACGCCCCACCCTTCGACATGATAGCAGGCACGGGGATTGACTTTCATATAATCCCAATCGTAGCGCATGAAATTTTCGACCATGGCTTCAGCCATGGATTGCATTCCCCATTCACGCGTAAAATCGTGTCCCCACATACTGGCGGGAATACGATCAACCGGATCGCCTCGCAGCGCGGCATCAACACGTTCCTTTTTATTCATAGCTATCCTTCCTTCAATTACTTCACATTTATGTCAAGCTGATAGTGAGCTACCTGGGTTGTCTCAGCCGCGTAGGCGGAAACGATCAGCAGCAAGCGAGTCACGTCCGCACCAAATTTGGGGATAGTCAGCAACCCCTGGCCAGTGGCAAGGTCAACCGGCACAGTGCTAACCGTAAACTGTGACCCGTGATAGAGCAACGCCTGTACATTGAAACGCTCCGGCAACACATTGTTTGAGCGTATAAAACCATTGCTTACCCAGCCATTATCGGTCGTCAGCGCGTCCTGGAAATGTATTTCAGGAATACTGACGTGGTCAATGGCGAAGCCTTGTAAGTTGACCGCTTCATCCGTCACTTCTTCAAAACGGAGCTGTATTTTCTTGCCGATATAGGGGCTGAGATCAACGTGCTCTTGCACCCATTGCGGCGTACTGCTCCCACCACTTACGCCCGTATAGCCGTTGCCCCAATTCGCGCCATTGGGATTGCTATTCGTCGTAAAGTGTCCTTTCAACGTTGTCCAATTCGCGCCATCCGTCGAAACCTCAACAAACGCGTAGTCGTAATCGCGCTCCAAATCAAACCATGCCGCGAACTGCAATGTCGCACGTTTTCCTTTGACCTGTGTCAGATCAAAGCTGCGTGTCAGCGTACTATCCATATTGTCGTAACGATTGCTCCACCATTCGTTGGTGGCCATATACGGTTCGTTTTGGATAATACGTACCAGGGCATCCCCTTTGAGACTGATCGTCAGGGTGCCATGATGGATTGTTGGCTGTATATTGTAGTACTCAGCCGCGTACTGATGCACCGTATCGCTCTCGGAGATGGGATAGCTGCTAAAGGCACGTTGGGGCGTCAAGCCGAGCGATGTACTGCCAGCATAGCCATATGCACCATCGCCAATACTGGCATCCGCGACATAATTGGCAATATACCACTTCTGTAATACATCGAAAAAAGTATCCGTGTAGCCATGTTTTGCCAGAACATGGTTAAAGTTATCCGGCGGAGCAGCGGGATCGTGCAACAACTCTTTCAGGATGCTATAGCCGCCATAATGCGTGGCGAAATAGTCCATAAAGAGGTACCCTGCTCCATAGTGCGCACTATCCGTGCTGATATCGTCAGACCAATCATTCAATTGGGTATCAGGCGTCTGCAAAAAGCTTTGGTCCAGCCCACCCACAGGATAGCCATTGATGTGTTGCGCTAGCACCGACATACCTTCATTCGTCCAACTCAGATCAACGGGATGCTGGTACCAGTGAATCATGTGTTGAAATTCGTGGGCGAGCGTGCTGTTATAGTCGGGGCTACCAGGAAGCGGGCCATCCAGGCTCACATAGAACATTTCGCGTTCATTGCTAAAGGGATTGACGCTCGTCGGATACTCGTCCTGTGCGGTGAAGTAACCGCCAACATTGTTGCCCAGGCCCACGGCGTTCAAAATGGTCAAGTGTACATCATCGTCAATGCCGGGCGACCATTCGCTGCCAAAGGTAGCACGATCAGTAGAATAAATCTTGCTCTCGAAGACATTGGCCGAGGACTGGAGCGCACCAAGGTTAACCGGTTGTCCGTCTTCAACATACATGTAGACATGGGCGGTGACATAGACCAGTTTCGCGCTAATGCGGCTATAGCGACGTGTGTCCTGGTTGCTGATCCAGAAAGCATCTTCCTTGCCCGCGTGGGCATTAAGGGGTGTTGTGCGCCCGACACGAGGGATAGGTGTCGTCGTATGCAGTTTGAGTCGCTGCGCCAGGCTATACGGGTCACGCACGGGATGCGGCGTCAGCAACAGCATCTGCTCAGTCTGCAACAGGCTTTGTAAGCTCTCCGGTGCCGGGGCGGACAGGATACCATTCGTTGCAGTGGTAGGTGTCGGCGTCACCGATACTTTTAGCTGATTTCCCCCCAATGCACACGAGGATAACAACAAGACACAGATCAGGAACACGTACAGCCTGCGCACCATCATTTCTCCCCATCCAGTTCTTTGAAACGATAACCGACGCCGCGCTCGGTCAAGATATATTTGGGATGCGATGGGTCTTTCTCAATTTTCTGGCGCAGGTAGGTGATGTATAGACGCAGGTAATGCGCCTCGTCGCGATATTCGCGCCCCCATACTTTAGAGAGTAACGTTTCATGCGTCAATAAGCGGCCCGCGTTATTGACCAGGTGATAGAGCAAGCGATACTCTGTTGGGCGCAAAACAACTTTTGCGCCGCGCACGATAACCTCGCGACGGCTAAAATCAATTTTCAAGTCGGGATCAACTACAATTTCGGTCTTACGAGCGGGCGCGGGCATCAACGAACGCCGTAACAAGGCACGGATGCGCAACAGCAATTCACGCGGACTGAATGGCTTCGCGATATAATCATCGGCCCCCAGGCCCAGGCCGCGAATACGATCCTGCTCATTTTGGCGCACAGTCAGCATAATGACCGGCACCGTTGACACCTCGCGAATGGCACGCAGGGTCTCGAAACCGTCCATTTCCGGCATCATAACATCAAGCACTACCAGGTCTGGTAGATTTTCGCGCAGTTGATCGAGAGCCTCTTGCCCATTGTTAGACTCAAGGACACGATAGTGCTCAAGTTCCAGGTTCATACGGACAAAATCGCGGATGCGCGGCTCATCATCGACGATTAAGATCGTCATGTCGCGCTCATCGAATGCATCTTTCTCCATCATCAAAACACCACCATTGGCAATTGTGCTTTCTCCACCCGCGGTAAACTGAATGAAAATATCGAGCCTTCGTGCAAGGCACTTTCCACCCAGATATGACCACCATGCGCCTCGACAATAGCACGGCAGATATAGAGGCCGAGGCCCGCACCCGGCGTTGTCTGTGCCATACCATGCCCCACGCGGTGGAAACGATTAAAAATATGATCCTGGTCACGCAGAGAAATACCCATACCGGCATCACTCACACTGACAATCACCTCATCCCCCGTGGCATGGCAGGCAACGGTGAGAATGCGTTGACGGGGCGAATATTTCATAGCATTATCCAATAAATTCTGCAATACCTCTTCAATCCTATCGCGATCGGCCATCACCGTCGGCAAATTGGGCGGAATGTCCAGCGTCACGCTAAAGCCTGGATTCTTTGCCTGTTGACGCCGTACCACCGTCTCCACCAGGTGCGACAGGTCTAATGGCACGACCTCCATCTGCAAACCGCCAGCCTGGATACGCGAGGCGTAGAGCAAATTGCCTACCAGCTTGTTCAAACGATCAGCCTCTTCCTCGACCGCGACCAGGCGTACACGCAATGCTTCCGGCTCAAGCATAGCATCGGTGCGGGCCAACGTTGAAGCATAGCCCTTAATGATGGCTATCGGCGTCTGCAATTCGTGCGAAATGACTGAGATAAACGTTGAGCGTTGCTCCTCTTGCTCACGTTCGCGTGTAATGTCGCGCACATTGAGAATGCCATTCATAGGTTCACCCCGCGCCGAACGGATACAGGAAGCCGTCACGCTGACATCGAACCGTTGCCCATCGCGTGCCGAGATCATCATCTCACGATTGACCACACTCTGTCCCGCGAAAGCCTGCAACAA
This sequence comes from Ktedonobacteraceae bacterium, assembly GCA_051004815.1. Taxonomy (GTDB): domain Bacteria; phylum Chloroflexota; class Ktedonobacteria; order Ktedonobacterales; family Ktedonobacteraceae; genus JBBQXY01. The sequence goes on from JBPCJY010000136.1 coordinate 25,554, forward strand.
GGGCGAACCGTGCAGCCCCACCTCGTTGCCCTGACGGTCTCTAGGGCGCAATACTTCATAGTAAAAACGTCCCAGTACCTCACTCTCGTGCCAACCCGTCAATTGCTCCATAGCGGGATTAAAGTCGATAATGCGCAGCGCATTATCGACCATCAAAATACCTTCCGCGCTGTGTTGGAAGATAGCCGCTAAGCGACTCTGCTCTTTGACCAGCGACTGCGATTTCAAGGTAGAGCGCAGGCCAGCTGCCAATTGAGCCATAAATAGACGCAGCATCCACTGTGCATCTTGCGTTGCTTCGCCCACTCCATTCTCCCCGCGCCCCACACTTTTTTCAAAGCATGAATGTACCCCCGCCGGACGTATAGTATGCAGTACACCAAGCATACCCGCATGGTCATGTACAAAGAGCGAACAACGTTCCATCTCCAACTCTCCATCGTCCTCTTCCTCGTGGAGACCCAGTTGCGCGACCAAACTCGCTGGCAAGGCAGCTTTGACGAGCAGGTATTTGGTATTGGGTTGTGTACTGCTCTGAGCATGGGCCAAAAGCGGTGCGAGTAGCGCGGCACTGAGGCGATAAAGCGTATATTCCGAGCTACTCTGCGGGTCAAACGCCTCGTTTGAGACAACAAAGACACCCGCCTCACCACACAACAACCGAATTGCGCTGCCAATGAGGATGGTCAACTGATCATGCAAATCCTCTGTTTGCAGCGTTTGGGACCAGGACATAACAGGCTCCACTAGATAGGCATCACCAGTAGGAACGACTTGCCAGATAGAAGCAACGATGCTATTGTAACACACATATGGAAGAGGGAACATCTATGCATTTTGATATTTTTACACTCTTCCCTGGCATGTTCCAGGGACCTTTGACAGAAAGCATCCTCAAACGCGCTCAGGAGCGCGGGTTGCTTAGCATCGCCTTGCATAATATTCGCGATGCCGCCACAGATAAACATCACATCGTCGATGATTACCCGTATGGCGGGGGCGCGGGTATGATTATGAAACCAGAGCCGATCTTTGCCTCCATCGAGGCCGTCTATCAAAGTGGCCCCATCATCCTACTCACCCCGCAGGGGCGGCTCTTTAACCAGCACGTCGCCATGGAACTTGCCCAGGAGTCGCGTGTAACTCTGCTCTGTGGACACTACGAGGGCATTGATGAGCGGGTGCGTCAGCACCTCGTCACGGACGAAATCTCCATTGGCGATTACGTCCTGACCGGCGGAGAATTGGCCGCGATGATCGTGGTCGATGCCGTCAGTCGCCTCATGCCAGGTGTCCTGGCCGACGATTCCACCCAGGAGGAATCCCATACCAGCGGCCTCCTGGAATACCCACAATACACGCGCCCTCCTGAGTTCCGCGGGTGGCGCATCCCCGCTGTCCTGCTCTCCGGCCACCACGAACAGATCGCCCGTTGGCGACACAAAGAATCGCTGCGCCTGACAAGACAACGCCGCCCCGACCTCTTCGCCCAGATAGATGTGAGCAGCAAGCTGGATGTGAAACTGTTGCAAGAGCTGGATACGGAAGAAAACGCCACCTGAACAGGAGATTATATCTCCAAAGAAAAGCACATATCACCGAGGTGAATCTGAGCCTGTGTTTCAGCGAAGATTACCTGGTAATCCTCAATGGTTGGGTGGAAACGATCATACCACTCAATACTTTGAAGAAGCCGCTTCTCCAGATGTTCCTGGGTGCCAATGAGCGTGACATGATTCCCTTCCACCAGGATGGCCTCCCCTGGAAAAGACGGATCCATCAAGTAGAGGTGTATCTCATCTCTGTCCGGGAATGCCCGATATTTCTTGATGACGTGTGGCAGAAGACATTGCAACAGCAAACTGTATGCCGGTTGTGCGAACAACTCGCTCAGGTTGGCTGGAAGTTGCAATTCGTGACGTGGCTCAGCATCGTAAACTTTCCAGCCTATACGAGGGGAAGGCGGCTGTCTTCCTGCGTTGTACATTTCCATATATGAGGCGCAAATATCGAGAAAGCATCCTCTGAGTGTCATAGTATCGATTTTTTTCAAAAGGAGAAAGACACTGACCAGGTTTAAACGGAGGTTAGCGACTAGCAATCCTCCCAATGCTAATTGGGCAACCCAGGTACGAGGGAGTGAACGCACGGCACAGGTCGCCAGTACACGATCATATGGAGCTTGCGAAAGATAACCTTCAAATCCATCTCCCTTGGTTGCTAGAACGCTTTCTGCGCCGGTAGACGCCAAATGCTGGATCGCGGTAGAAACGAGTTCTGGATCAATGTCAATCGACGTGACATGGCCTGTTGGACGAACCAGTACATCCATTAAAGCGGCATTATAGCCCGTTCCTGTACCAATTTCTAGCACGGATAACCCAGGGTGGAGGTCCAGCGCTTCAAGTTGGAGTGCCATAACCGATGGTTGTGAACTGGAGCAAATTGGATGCCCCCCTTTATCCACTTTTGTGACCAGAGCTTCATCTTGATAAACGTCATCAGTCGATGGAAACGAGATCAGGTCCCATCGCAAATGGTTCCCATACTGCTGATAGTAGGATTCTACAAAAAGGTGCAGCGGAACTTGAAGAAGCGCACTACGCACATTGGGAACCAACGCTCTTCCAAATCGGTGCTCTATTTTTTTGACCAGATGTTCTGTCTCGCCTGAGTAAATCGACGATGGTCGACTCCTGAGTAGCGGTAATCGAAGACATAAAGCCCCCTTTCCAAGATACATAAAAAGACGCATGAAACAGAAAGACAGTAGTATTGCTAGCCTGATCTGTTATACTGTATCATCCTCCCCCGACCCTCTACTCATCTGCTGTTGCTGCGAAAGTTGTCGTAACCCGTTGTCCGGATGTTTCTTCATAGCTTCTTCGCGTGCGCGTTCATCAGCCACAATATCCGCTACCTCGTCGGCCATAGTGCGGCCTTCGCCACCACCGCCATGTCGCTCAGAGCCACCATCCAGCACTTCGCGAGCACGACCACCGGACTCGGAATGGCCGATGATGCCGCGTTCCTCCAACAGGTCTATCAGGCGAGCAGCACGAGAGTAGCCAACGCGTAGACGACGCTGTAAGAGCGAGATTGAGGCCCGTCCGTACTCGCGTATCACCTCCTCCGCTTTGTCTAGTAGGTCGTCGTCCAGCTCGAAATCGTCTGAAACGTGCTCTTTAATCTCCCAACCAGGTTCGACCGGCTGCGGCATTTCAACAACTTCTGGCTCGCCAGCACCATTGACGCCTCCACCCCTTTGGGCTATCAGGTGTTGGGCAACCTGTTGCCGCCAATAGAGCACCAGGCTTTCCGCCTCCTCGTCCGCCAGGAACGACCCCTGAATGCGCTCCGGTCGGCCAGCATCAGCCGGCAAGTAGAGCATATCGCCGCGTCCCAGCAGCCGTTCCGCGCCACCCATATCGATAATGGTGCGCGAATCGACCGACGAACTGACCATAAACGAGATACGCGTCGGGATGTTGGCCTTAATGAGACCCGTAATGACATCGACGGAAGGACGCTGCGTCGCCACCACCAGATGTATGCCCGTGGCACGCGCCAACTGTGCCAGACGGCAAATCATACCTTCCACCTCCTCGGGCGCGGCCATCATCAGGTCGGCCAGTTCGTCGATGATAATGACTATCGCGGGCAGATTTTTTAACGTATCATCACCGTGCAACGTTTTCTCAGCTCGCAACTTGCGGTAGCCATCCAGGTTGCGCACACCTAACTGTGAGAAGAGTCGGTAGCGTCGCTCCATCTCGGTGATCGCATTTCTGAGTAGCGGCACGACCTTCTCAACTTCCGTCACGACAGGCGACAGCAAGTGTGGAATACCCGCGTACATATTGAGTTCGACCATCTTGGGGTCAACCATCAACAGGCGCACATCATCGGGAGTGGCCTGTGTGAGAACACTAGCAATGATGGTATTGATGCAGACGCTATTATGTTCAACTGCATATCCGACAAAAGCATGATTATCACTATGCACTTCAATGTTCACGGTCGGAGCTATGGCACGGCGAATAGAAACAATCTTTCGCCATTCGTATCCTTGCGGGCAATCGGCAAATGTTTGCACAACTGTAGGTTTCGCCCTACGCCATGCTGACCATGCAGTTGCGGCAAGTTGACGATTTTTTACCTGTTCTTTAACAGCACTAGTGAGTTTCTCGGCTTTCACGAGAGAACCAACACGCTCTTGCCATAAATCAACCATAGAGCTAGACCACGACCATGCTCCAGCAAAACCATTTTCCTTATAAGTATATGTACCTGCAATACCTAGTCGTAAAGCAAGCTGACCAATTTGCTGAACGGGTATGGGATTCGCTAAGGTTATATTAACCGAGACAGTTCCTTGCGTCCTCGCACAAATCCAGCCATTACAATCGATGAACACCCGTAAAAACAAAGCTATTTGTTCATCAGGAAGCTGAAATACCCAGGAAGGTATGGTTTTCTGAGTGGCAAGGCAATTTATTCCCCAATCACGTACTAATAGAGCGACTGGATTCCCAGAGCCGCGCCCCTTCCGAGTTGTTTTTGAAATGTAGTAGTCAATAGGACCTTTACTTTTATTTTGAGATAGGACTAATTGGCAATCGTACTCCTTCACGGCTCCTGCCACTAACTCAACCATTAAAGGATCAGCGTTGGTAAAGCGCGGTGTTCTCATATAAGTAGGATAATCGTACTGGTTCACTCCCCCTTCCGCTATTAAAGCGGCACACAAAATAACATCGGCATCGCTATGTGAAACCGTTCCTTGTTGTTGAATAGCAAGTGGACACAAGACAACATGCCCAGCAAAATTAGGACGATTACCGCATACTTGTAAATCTTTTGACTGAACCCATCCGCTATCAATGGCGCGTGTACGTCGAGAAGCTTTTCCATCAGGTTGCCTACCAACGTGCTGGTTTTCATCAAGGCGAACCGCCCACAAAGGATGTTCCGCTGTCCGACGAAGGATTATGCCATTATCAAGTGTAATCTCGAAAACTTCTTGTGAACCGTTTTCAGTAAAAGTGGCATATACTGGTGTTTGCTGCATTGTTTGAGTATCGGTGACACCTATCACTTGCGCAGATTGCCCCACCAGTTCTTGTACCTTGACAACGCGTCCATCTGCCAGGAAGACAGGTTCATCATATGCCAAACATTTCCCCGCTCCAGTTGCGCCCGCAATCAACAAGTGCGGCATACGAGCCAAATCTCCCACGCGCACCAATCCGGCAACGTCCTTGCCCAGGGCTACTGCCAGCTTGGATTTTGCCTTAGCGGCCAGGTACTCTTTACTCTCCAGTACTTCGCGCAACGTGACAAGGCGGCTATTTTTATTGGGTATTTCTACGCCGACATAGGGTCGCCCAGGCACGGGAGCCTCCATACGAATGGTTTTGGCCTCGAGCACCAGGGCCAGGTCATTTTGCAAGGCCATAATGCGGCTGACGCGTGTGCGTGTCCCGTAGACAATATTGCCACCAGCATCGCGCACTGGCGTATATTTGCCCTGCGCATCCTGTTTCATTTCCGGCTTACCCGTTGGGCGAATGCCAAAGCGAATGATCGTTGGGCCAATACTGATATCCTCCGGTTTGACCTCCGCGTCTACACGGAAACTGCGCAAGGTATCCTGGATAGTCTTTGCTAGGGCAGCCGTATCATCACCAAACAATTGTAGCTTGACCTCTTCCGGGTTATTCAGCAATGTAGTGTCAGGCACCTTCCATGGCGATTCGTTCATGGGCGGTGCTGGTGTTGCGGCACGGTTCACAGCGCGAGGCTGGTTCTTCCGCAAAGGATTAGGGGATAGAGGTTCTAGCGTGGGATACCTTTTCTCTTTGCCATTCTGTTTGGCCTGCTGGTTAAAGGGCAACGCCCCTTGGCTCACACCCTGGACTGCCTCGCTATGCTCGTTGACATTAATGGGCGGAACAGAACGCGCTCCACGCGGCACATTGCCTACTTGCTGCTTGAGTACATTGATATCATTGAGCGGATCATCGTCCTCGCCAAAGTCGGGTTCAAAGGAAATAACATCCTGGTCATCGTCTTCCTCTTCATCCTCCTCCGGCTTCGCAGCCCCGCGTGGAGACACAGGTAAAGGCGTCGCGTTATTCGCATAGCGACTGAAACGCGGACGCTGCCCAAGAAATGGTGAAGGACGGGCAGCATTGTCGGGCAAGGCATTCCTCCTCGACGACGAGCCAATACCCATCGCATGAGCTACCGCCAGCACATGTCCGGCGGTAATCTGGAAGGTAATGATCGTCACAATAGCAAACAAACCGATGAGGAGAATGTGTCCAACTGCCAGAGGCCACCCCTGTAGTAGACGCGTCAATAACGTCCCCAGTACACCCCCTGTTAGACCACCGAGCAGTAGTCGGCTTTCCGCCAGCACAATCAACCACAAAATGACCAGGCCCACCACCAGTGTCCAGCGAATCAGTTTTCTATTCTGGATACCCTCCACTAAATGGGCCACGGCGAAGGCAATAAGGCCCAGGGATAACGGGTAAGCCCCCCAGCCAAAGAGGGCGGTGAAACTTCTATTGATCGCGCTGAACAGGGCAACTTTGGAGAATATTGTCAATACAGCAAAGAGAAAGAGTGAAAGGAACAGTAAGAGAATGCCGAGCACACGCTGCTGATGATGTGGTTCCAGGCCACCCCAGGCATTGCGTGCTTTATCTATGACGCGAGAATCCGCTGTGCCATTATTTACAGAAGGGGATGCTTTGGCTGATTTATTGGGATTGGCTGACGAGCCTTTTTTCGTCCTCGCTTTGCCACCGCCCGCTGCATGTCGCGTCGCAGGCTGGTTCTGGCCGCGAGAGCCTTGTTTAGAAAGCGAAGAGCTGGAACGTTGTTCGACCCGCACGCTTTTCCCACTACCTCCACCCACGACCTTACTCACACGCGAAGACCCCTGGGCCATACTCGGCCCCAGGCGGTCGTTCTGCCGCTTAGACTTTTTGTTTTGACTACCTGCCATTCCGTTCTCTCCTTCTTTAAGGATGCCAGAGTTATCTGTATGATAGCCCAAATGTTCCAGAGAAGCAATAGGCACGTAGGAGACGAAAGGACAGCAAAATGAGGGTGCCGAGAACATCAGTCCCCGGCACCCTCATTTTGTGTACAGTATAGCAATTACACTTCCATGACTACGGGAAGGATCATGGGACGGCGATGCGTCTTCTCATAGAGAAATTCGCTCAACGTGTGCTTGATCTTGTCTTTGACAAAGGACCAGTCCGAGGCATGACCGTTAAGGCCAACGAACGATTTGAGAATGTGTTCGCGAGCAGCTTCGAGCAATTCCTCAGAGTCACGCATATAGACAAAGCCACGCGAGATGATGTCCGGGCCTGCTATAGGCTGACCTGTCTCTTTATCGACGGTGAGCACAGCCATGAGAATGCCATCCTGGGCCAGCACCTGGCGATCACGTAGCACAATCTGCCCAACATCACCGACACCGAGGCCGTCCACAAAGACGTTGCCACAGGCGGCATGATCGAGCAGCTTGATAGCGTCAGACGAGACCTGAATGACATCACCATCCTCCGCGACCACGATGTGATCGGCGGGAATGCCCAGCGAGTGACCAAGCTTAGCGTGAAGAACAAGCTGGCGGTACTCGCCATGCACAGGCATGAAAAACTTCGGGCGCAGCAGGCTGAGCATCAATTTCAGCTCCTCCTGCGCGGCATGCCCTGAGACATGGACGTTAGAGATGGCCTGGTAATAGACCTCTGCTCCCTGCCGGAAGAGATTATTGATGGTGCGATTGACCATTTTCTCGTTGCCTGGCACCGGGGTCGCGGAAAGAATGACGGTATCTCCTGGCTGAATGCGTATCAAGCGGTGATCCTGGTTGGCGATACGCGTCAAGGCCGAGGTGGGTTCACCCTGGCTGCCTGTACAGACAACAACCACCTGCTCAGCCGGAAACTTGTTGATATCCTCCGCTCGAATGAGCACATTTTTAGGAATGTTCAGGTAGCCCAGTTCAACGGCCATCTGTACGTTATTGACCATGCTTCGTCCCACCAACGCGACATGCCGATCATAGCGCACGGCGGTATCGATCACCTGCTGCACACGCGACAGAAGCGAAGCAAAGGTGGCCAGTAGAATGCGACCAGAGGCATTGGCAAAAATCTTGTCGAACGAGTCGTTGATGACCCGCTCCGATGGGGTAAAGCCAGGCGACTCCACGCGGGTACTATCGCCCATCATCACCAGCACGCCTTCGTTGCCGATACGTCCCAAGGTACCCAGGTCGGCGGGTATGCCATCAACAGGTGTAAAGTCGAACTTGTAATCACCCGTATGTACAACCACGCCCAGCGGCGTATGCAGAACGATACCGACGGCATCGGGAATGCTATGGTTCACGCGGAAAAACTCCGCCTTGAATTGCCCAAAATCCAGCTTATCACCGGGGTTAATCAGATTAACGGTCGCTTTATCAAGCAGCTTATGCTCTTTCAACTTCACATTAATCAGGCCCTGCGTCAGACGCGTCGCGTACACAGGTGGGAAACCCAGCATCGGTAAAACGTAAGGAATGGAGCCAACATGGTCTTCATGGCCGTGGGTGATGAGGATGGCACGTATACGGTGTTTCTTATCGTTGAGGTACGTTGTATCAGGGATAACCAGGTCTACACCGAACATTTCATCATCGGGGAACATAACCCCAGCATCAATAATGATGATATCGTCTCCATATTCGACGACCATCATATTCTTTCCGACCTCCCCTAGCCCTCCTAGTGGGATGAGTCGAATATTTTCTGTTGTCAAGGTAAAAAGGACCTCCTAACTACACTCGCGTGTGTAGCCGTCTAGGGTACAAAGTAAATGCTGTACCCTGCCAATATGTATGTGTATATTTATCTCCACTTCTGTCTTCACTCCAGAAGTAAAAGCCAAAGTCAGTAATTGAGTAAAATCTATTATTCCATTAAAAAGTGTACCATATATGGGGGGGAAAAGCAAGCTGAGGGGGACAGGCTCAGATATTTGGAGATAAGGTTTCCCGTGAGCGGACTTGAGAGTGGTCCTGCCTTTCATTCTGAGCGAAGCAAAGAGTGACAGGCCTTCTCTTCACATAGCTGTGACGGGCTTCTCTTATATAAATTGGGGTTGCGAACGGTGCGGCTACAATGTAGACGAAGTGGATAGGATTGACAAGGCATTTTCGTCTGGCAACGTTTCCCGCTTACGACCGACCACGATCTGGCGCGTGCCTTTGCCAAACGGTTTCCAATCATAGCCACCGTAGATCGCTTCGATGCTGAAACCGGTGGCAAGGAAGAGCAGTTGCAGTTCACGCGGGAAAAAGATATGCATATCGAGCTTTGTCAGGTAGCGTTCATTCTCTCCGCTCTCGAAAAACTTCTCGTGCGTCCAGACAATATGCTGCAACTGCTCAATCTGATCAAATGTGCGACTGGAATAGAGCAACATGGTAAATTCATCCGCGGGAGCAGTGATCTCGTCTTCCATGTAGACACGCGAAGGTCTATTGAGGGCATCGCTCAGATAGTCAATATCGGGTAAGGAGACATCGACGACGAAACGACCATCCATTGCCAGGTGATCGTAGGTATTTTTAAAGGCACAGAGTTGCTGCTCTATTTCATACAGGTGCGCGATAGAATTAAAAGGCAGAAAGATCAGGTCAAATTGTCCTTTGTGCTCAAGCCGAAATTCGCACATGTCACCTACATGCAGCATGACGCGCTGCTGTATCGCCTCCGGCTCACGTTCCAATTTGCGCCGATAGGCATTGAGCATCTCAGGAGCGATATCCAGCCCCTCTAACTGAAAGTTGCCAGGGCTATGCAAAAGTTCGATGCCGATACGTCCACTGCCACAGGCCAATTCCAACACGCGCTGCGGCGTATAGCGCATCATCAGTTCGCGCCAGAAAGGGATATCCAGTTCAGACTGGCTCTGATATTCCAGGTCATAATCGCTAACCCGTTCGTAGTATTCCCCCATGTTATTGGGCATAGTGATTTTCCTCGTGCTTCATTATGAGTGAGTTTTCACATCCTGCTCTCCGTAGAGCTTAGCATAAGAAAGCTCTACAAGGCAAGAGGGAAATAGAGCCAAAAGAAGTAACTGGAAGAAGCTGCTGTGGGATTATGATATACTCAGTGAAATAGGCTTAGAAAAGTTCGCAAAAAAGCGTAAGGGGACAGCCTGATGATAACCCAGATAAAGATTGATGGCTTCAAGACATTCAAAGATTTCAAAGTAGAACTTGCCCCTTTTCAAGTCATAGTTGGTGCCAATGGCTCCGGCAAAAGCAACCTCTTTGACGCGCTGCATCTATTGTCACGCCTGGCAGAAGTTGACCTACGTACAGCTTTTCAGGAATTGCGTGGTGACGCTCACGAACTGTTTACACTCTTACCGAATGGACAACATACAAAACAAATACGGATGGCCGTGGAACTACTGGTTAACCGCAATATACAGGATAGTTTAGGAAAAGAGGCCGAGCTAACATACACACGCTTACGGTATGAAATAGCAATTACTCAACGTACAGACGAACGTGGTTTAGAACAATTGCAAGTTATCAATGAATCTTTGAGGTTAATTCCTCAAAGCGAAGATACATGGTGCAAAAAATACGAAATTCCCGCTCTAATGTATGAGTTACCTCATCAAGCTAACAGGATACAGTCCTTTATAGGAACGTTCAACGCTCGCCCTGCTATGCCCACACTAATAGAACCCCTGACTATTTGTCTTTACGCCGATGGAGAAGGTCAAGAGAGAGAATACCTGGCAGAGAAAGTTCAACGTACTGTGCTCAGTACTATAATTTCTACCAATTATCCTCATTCTTTTGCAGTACGTCAGGAGATACTTTCATGGAAGTTCTTAAATTTGGACCCCAAGGAGCTACGTAAACCTAGTTCAATTAACGACCCTGCCTTCCTTACGAAAGATGGCGGTAACTTACCGGCAACACTTGCCCGAATGCAAGCGGAAGACTCGTTCGCCATGACTGGCGTTTCTTTAGATATGGCAAATCTGGTACCGGGGCTTCTCAATATTAAAGTAGACAAAAATGTGGCTCGTAGTGAATATGATATCTGGGCGGAAACAGATGATGAGATCACCTTTTCCGCAAATGTCCTTTCTGATGGAACATTACGCTTATTAGCTCTGGCATCCATTAGAAACGATGCTCAATTTCAAGGCGTACTATGCTTAGAAGAGCCAGAAAATGGTGTACACCCTTTACATCTTAAAAATATGGCTTATTTATTACGAGAAATGGCAACCAATTTCAATAATCCTCTTCCAGGAGATCTACCTTTACGGCAAATCTTAATCACCACTCATTCTGCCGCATTGATTAGTCAACCAGCAGTGATAGATGCTCTCCTTTTAGCATTTACTGTTAAAAAAGGAGGGATACATGTTACCAGAATGGAACCAGTCATCACGCCTCAAGCGCAATCCCAAATTGAAGAGGTGCGTAATAGGGAAAGAGCGATGGAAGTATACACTCTTGACACAGTACAACAATATCTCCAAAGAGAGACTGTTGATGAGGCCAGCAACCAGCTAAAAAAAGTCCGCATGATTACTGATATTGAAAGGTAGCATTTTGACTAATGGGTGTGTTAGTGCTAGGGCTTTATGCTGAAGGGCGTACCGATGAACGTTTTTTACCAATCATCGTTAGGCGCACGGCGGAGCAGATTTTGCTCCAACATGAACAGATAGATATAGAGGTGCTAGATCCGATTATTGTAAAGAAAACAGCTGGAATTCAAGGGAGAGGTAATGAAATTTTACAAGCTGCTTATGATGCTGAGGGATATGATGCGCTTGTGGTACACTCAGATTCTGATAACCGTACATGGGAACAAACACTACAACAACGCTTTGAACCAGGAAAGCAACTTGTTCAAAGTTGTACCGCTAGAGTTTGTCAGCATGTGATACCAATTATTACGGTGCGAATGGTAGAAGCATGGTTGTTAGCCGATTATGATACATTGCGTAAGACACTTGGCACCAGCTTAAATGCGAGAGATTTGAATTTGCCAGAGAAAGCCAGGCAGATTGAGTCAATTCGTGACCCTAAACAGGCAATTGACCTGGTTATAAGAAATATCTATCCTAACCAGACTCACCAATGGACCAGGATTCGCGGAGAGCTCTATGCTAAATTAGCTCCTCGAATACAACTGGAGCAACTGGAAAAACTGGATGCCTATAAGCAGTTCAAAGAGGATTTGACCAATATACTGCAAATCCTTGGTAAAATACCTGCTAAACATCGACTGTAATCAAGATTAGCAATTACAATAGGAAGTGATCCATGCCCTACCTATCCATTAAAGAAGCATCCGACGACATTCGTTCCGGCATGACGACACCAACTGAACTGGTGCATGAAGCATTGGAACGGATCGATCAGCTTGAGCCGGAGATACAGGCCTTTATCACCGTGCTGCGCGACTCGGCATTGAAAGATGCGGAAAGGGCCGAATTGGAGCAGCGCACAGGCTTCAATCGGAGTCCGCTGCACGGCGTGCCTATTGCCGTCAAAGATATTATTGCCGTCAAGGATGTGCGTACCACCGCAGGCTCTCAAGTGCTCGCTGATTATATTTCGCACGAAGACGCCATGGTCGTTGAGCAGTTGCGCAAAGCGGGAGCCATCATCATTGGCAAGACCAATACGCACGAATTTGCCTATGGCACCTATACGCCGCCAACACGCAACCCTTGGGATACAACGCGCATTCCTGGTGGTTCCAGTGGCGGCTCAGCCGCCGCCACCGTCGCGGGTATGTGCCTTGGAGCAATTGGCAGCGATACCGGCGGCTCGATTCGCATTCCCGCCGCGTGCTGCGGCATCACTGGCCTCAAGCCAACATATGGCCGGGTCAGCTGCTTTGGCGTGATACCGCTTAGCTGGTCACTTGACCATGTTGGACCATTGGGCCGCAGCGCGGAAGATTGCGCCATGTTATTTGATGCCATTGCTGGCTATGATCCGCGCGACCCCAATAGCGTGAGTGGCCCACCTAGCCGCTCTGCCGCCCTGCTCATTAACGGCGCGGAAGGACGCGGCCCCCTTTCGTTGCAAGGACTCAAGATAGGGCTACCGCAAGACGCGTTTATCGGCCCACTCGACCCAGAGGTGCGCTCGGCCTGGCGAGCCGCATTGCTCGTGCTGCAAGAAGAGGGTGCGGAAATAATCGATGTCGAACTGCCACGCCCCACGATAGAGATGTACCGCACCATCCAAAGCCCAGAGGCGACGCTTTCTCACCAGCAAAAGGGCTGGTTGACCGATAAGCTTGACCTTTATACCGAACAGACACGCGAACGGCTGTTACGAGGGCAAACTATTCCTGCCGTAGATTACCTGCGAGCGCAATACGAGCGGCGCATCTTTTCGAGCGCGTTGCGAACCGTTATGCAGCACGTTGATGCATTGGCACTGCCCACTCTCCCTATTCCTGCCATTCCAATCACGCAGATTGACCAGGAGATCAACATCGAAGGAGTAACGATGGGTACCGCGCACGCGCTTTTGAGCCTGACCATGCCGTTTAACCTGGCTGGCCTACCGGCGGCATCATGCCCATGTGGTTTTACGGCGAACGGGCTGCCGCTAGGGCTGCAAATAGTCGGCAAGCCGTTTGAGGAATCGACGGTGCTACGCATTGCCCACGCCTACCAGCAATTGACCGATTGGCACCGCCGCGAACTACCCTGAGCAAAAAGGACTGTGCTATGGATGGAAACAACGATGATAGGCGCAAGCCAGACGTAGAGAAACTGCATCAGGGCCTTGTCGATCAATTGAAAAGCCAGGGTCACATCGCCGATCCTCTGGTCGAGGCGGCGTTTCGCGCCGTGCCGCGCCACCTTTTCTTACCTGACAAATCACCAGCAGAGGTCTATCGCGACGAGGCTATCGCGACCAAGTTTCTCGACGGTTCCTCCATCAGTGCTTCTTCTCAACCCGCTATCATGGCGATCATGCTGGAACAGCTTCAATTGAAACCTGGTCTGCGCGTCCTCGAAATTGGCGCAGGCACAGGCTACAATGCCGCCCTCATGGCTTATATCGTTGGGGAGACAGGCCAGGTAATCACAGTAGATATCGACGAAGATATCGTAGACAATGCCCGGACACATCTTATCACGGCTGGCTTTGAGCGCGTATGGGTCATATGTGCCGATGGAGGTGCGGGCTACGCGCATGCCGCCCCTTATGACCGTATCATTTTGACGGTAGGAGCCAGCGATATAACACCAGCATGGCACGACCAATTGAAACCAGGTGGGCGGCTTTTATTGCCTTTAACGTTACGTGAGCCACAAGTTTCCGTGGCCTTCGAGCAGGTTGACGATCACCTTGCCAGTGTCTCGGTGCGAGCATGCGGCTTCATGATGCTGCGCGGAGCTTTTGCCGAGCCAACCTTCCGCGTACAACTAGGCCCTGAACCTCTCCTCTTTCTATGGCTGAGAGAGCACCGTTTCCTGGATACCGATACCGTATACCAGTGGTTAACAGGCCCTGGCCGCGATAGAGCGACCGGTGTGAAAGTAATGCCGCGTGAATTATTCTTCGGACTCCATATGTGGTTGGCGTTGCATGAAGCTGATTATTGCCAGGTAATCTTCGATATATCGTTAGTCGAGCAAGGCATCATTCCTCTGTTCCTTCAACTTTTCACGACTAGCAAATTCACTAGTTCTTTTGGTTTGCTGGGCGATAGCGGTATCTGCGTCCTCACACGTCCCCTCGCACAATTCACAAGCGAAGAGAATACGTTGCCGACAACCCCTTTCGAGGTATATGTGAAAAGTTTTGGCCCGGACGAATCGCTCGCATCTCGCCTCATCGAACTGGTATCCGCCTGGAATGCCGCCGGTCATCCCACCGAAGAACACCTGCATATTAAAGCCTACCCACGCGCTGTTGCCTATACACCTGCCGCCAACGAAATGGTTATTCAGAAACAATGGACACAACTGGCTGTAAGCTGGGAACTCCCGTAGAGGAGCTTGCATGCGTCCTTATACGATCGTTTCCACATGGCCCCATACGCTGGTTTGCCAGTCATCCACAGCTCCGTCTTGGCTGTGCCAATCGGGCAGAGGCATCTGTAGGTGTTGAGAGAGCGCGTTGACATAGGGTTCGTACATACCGCGAAGCTTGGTGAGTTTATGCTCAGCTTTCTCTCCATCATTGAGAGTAATGCCTGACGAGGCCAGAAACTCACGCAAGCGAACAAAATCAGCAGACGAAAGACGATCCATTGGAGCAGTAGGAACATGATGCTTAAATATCTGGGCGAGGTCAACGGCGGCATGACGTGCAATAGCAAAGGTAAACCATGCCGATTGAGCAGTAGAGCCTTCCATACTCACAATAATCAAGGCGCAAACATCCAGGATCGTGGTTAGCGTTGCCAACCACGATTGATGTTCATGCTGAGAACGGTAGTACATCAACACCTGGTAGGAGAGATGGCTTTCCAACAAATCCGCGCACCAACGTTCCCAATCATGCAGGTGTTCGACCAACTCGCCTTTATCCTGTACGCGACGATGGCGGCGCAATAGCTCACCCGCGCTCGGCGGCGAACCAGCGTGCGCATCAAGCAAAGAGATGCCTGCCTCACGTCGTGAAAAAGATTGATAAATGACCGGCAGGTAGCTAATAACGAGCGCGAGGAAACCGAATCCCGTGCCTGCTTCCGCGACGGTCAGGATACGCGCCAGCGTAGAAAGAGGCCGCACATCCCCCAGACCTAACGTGAAAAATGTGGTGCCGCTCATATACAAGTCCGTGCCGAAGTTCACTACCCTCTCCGGTGCCTCCACGGACGAGCCAAATCCCCATTGGAGCAGGGCGAAACCAACAACCAGAAGCACGGCCCATACCACCAACAGGATAATCAGTGAAAGTGGGCCAAATAAGCTGAGATAGTATTCCTTGCGGTTCAGCGAGCGTAGTTTACGCCCCCCCATTGACCACACAAACCAGGTAGACTGGTAGAACAGGCGGGCCAAGCGAATGGCTCGTGAAACACGACGCGGCAAGATAACAGTTTCAAAGGCGTCTTGCAAAATACCGAAAATAATGATGACGCCAAGAATGCCAACCAGAATCCTCATATATTATCTTTATTTTATGCCATAGCCTGGAAGTGCTGGATGCTTCCAGACAGTATGACTTCCTTTTCCTTTTCGGATAGTGAATTTGCCAGACTCACAAAAAAAACAGTTCAACAGGTACATCGAACCCTGGCAATATTTTTGATGGTAGTATTGCTTTGCCACGAAAAACACCCTGTGAATAATACTTGCCGGCTTCCAGTAAAAATACCTCCACGGTATGCGCGATAGGATCGGTGATCCAGTATTCGGGAACACCTGAGTTGGCGTAGGCATCATATTTTTCGCGGCGATCATGGGTTGCGGTGCCGGGTGAAGCGACCTCAACAACGAGATCGGGTGTACCAATAATACGTGAAGCCTTTACTTTATGCAGATGGGCCTCTAATAAAAGCAGAACATCCGGCTGAAACACGTCGCCAGGAGCGATTTCAACGTCAATGGGAGCCATAAACACACGCCCAAGATTGAACTGCTTGACGTGATTGCGCAAGTAGGAGAATATTTCTCCCGCCACTTGCTGGTGGGCGGGATTGGGCGCAGGTGTCATAAAAAGCACTCCATTCACAATTTCGTAGTGGTACCCGTCGTCTGGTAAGGCGGCATAGTGAGCATATGTCCATTGTCCTTGCTTCGGGCCTGGAACATGATTGGCCGGGGTGACCACCACAAACCTGTCGGATGTCATTGTCATTTCAGCCACCCTTTCATCTATAGAAAAGAAAGATGGTACTACATTTCATGGTCTAATCATACCATACGGAAACGAGTGATTGGTGCCATTCTTGCTTCACGCCACAAATAGATACCCGCCATCAGCTACGCCAACTGGTTTTCCTACACGCTCGATTTCCTCAGCAGAACTGAGATCTACCGCGCCATTCGCACCACCCATGCTGTCTGTGCCAAGCGGCGCGTGCGCTTCGTGGGCGATTCAGGCCTGGACGATCAAAAGATCAGACAAGAACGCCTCAGCTTCAGAAGAACCACTTCTTTCTTCTGTTTTGCTCCTCGACTGCATGACAATTCGCGCACAGGATAATGCACTTCCCAATCTCATCCTTGAGTCTCTCAATAGAAATGCCTCGACGCACAGCTTGAGAAACATCGAATGCCTTGAGCTTGCTATCTACATGGTGGAACTGTAAGCACTCTGGACGCCATTCAGGGCATCTCGCGCACTTTTGCGTTGCCTTGTAGTTGCGATACCAATCAAATAAGGCCCTTCTTCTCTCATTGACCTGTTGCTTCCTCTCCTTTCTGTGTGCAGGATACCACACGTTGTTGTGGTACGCCTTTTGATACCTCGACAGGTATTCGGCCCTTGACTCCCCAGGACGTTGCTCTCTCCAATCTTCATCATCCGGTATACGGACTCTTGGCATCCTTGACCTCCTGTGGTATACTGCTTTCATGCCGATGTAGCTCAATGGCAGAGCAGTTGCTTTGTAAGCATCAGGTTAGGGGTTCAAGTCCCCTCGTCGGCTTTTTGCTGCTCTTGATACACTAAATGCTCGTGTAACATACTTCTGGCAGTGGCGGTTTACCATGCAATCTCCCACAGCACCTAGAAACAAGGCCACTTTATGGGTGGCGCGGTACGAGGGCTAACTTGCTTTGCCATGGCGGTTTACAAAACCACTGAGCTACATTGGCATAGAAAATAATATAGCATAAGTGTCAATGTGGTTGAGCTTGCTAGCATCCTAACCTAAGAGAGAAGCGCATACTATTCGCTTCTCTCTTGGGATTATGCCAACAGTTCAGCTTCGCTCAATGGGCCAAGGGCGGTCAATACCTGTTTTTCGCGGATGGGGAAGCGTTTCAAGGCGCGAATGATATCAGCCGACGTAATCTTTTCGATGCGCTCTACCTCTTCATCGACTGTGACCAGGCGGCCTTCGGTCACCCAATCGGTGGCGAGTGAGAACATGCGCGAGAAGGTTGACTCGCTGCTCAGCACGACGCCGCTGATCCATTTATCTTTGGCACGGCGCACTTCGTCCTCGTAGACGCCCTCGTTCAAGAGGCTATCCAGTTCGGCACGCAGCATTTTGAGGACGCGTGGTGCCTCTTCCGGCGTAGAATTAGCCTGCATCATCAGAATGCCCGTCCCTTCCATCGCCCAGATGCTGGCACTGGCGGACTCCGCCAACCCTTTCTGGTAGATGTTCCAGTACAGCCGCGAACCATCGCCATCGCCCAGGATGCTGCTGCCAAGCACGGCGGCATAATAATCGGGGTCCTTGACATCCACCGATGGCATGGCGAGTATCATAATCTGCTGTTTGAGCTTCTTATCAACTACGATATCGTTGACCGATTTCGTTGGCTCATAGTGTTCTACATGGCGCGAGGCGTCCCCAGTACGCCAGTTGTTGCAGTGCTGCTCGATCACGTTAATGATGTGCGGCCAATCGAAATTGCCAGCCACCGAAAAGATCATATTATTCGCCGCGTAGCGACGATTCCAGTAGGTACGCATCTGCTCGGCATGCATGTTACGAATGCTTTCGGGTGTACCGAGTACGTCATGGCCAAGAGGATGGTCACCAAAATACGTCTTTACCATACGGCGGTAGGTAGAGTTATATGGCTGATCCTCTGAACGGGCAATCTCGTTGACAATTACCTCTTTCTCTGTTTCAAAATCACTCTCAGCCAGCCGTGGATACATCATATCGCTCAAAAGGCCAACCGCCCGATCCAGGTACTCGCCGAGTACCCGCGCATAGTACACGGTAGCTTCGTGCGAGGTGAAGGCGTTGAGTTCCGCGCCAATCTTATTAAATTCTAGTGTGATCTCCTGCCAATCCAGCGTTTTGGTGCCTTTGAAAACCATATGCTCTAAAAAATGGGAGACGCCCGCTATGCCGGGATCGTACTCATCCCGCGACCCGGTATGCACGTAATAGGATACGGCCACCGACTCGAAATCTGGCATGGGCTGACCAACAATTTGCAGTCCATTACTTAAACGATGGGTATGAAACACAGTGCCGTTACTAACTGTGGAATCTGTCATGTACTACTGCTCCTCCGCTGTGCAAAGCGTAAAAATTCTTTGTAACAGCATCATAGCCCTGCAAAGTGTTCGTTGTCAAATACGAAAACCTCTTCCACGAGAGTTGAATATAGCAGAAACGTGTGATATGCTACCCTGTATGAGTATTTGTAGGAATTGTCCACCTTCATTATTGACGATATTCCCTGCGCTTCTCGTAGGAGCGAGGCTTGCCCGCCCGTTCTACCAGTGAAGTGAGGAGAAATACATTCATGTCTACTGCCATTTGGGGAGAGCCAGATTTACAGCCAGAAGAGGTTCAGACGACGCTATTGCTGAAGCGGCTGTTAGCACAAATGTTAGCACAATTTGGCGCGACCGGTGCCTGCATTGCCTTGCACAATGAACTCATAGATCAGATGGAGATACGCCTCCATCTCCGTACCCGTTCTAACCAGATGCATAATGGTAGCAGTACAAACACAGAAAGTACTACGCTACCCATCCGGCCTATCACTATCCCTTTAGCGGACGCTTCTGCCTCTGCTATTGGACGTTTGAAACGTCCCAGTCAGGCAGTTGCACTGGCTGATGTTGAAGAGATCACGCCCCAACAATCTGACCTTTTCCCCCAAGGTGCCACCTATCCCATCGGTAAAGACCTTATTGGCTATGTCTGGCACAAAAACGAGACGCATATCATGCGCCATGACGATTATCTCTCCTTTTTCTATATCGGTGGGTCGCAAGCTTCCTTAAAGGTCGATGTAGTACCAACATGGTATCTCGTTGCACCGATTCAGGCACCCATGCTCCTTGACGAAACGTGCAACAATAAAACAACTTCGCCACATATCTGGGGCATCGTCATTCTTTACCAGACGGTACCCGGCGTGGTATTTCAACAAAAGCATAGAGCAGAGGCACGCGATTTTACTGACCGGATCGCCCTCTACCTGCAAAATGACCAACTGCGCCGCCGACAACGCCGCTCTAGCGAATACCTGCAACAACTGCAAAAGATCAGTACCGCTTTTCCTACAACAGTACAGTTAGCTACCCTGGTTGAGACGATGCATCAATTTGTCTCCAACGTCGTCGATTTCTCATCGATGCTGATTACCTTGTACGACCGCGATACAAGAAAGATTTATGACGTCTTTGCTATCGAACATGAGCAGCAAACAGAGGATTTGGCATCACACCCACACATCATAGACCCTGCTGACCGCCCGGTATGGTGGAAAGTGGCCCAGGAGGAGAAGCAGACGCTCGTCCTATCTCCTGTCCACCGTGAGCCGGCTACCTACGACGAACTTCTCCAAGGAGCGTGGGGCGACCAGACACAAGCGGAGTCCTTTATATTCCTGCCAATGAAGATGTTTAACCGCGTCATTGGCTCCCTTTGCCTCACCAGTACGCATCCGAACGCATACAGCCAGCCCGAAGAGATACAAGTTTTAGAAACCATGGTGCAGCTCATCACGGTCAGCATTGAGAATGCAAATCTCTACGAACATTCACATAAATCCTTACGCGAGGCGAAGAAGCGCGAGCACCTCCTGGCGGCGATGAATAGCGCACTGCAAACAATCAGTATCAGCACCGAGCTTAATGTGACGGAAATCATGCACAAGTTTGTCGAATCGGCGGCACAACTGGCACAGGCAGAGATGAGCATTTTCTTCCAACTCACGCTCGACCAGTCACAACTGATTGCCCAGGTAGCCTACGAACCAAGCAGGCCCCGCCGGAACGTGGACGAACCCGATGCACCCGTCATCCTCACTGAAGAGAACCATGACGAACTCTTTAAACGCATACGTATTCCTTTCAAAGGGACTACCCTGGAAAAGCTGGTCAATACCAGCTTTTTCTACCTTGATCAACCGATGGCCGAGGAACTTGCCCGGATGAGCGAAGAGTGGGCAGCGATCTTTCTGTTAGAGACAGGCATTAAAAGAATGCTGATGATGCCTGTCTTATACCAGTCGGAACTGATTGGCATCCTGGGTGTGCATACACCGGAGCAGATGCGCAACTTCCGCCCTGCCGAGATTGGCATGTTGCTGGCACTCAGTGCGCAAGCCGCCAGCGCGATTCGCAACGCGCAGCTCTTTGAAGAAGTTCAGGAAGCCTATGCGGAGCAACAACAGCTTGACAAGCTCAAAGACGAATTCCTGGTGACAGCCTCGCACGAGCTACGCACCCCCCTCACAGCTATCAACGGCTATTCTTCACTGCTCAAGCGACAGAGTAACCGCATTAACCCACAGCAGGTCCTCCGTCTAGCCACAAAGATCAATGGGGCCGCACAACAATTGACGGACCTGGTATCGAGCATGACCGAGGCCGCGAAAATAGGGGTAGTGGACAAGAAGCTGGACCTACAGTTTGGTCCGGTACCGATGAAAGAGGTGATAGAAGTAGCGATCAATATGCTGAGCGTCAATATTGAGCAGAAGATTGTGGCCCAGGTTTCATCCGAACTATTGGTGAATGGCGATGCTTTGCGTGTGCGTCAGGTGCTCTCCAATCTGCTCGATAACGCCGCGAAATACTCGCCTCCTGATGGGCGCATTGAGGTCATCACGGTAGCCACGGTACTTGCCAAAGTGAACCTGCCCGATGAAATGGCCGATGCCGAAAGCAAGCCTAACATGCCCGTCGTCGTCTGCCATATCTATGACGAAGGCGAAGGCGTCTCCCTCGCGGATCAGCAGAGAATCTTTGAAAAATTTGTGCGTGCCCCTCGTTCGTTGACAACGACCGTGCGTGGCTCGGGCCTGGGACTCTATATTTGTCGCCGTTATATCGAAGCGATGGGCGGCAAGCTTTGGCTGGAGCAGAGTATCCCCGGCGAGGGTTCCGTCTTTAGTTTTTACCTCCCACGGCTAGAGGCACCTGAACAGAGAGCAGAAAGCCAGCCGACTGAGTCAGATGAGCTAGCGTAAGGGATTCCGCAGTATCGTGAAGATGACTGCTGTTGCCAGGAGGGAACCGAGGAGTATGGCAACCCAGCCGACAAGGATAATTTGCAAGATGTCATCTTCCCGTATTTCAACTTCACGCAGAGATCTGCCTACCAGGACAAAACCTGAGTTGGAGCTTTGAAATTGTGTTACAACGATGGCACTACGTACACCCGTTTGCGGTTGCCAGGTAATTCTATCCTCGTGATTATGCTTTACATAGTCAAACACGCCAACAGGAAGTGTGGGGATTTGACCATCTAATTGGGCTGATGAGGCAATAGCTTTCCCGTTCGCATCAAAGACGATGATATA
Source organism: Ktedonobacteraceae bacterium (assembly GCA_051004815.1). Taxonomy (GTDB): domain Bacteria; phylum Chloroflexota; class Ktedonobacteria; order Ktedonobacterales; family Ktedonobacteraceae; genus JBBQXY01. The sequence goes on from JBPCJY010000136.1 coordinate 48,057, forward strand.
GGTAGCCAGGCTTTTGGCGATATCAACCTTCTCTGCTGGCACGACATTTTGCACCTGCTGTCCATCTGTAAGTGCCGCGGCAGTATCTTCAGCCATTTGGATTTGGGGATCATCGGCGGACTCTCGAATAACCTGCTGGACGGTTGCTTCGAGCAGTCCAGAGAAGCCAGTAATGATGACAGCTATGAGCAGCCAATGTTTTAAGATCGTTTTCAACACGTATATATGCCCCTTGCAGCATTATTCAAGAAGCCTTTACGAACCTCTCATGGCTAGCATAGCTGAAATCTCAGCTTTTCACCATGTTCTAAGTGCGCACTGTGACGTGCTTGAGTGCTATTCTATGATACTAATTTGTCCGGTGACCGAAAAACAGGTTGAGGACGGCGAGAAACACAATCGCTCCCAGCACGGCCACAATAAATGCCGTCCAATTCCAACCGATCACCAGCGGTTGACCGGTAATCAACGAATAGATCCAACCGCCGAGGAACGCTCCGATAATGCCAACAATGATATTGCCCAGGCAACCCATCCGGGAAGAGTTACCGGCAAACAAGCTGGCAACCCAGCCCGCCAGTGCCCCAAAGATGATCCACGAGAGCCAACCTAAGTTCGAAACGACAATGAGCATAGTTCATTCTCCTTCTGCTCTAGATGTTCACATGGTTGCCCACGAGCGATGCCACTTCCGCAAGAGGATTGCATGATAAGAAAACCATGTCCTATCATCATATAACGAAAAAGATCATCGGTTCATCACAAAGCGCGAAAAAGAAAGATGTAAAGCAGCCACGCGAGCCGCTTTACACCTTTTTTATAAATTGGTGAGGCGGCGGTTAAGGCGACGCGCCAGCTCTGGCCGTCGTCGTCCTTAACCACCAGGGCCTTGTTAGCCAGGCAGTGGATTGGCGTTTTAGGGGTTTGCCAAATGCTGCCGAAGGGCGTCGCATGTGCCTTGCGCCCCGAGTTGTTGGGCGGTGTCGCCGCCTGTGTCCACGAAGACGTCGGCCACGTACCCGCCACGATCCTGGTCGCTGGTGACGACGAAGTCCCAGATGTCACTCGTATACGTCTGTCCATTCGGGGCCGTGAATGTCTCGCTTTGGCCATGGGAATAACAGAGGACGATGAGCGATGCTCCTGCCGGGAGGGTGTCGATGACATTGTAGTTGGCACCTGGTCCGTGCCGCCTGTTCGCACCGCTGGCGACATTGTTCCAAATGTAACCGGTATGATTATGATCGGACATAACTGTGCAAGCCTCCTTTTCTCTTCTCAACGAAAGGACTGATTTCCCACTAATTGATCGAAGGAAGATCTGAGTCAGCATCTGGTCTGCTGACACTGATGCCTTCTATCGTCTCTCCAAAAGACGACGATCGCAGATTCAAGATGAAGTGAACTGACAGAAAAAACGCGAACCTGTTCCGACAGGGAAATGAGGTATGCACCTCAGACGCTTGAACGTGGAAGGTTAGCCACTCCATCCACTCTATAGACGATGGAAGTCCGCTTTTTTTGCTACCCATTACTCGTGTATAGGCCCTTAAGTGCATTTTTGACGGTAGGATACAAGGTGTACATCCAAAGGTGGGGCAAGAGATTTAAAGAAAAGGTGTAAAGCTACTTCTCAAGCGGCTTTACACCTTTTTCAAAAATGAAGGGTGCCAAGGGACAGATGCGAATGAGCTTGTTTGTCACTGTCCATTTTCGTCCTTTTCACGCTTAAAATGCCTCGAATTTGTTTATTGTTGTTGGTCATGTATCGCCAAAAGTTGTGGAGGTTGCTGTAGTCGTTGCTGTACTATTTTATCATCTGTGATGACGAATAATAGCTAACTGAAAAAGGAACTTAATCATGACTTTTCTCGGTGAAGTATGGAAACGGATTTACTCTACGCGCACAAAATCGACATAGCCACCTGTCAGCAATTGAGCAACGGGATCAGAAACGTCATAGTGAGGATACTAGAATACTGCGCCGACACTGATCACGTCTCCGTGATCGTCATACTCAATATCATCCGAAAGAATGGGAGCATTGGTTAACGCACCAATGTCTTCTGGGCGTACCCATGACCAACCATTCCCCAATTGCCATTAGATAACCTCCCCAAGCTTGCTGTCTGCATCCAGATCGGCAGCCGCAATTTCTTGTACATCCCCTCGCGCTTCTGGTAGAAGTATAATGCGCACACCACTTGCGTATTTTTCAAATTCGGTATATTTTCCTGCCATTTTATCACCTGTTCATTTTTTTCTTGAGATTAGCCTTTAGGCTTACCTACTCTTAGACCTCGCTGAGTTCTCGCTGTTCAATCATTCGTAGGTAGCGACGGTAAAGAATCTGGCGTTACTGTTCTGTTTCATCATCCAGTCCAATCAATTGCTTTTGTGGTGGCGTGATGAGTTGCTCATTTTCTAATCCTTGCTGGATGGCAACTGGTAACCCCGATAGAGTAATATAGCCATTGGCGGCATCTTCAAACATCTCAATCAAGGCATGAAGAACCACAGCCGCTACTGAGGTCGTATTATCTGTTTCCAACTCATCAAGTTCTTGCTGTGCAATTTCCAGGAGTTGTGCGGCATAATCCATATCTTCAGGTGGAATGTCTCGATCTGCTCGCATTTCATCTTCCTTTCTTGTTGACCATAGTGAAAATATCGTTACTGTCATACCTAGGTCTTCGCTCTATCATAAGTGAACTGGTTGAGCCTGTCAACGGTTGCGTTGTCTTGTAATGTATTCTTATCGAAGGGTACATTTATGGTCGGCTCTTCCTAGAAACTCAGTTGACCTTAAACAATTGAGAAATTCGAGTTACCTAAGTGCCTCTTTTCGGACGTGTGGGGATAGGTACATCAGCTTGCTAATTCCCTGGATGAATGAAGCATGTCTATTTTAGATTATTGTTGTTCGTCTGTATGAAGCCTTTTTGCCAGTAGTAATTTGACATTATTTGAGGTGAGTCCGTCAAGTCATTTGGTTCTTCGCCATCTTCCGTGCAATGAGACGTAACGCTTGAGAACGCCATTTACCAACTCACTGCGGGAGCCAATCGATACGTACCGCTCTTTACCTACACATGGACTTAGCACGGAAGATGAGGGAGAACCACATTCGGTATGGCATTACCTAGGTTGTTGATTTACAAAATTAGATTCTGGTTTTAAATTTTTGGAAGTCTTTTTCAGAAGAAGAAAACTTTGGTGATGACATCGTTTATTTTATGATGCGGGAAGCAGTCCATAAGATGTTTGGATGATTAGCGAGCGGTCTGCTTGCAATTGAGGCGCAGACGCTGATATCATGAGAATCAGTGGAATATTATGGATATTGCAATGTTATAAAATTGACTCGCTACTAATTATTGCTCGCTGCATTGGCGACTATGCTGGCATGAAATTTTTTGTTGGGACCCTTGGACATATTTCAAAGACAGTGAACGAGGCACCTATGGATAGGATAAGTCAGGAACAACGGAGAAAAACAATGCGAGCTGTGAAGTCAAAAAACAGTATCATTGAGCAAAAGCTCCGGAAAGCACTTTGGAGAAAGGGATATAGGTACAGAGTTCATTACGCTAAACTTGTTGGAAAACCTGATATCGTCTTACTGGGACCAAAGATTGCAATTTTCTGCGACAGCGAATTTTGGCATGGGTTTGATTGGGAGCACAGAAAACATGACATTAAATCAAATCGCGATTTTTGGTTTCCAAAGATTGAGCGTAATATAGAAAGAGACAAACAGGTAACGCAAGAATTGCAGCGAAATGGCTGGAAAGTTTTGCGTATCTGGGGAAACGAAATAAAAGATCACCTTGATAGCTGCATTCGGTTGATAGAGGAATCGATTATAGAGGAAAGGAAATCTAAGCTATGATTGCGCAAGGGGGCGACGATATCTTCGATCTCATGGGAAATGTGTATCTTAATATGATTCATGGAAGACGTGAGCATATCGATTTGAGAAAGTACAAACGTAAACTTACTGAACTGACACACAATCAGCTGACCAAATGGGACGCTGCGGATCAAACAAAAACTACTGAAAAAGCACCATTTCAAGTGATAGATTTTTTTAGTGGAGGTGGAGGTATGTCTCTTGGATTCGCAGCACTGTCTAAAGTATTTCCTTTCTTCAAACTAATCGGTGGATGTGATATCGATCCGGAAGCGTTAGAAACTTATCAGCGTAACTTTAATGCACCAGGAATTCTTGCAGATATAAGATTGCTTGCAAGTGATAAAACAATGCTACAGAAGTTTTTAACTCAATTGAATGGTTATGATCAACGAAGACCTTTGATCGTCATTGGATGCGCACCATGTCAAGGGTTTAGTTCCCACAGAAAGAAGAATTGGGCTAAAGAAGATGAGCGAAATGACTTGGTTGCTGCCTTCACGTCTTTGGCTATTCAATTAAACCCCGAATGTGTGATAATGGAAAATGTTCCAGAAATTTTATCGGAGAAATATTGGAGTTATTTTCAAGAGGCTAAGCGTATTCTGACTAAGGCAGGATATGTTGTTAGGCAATCTATCTACAATGCGGCGTCGTTTGGCGTTCCTCAGGAGCGATTTCGTGCGGTCATAGTTGCTACGAGGAAAAACTTCTATTTACCAGAGCCACTGATAGAAGACCCTGCACTTTATGTCACCGTTAGACAGGCAATAGGTCATCTTCCTTCAGTGTTGCCTGGACAAATATGTCAGGAAGACAAGTTTCATAGATCTGCAACGCATCGAGCAAGTACTATTGAAACAATTTGTGCCGTTCCGGAAAATGGTGGTAGTCGTCCAAAGGGAGTGGGACCAAAATGCCTAGACAAAATAAAGGGGTTTTCTGATGTTTATGGCAGATTATATTGGGATAAACCAGCGATTACGATTACGCATTACGCTCGCAATCCAGCGAGTGGAAGGTACGTTCATCCTCAACAAAATCGCGGATTGACCATGCGAGAAACTGCTTTACTGCAAAGTTTTCCGACAGGCTTTGAATTCTTTGGATCATTCGATTCAATTTTCAAACAAATTGGTGAAGCTGTTCCCCCGAAGTTTTCTTGTGCTTTAGCTGTAAATACTCTCGTGGAACTGCTCGCATCTCCACCTGATGAGGAAGCGGAGGAGACATGCATCAGGTCAATTACTTCACCAGTCAGCAGTTCATATTCCAGTGTGATTGCAGGTGTAAAATCAACGCGAGAACAAAAATGACATACACATGTATTGATAGCTTTTCTGGTGCGGGCGGTCTTTCTCTTGGTCTTCTAAAAGCTGGTTATCATATATTGTTGAGTTTTGATAATGACACAAAATGTATTCAAACTCAACGTTCTAACCCCAAATATTTTCAACATGAGGCATATCTTGCGAATATAGACAGCATGTTAAATGGTGTCTTACTTGAAAAAGTGGGATTGAGAAGAGGCGATTTATTTATTCTTGTTGGGGGACCCCCATGTCAGGGATTTTCAGTACAACGTATAGGTGTGGACGAAGATATTCGCAATAATCTGGTTCCTAAATTTATAGAGTTGGTTGAAGAACTCCTTCCTCGCTATTTTCTTATGGAGAACGTGCCGGGAATCATGGGGAAACGTGGCAAAATCTTGTTTAAAGAATCTCTTGATAGGGCTGTCAAAGCTGGTTACTGGCTTCATCAGAGAACACTGGATGCACAGGATTATGGTGTGCCTCAAAGAAGAAAAAGAGTTTTTATTATCGGAGAGAGAAACGATGGGAGTTTTCCTTCGTTCTGGTTTCCTCCCGTAACAACGCCTGTAGGTCAAAGAGTTACTGTACAACATATTATTGGACATTTACCTCCACCGCCTGGAGACGGAAGTGATCACCTAGATATTCTTCATCATAGATCGGACAAACTTTCTGAAATGAACAAGAGGCGGCTTCTGGCTCTTCAGCCAGGTCAAGGTAGAGATCTGCTGCCCGAAGAACTGCTTGCAGATTGCCATCGTGTCAGTTCTTCCCGTATCGGACACAGAAACGTTTATGGACGGATGGCATGGAATGATGTTGCGCCAACAATCACTGCCAAATTCGATAGTTTCACTAGAGGACAGTTTGGTCATCCGGAACAAGTTAGAAGTATATCATTACGCGAAGGGGCTTTACTGCAAACGTTCCCGATAGATTTTGTATTTTCGGGCAATAAAGTTGATATTGCAAGGCAGATAGGGAACGCTGTACCACCATTGCTTGCTGAAGTGTTAGGCAAACAAATACTGATTTGTCATGAAAGTAAATTGAAGGATCAACAACTTGTATGAGTTTTGAAACAATAGCCAAGCAATATTTATCGGAACTCCAAAAAGAGGTAAATCAAGCTCGCATTACAGGTGCATTTACTCCGGAGCTCTCCTATCGTCCTCGACTAGATGATTTTTTAAGAAAGATAGCTCGGCTGATCGATCCTGAGATAGAACTCGTATTTGAACCTAAGCTTCAAGCGAAAGCCGGCCGACCGGATTGGCGTTTTCACAATTCTGCGACTTTTGGCATTTACGGCTATGCAGAAGCAAAAGGCCTTAATCCTAATGATACTATAGCCATTAACACACATCAAGAACAGGTAGACAAATATCTTAGGCTGGGCCATAATGTCATTCTTACGGATGGCATAGATTTTGTCTTTTTTGACCCCAAAACGTCCGATCCAGAGCAAATTTCTCTTGTGAATAAGCCTATATTTGCCTCCACTTGGGGTGATCTCCAGCCAAATCCACTTCTTGAAGCCAGATTCAGATCATTTTTCCAAAATGAAGGTTTTAGAAGATGTTCAGAATTACAACTTATCAAAGAGATGGCTTTGCGAGCAGTCGAATTATCCAAAAATATTGAAGAACTTGCTGATTGTCCGTCTGGGTCAGGATTAGATGCTTCGGAAAACGAAACTATAGAGGTGCTTCATAAACTGAAAACTATTTTGGAGAGCCATCACGATCCAATACTTCGTACTCCAAAAGCTTTCGCCGATTTTGTGGCACAAGTGTTAGTGTTTGGCTTACTTTATGCTCATCGAGTAATGGTTGGAGAAAATGACACACCTAAAGATCGTGATTTCAAGATGCAGCAATACTGGTCAAACACTGTGAATAATGAGCAGAGTGAATCTCTTCGACCGTTTCGGGCTTTAATAGAAATGCTCGGTTCAGAGCTGCAATCTTTAAGCAGGCTCGGGGTATGGTATAGCGATTGTCGTCTCTTGTTGGCACATATTGAATTGGAAGACAGCCAGAGAATGAATCCTGATTACCATATTCTCTACGAGAATTTCCTTTCCATTTTCGACCCAAAGACTCGCTTTGATTATGGAGCGTTTTATACTCCCAGAGAATTGGTGGAATTTGCAGTTCTTATTACACAATCTGTGGTAGAAAAGGAAGTTCCTGGAAAGTCTCTTTATGGGGCGGGAAACAAATTGATTGATCCGTGCTGCGGCACTGGTACTTTTCTTGAGCAGTTGCTAGTGTATTCAAAAAGTCAAGAGAATCAAGCAATTATCATCGGATTTGAAATTTTGCCTGCTCCATATGCCCTGGCTCATTATCGTTTGTCGATGCTAGAAAATCTGACGAATGAATTTCAAAGGTCATCGATCATTCTCACCAATACGTTATGTGATGAACTCGAACGCGATCAGGAGTATGCTCCGCAGAACTTGATAGATGAGGAACAATTCATTGCGCGCAATTTAGCTCGGCCTCCTCTCACGTTGGTTATAGGGAATCCACCATCATCGGATACCTCTCCTCATACGATTGGCGAGAATTTTATGATTATTGAGGAATTACTGAAGGATTTTCGGCCTCCTATGGACCAGCGCACAACACGTCAAAACACACAGAAGCAACTTCGAAATGAGTTCATAAAGTTCTTACGATGGACATGCGAAAAGCTGTTAGTTAGTCCAATTGGCATTTTTACGTTGGTTCTTCCGTCATCATTTGCTGAGCATCCATCCTATCAATATGCAAGGAAATGGTTAGTAGAGCATTTTTGCAAATTGTGGGTTTTGGATCTTGACCTTGATGGCAGAACGGGTGTACGCGCTTCCAGTTTGTTTCACACACTACAAGGAAGACTCCTTCTTGTTGGTTTAAGACAAACAGAGAGTAATATCAACAAAGCACAAGTTTTTTATCATTCCATTGCTTCTATGACTAAACTGGAAAAACAAAACGAACTCACACGTGAGCGAGATATGGCGTCATACCTCAGCTTGTTTACGCCTGTTCCGTTAAATGAAGATACGTACTGTTTTCGTCCTGCAAAGTCGTTTGATGTCGTTATGTATTCTAGCTTTTGGCAGTTACATCCTGTGAATAACGAGCCGTCAGAAGGTGAGAAATACATTTTCAATAGACATAATTCAGGTGTTAAACTTGGCTCCTCAAGCTTATTTATACATGCAGACAAGCGGGTTTTATTGAGACGATGTAGTGAGATCGCGAATGAGAAAAATTCCGTTGCGGATTTAAAGCAACGGTGGTTTTTAGGTCAAGACAAACCTCCGGCAGATCAAAAATTTTCACTTCCGTTTAGAAGAGAAATGGGGCGAGCTATAAGGTTAGGCGAAGCATCAATTCGCCCATATGCCTATAGACCGTTAATAAATCTTCCAGCACTTTTTTTAGAACCTTTGCTTCGTGAATTTTCAAAAGTAAGTAGTGGAACGCGACTTCGCCCAGAAGTGTTACATGCATTTCAAGATGAAGCAACTATTGGCATTGCTATTGCTCCTGCACCTAAAGACATTGGTGAAAAGTTACATCGCTTTGCGTCGTTTTGCTGGACTATGCCTGATAATGATCTCTGTATGCGGGGTGATGCTCATATTTTTTGCAATCAATTTCCCGAGTACTGGCGCAAGCGGAACTGGGATCCCAAACCATTCAATAATATCAATCCTGAGTTGCTTCAAAGATTGGATGCTGTTGTGAGCGGTATATCCCATGAGGATGTTCTATATTATGTTTACGGTATTCTGTGTTCCGATGTTTTTCTAGATGCATTTGAAGGGGCTCTTTATTCTGTCGCTAGTGCGATACCAAAGATTCCATTTTCGGCTAATGGTGAATTGCTTAAATCGATTGCGGTAAAGGGGAAGCAACTCGCTGACCTGGAAAAGCCGACAATAGAAATCGATTTGTCCAAATCCAATTACCTCAAAAAAATGGAAGATTTGTTTATAGAGCCATTTAATCTAGTTAGGTATGATATAGATGAAGAGGCAGGATACATTAATTTGCGTGATCAGAACGGCCAAGTGGCTATTTCTATTAAGCCAGTTGCCAGAGAGGTGCTAGAATTTGCCATTTCTGGATATCAAATAATTAGACAATGGCTTAAAGTCTACTCTTTTCGCTACACTAGAATGCAATTTTCAAAAGAGCAGTACATTGAGATGCTGAGGTTGCTAAGTAAGATAGAGTTGCAGATAAGCATAGTTAGGGAACTCGACTTTGATATTGCTAAACTACTTACTGGTGACATTCAGCTTCTTTGATGGAATACGATATAGACAAATTGAATGTTTTTTAAAAGCATGTGATGGAGTTTGTTATGTTAGTCAGGATAATAAGCTTAAAATAGTTTGCTTGCCATTAAGGGTTAATCCTTAAATTCCTTTCAATTTAGAAGAAATGCTTGGTGAAATTTTACAGGACACTGTGAATGCTCTCACTCAATATCAAAGTCAATAATCTTCTGACAAATATGCAGTAGCTCCTGGCTCACAATTTGATGTGCTGGATGAGGTGCATATGCTTTCAGGTACTCAGCATCAACAAAATGCATCACAAAACCATAGGTATAGCCCTGGTTATAGCCGCTTAGGTTTTTCCCTGCTTGAACGTCAACGATGCCTGGAATGGCGTCTTGTAATGCTCGTACATGATCGAGTGCAGTTGTAATCTCATTCTCTGATGTTTCGGATTTGGGTTGAAGCAATACGACATGCGTGACCATCTCAAGCAACTCCTTCTTTTTCTTGCTGTTTCAGTAGGCTGGTTACTGTGTGAAGGGCTACTTCCCAGGGAACGTTATTCATAGGGGGATACTTTTCTGGGTCGTAAAGCACATGAACGCCTTCTTCTTTCAATGAATTGATGCTTTTACAGAATGCAGAATGACGTGCAAGGCTCTCCTGTGGGACACATGGAATAGCTACGATTGGTAGACCTAATCCTGTATATTCGCATAAGATACCAACTGCGAGCGTATCAGTGATACCTAATGCCCATTTGTTAAGCGTATTGAAGGTAGTGGGTGCCGCAATGATTACATCGGCTTTTGGCAAAGTTTTATCATCTTCTGGATGTCTATATTCAGTATGGACGGGATGACCAGTTAGCTTCTCAAGCAGTGGCATGTCAATAAATTTTGTGGCCTGTGGTGTTGCGATTACAAAAATGTCCCATAATGCTGTTTGAGCAAGTTCCACAAGGTCTTGTATATACATTGGCTCTGCTGATTGAGCAGCGCAGGTAATGATATACAGAATGCCTTGTTTTTGTTGGTACGCTTCAATCATCTATATTTCCTAACCTTACCCTATGATATGTGAAAGAGTTGTGATTTGCTGATCCAGGTTCTTGACATGTTCTGTATCTTTCCAGTTCTCTAATTCGTGTCGAAAGTCGAGAATACGCTGGAACACCCTGGCGGATTTCAGATGTATCATGATATCCAGTGCTTCGTGTACATATGTACATGCCTCTTCTATTTCCCCCTGTTGTATATATGTCCTGGCGAGATCGACCAGAGTAATGGTCTTGTGAATAGTACGCGCTGGGTTCATTGTCGCAAGGTCTTCTTGCAACGCTTCCTGGGCTGCTTCCGGCTGTCTAAGACGAGTATAACACGCGCCTTTATAGCCTAACAAGAACATGCGCGTGAAATGAACCTCAATGGCTCCTTCTGTAAAAGCAAATGAGGTTGCTTCTCCTGGGTACGCTCTTTCAAAATAGCTTTCGGCTCTCTCTAGTGCTTTCGTGCAAGCATGGGCCTTGCCGATACTTGCATACACTTCGGCCTCTCGTGCAGAAAGCCAGGCGCGGATAATGTCAGATGTGCTATCCGTGAGCTTGCTATACGCTTCCTGAAAAAGTGGTAGAGCCTTTTCCGCATTGTTACTGTAGATCGGGATAAAACTCTTGCGCCCTAATGTAATGGCAAGCAATGGGTTATTCTGCGTTTCTCTGGCGACTGCTATAGCAGTATTGTAGTACCTTTCAGCAGTAACACTATCTTTTACATCAAAGAAGATTTCTCCCATAAGCTGTGTTGTCTCACAAGCTAATGCAGAAAGTCTACCATGTAGGTGTGATGGATATGGATGTTCCATGAGTCGTGTGATTGTACGTAGGTGTCCAGAAAGGCTAGAGAGCATATCGTAGCGGTACTGAACAGAGTCTTCAAATAATGCGTATAGCTGCCAGTGGCTCCTGGTCATTGTTTCAAGATGTGCAATGGCAGTTTGATCGATACTAGAGGGCCGTTTTACTACGCTGAGAAGCCTATCAAGTACATCTATATCCTTGGGTAGTTGGAACGGGGGAATAAGTAGGGCAGTGTCGCTTTCTCTATTAGTTTCTGCGATGGTTTGAAGTACACTGGTATCTTCATAGCTCTGTACAGACGGTGTAGAGATTATGCTGAGGGATGGCGGTGGGTCAACAAATTTGAGTTCTACAGCGTCTTTGCCAAAAAGATTGCAAAGTTTTTCTTGATAAAGAGGGTCGGGTTTTCTATCACCACATTCCCATCGGCTAATCATGCTGGTATCAGCACCTAGAAGTTCAGCTACTCTGCTTTGTGACCACCCTCTTTTTTCACGCTCGTGCCTTAGAATTTCATTGGGGATTTTAGCTCTCTGGTTTCTTTCCACTTCTTATCTGTCCTCTAGCGTAGAAGCATGATGGACGGTCTAAGGGGTTCGTTCAAGTTTTTTATGAGGGCCTTTCGGTCCTCGCTTTCGAGGTTGAGCAACGAACGATGTGAGGGAGTCTTCATAGACTAACCAGATTGAACCCAATTTGACTCCTTCTATACGCTTCTGGCGCAAGAGACGTTGGATGTATGCAGAACTGAAACCTGTTATTTTGCAAGCCTCACTTGTGGGCAGTAATGCCCGATCACTACTAATACGTTGTAACATCGTTTTTCTCTAAATCTGTTTCGTTGCCCCTACAATATCTTCCCTCAGATTATACCATTGAACATTTGCCTTGACTAGCTTGACAATTTGTTTCGATTGACGTACAATTTACTCAGTAATTTGTTTCGATTGACGTACAATTTATGGCAAGTATTTCTCATTCTTTTTGAATGATAACTCTGTCATAACATTGGCAAAATGTCGGCATAGTATCGGCATGGAATCGTCATTCTGCAAAAAGAGGATTCAAAGTATTCTTAGGACAAGATGATTTCCTGGTACACGACCGAGAATAAATCCTGTGAAGGCGAAGTAAGCAGGTATCTCAGTACCAACGGACAAACGAGACGATCGGGTACGTTCCGACCTCCATATCCTACAACCGCGCCAAGTGACAGGAGCTATGGACTGTATGGGTGGCAAGACGTGAGAAGCTGCCAGCGTAAGCACAGGTGAGAGTCGAGGGAATGAGTGTTCTCCCAGGAGAAGGCGATAGGTTCCCAACCATGCAGAGATGAGAACGATGCGAGTGAAGCGAGGAAGGACGTAGGAACATTGGCAACCAGTGAAGAGTATCCTGGCGGATAGTGACTCAAGGGAGATGGCTAATAGCTTGCCAATGACCAGTATTTGATCGGATTTGGCGTTCGGAACAGGCCTCGGTGGTGCGAGAGACGAGGTGAGAATGAAGGGATGAAGAAAGTGGCAGGGAAGCGGGCCTGTTCCTGGGGCGGTGAGTGGTTTTTCATATAAAGTGAAAGGAGAAAGCTATGGATGTGGAACGATTAGAGCAATGGGTGTTGAATTGTCCCCTGCAAGAACTGGTATTCCAACATGCATCCAGTTTTTACACCCTTTGGAATGACCCTGCGAAACCAGCATGGTGGACCATCACAGACATGACCAATGAGCGTTGTGTACGACATTCGCAGAAGGTGAGAGGTCTCAACCATGCTGTAACCCTGATCGAGCATCTCTACCCAGATTTTTATGCGTGGCTTGCATGGAGGTTTCCCAATGATGGGAAATTGCCATAGATGAGCCTTGATAGTCAAGGTTCGGGATTGGTTGAGAAAGGAGAAAACTATCGTATGAGTACGCTTCCTTGTTGGTGTGTGCGTGGCATGTGTCACACCTGTCAGCAACAACGCTATCACCTGTACTACTGCCAGGGCTGTCAACACTGGTTTTGCCTGTGCTGCGCTCATTGTCTCGGTACGGAATGGGCCTGTATCTCGTGTGCCACAACGTGGATGAATGTGATGTGTTCTCTGGCTATGCCGCCATCGGTCGAGCGGTGGGTGAATAATCTGCCGTTCGCTGAGTCGTCCTAATGGCAATCAGCCATTGACAAGGAGGGTGAGTTCGTGGCAAAGCATCTTGCTCGGCGGCAACGGGAATGGTCAGAAGGTCATGAACGGTTTGTGCGTCTCGTACAACACTTGTCCACGTCGTGCGATACCTGTAGTGCAATTCTCCTTCGGACACACGATTACGTCTTCTATGGCACGCTGTGTCCGGGGTGTTGGTCTCAAGAAGAGCCGTTGGTTGGTGCTAGTGGCAAGCCATTGGCTTCCCATAGCACAGAACAGGAGGGTGTCTATGCAAAACGTGTCGTTCCAGGTTCAGGACAATCAATTAGTCATCACCGTTGACCTCGACCAGGAGCTTGGGGTGTCATCTTCTGGCAAGTCCATCATCATTGCCACGACGGGCGGTAATGTCGCGCTGACGGTTCCTGGCTATGATGAAATCAAAGTCGGCGTGAACGTCTATCGTCCTCAGCAACAGCAGTATGAGCGGGGGTCGCGCCGCATGGCAAGCCAGTAGGCGAGTTGAGGGGATAAGGGGGTGATGTGGAGGATGAAACATCGCTGGCTCTATCCGGCCAATTGGGATGACCTGGCGTGGGCGTGTAAAGAACGGGCTGGCTGGTGTTGTGAGTCGTGTGGCATTGCGCAAGGGACAGAGGTGGTTTCGGAACGGACGGGCGTGGTGTACGAAGTGAAGTTGGCGGCGGCGCATCTGGACCATGACCCCTGGAATGCTGAGCCTCGGTTGGCGGCTCTGTGTCCCTCGTGTCATGCACGCTACGATTATTCCTGGCAGGAGCGGCAACGCTGGGTGGAATTAGAGGTAATGCGTCATCGGATATT
>JBPCJY010000137.1:0-5233 GCA_051004815.1 Ktedonobacteraceae bacterium
TTTGGCTTGCGTATCAATCAAGGCAAACAAGTCTACAGGGAACCTGATGGATAATTGTTTCTCTTTCATATAACCTAGTATGCACTATCTTAACCTATGTGTCAAGGGGAGAGATGTCTACGGAACGGGATGTATGACCATGTTTTTGTAACTGGTTACACACCCCCGATAAGCGTAGCCCAGCGGCGCAACATGACGAGATCGTCGCTCAGAGTGGCAGTGCCTTCCACCATGCTATAGGCATATGGGGGCGTTTCATCATCAACACAGAGGCAGACGTGTGAATCACGACGGATACTTGCCGCTTTTACGGTGTGTTCTCCTGTCATGAAGACGATAGTGTCGCCGTCCAGCGTAAACCAGATGGGGACGACATGCGGGCGTCCGTCTTTGCGTATGGTTGCCAGTTTACCCGTGCGGGTCCCGTATAAGAGAAAGTCGCGTTGTTCGCCTGTAAATGTGTACATGTACATGACCTCTTTTCTGAGAATATGTGTTTCTCAGTATATACAATTCACCCCGCCAGCGAAACAGTCGCACTCTGCACCATCTGTTCCGCCAGGCGCAGCAGTGCTTCACGCAATTCCGGTGGATGATGAACGACGAACGGCAGATTCAGTACCATCAGATAGCGTGCCATACTGTCTATGTCGTCATACTGACCCTGAAATAGCACACCTGTCGGCGTATCCGTCAGCGAGCCATAGGACGCGGGAATCTTCTGTTGCACAGTAAACAACGCCGCTTGAAACTCGACTTCAATTTGCCAGCGAGACGGAGCTTTTTTCGCATACTGCTCAATCATATAAGCCCGGCAATCAAAATCCTCTGCTTTCACAAAGGATTCTGCCAGTACTCGTACCTCCTGTATGCGATCCAGTCGAAAGGTACGATTGTCTTGACGCAAGCAGCAATACCCCACAAGATACCAGTGTCCTTCCCACCCCACAATGCCATACGGCTCTACTTTTCGCCGCGTGACCTCGTTGCGCAACGAAAGATAGGTCATATCGAGCCTTTGCTGCTGCCCAATCGCCTCGCTGAGATTGAGCAGGAGCGAGACATCAGGCCGCGCCTCTTGTTGCGGCGAAAAGAAGAACAAATGAGAAGAAATGGCTTTCAGCCGTTCTCGCGCACGCAGTGGAAGAACGCGGGAGACTTTCGCGAGTGCTCCTTCTATCGCCACTGACGACTGCCCTATCTCAAGCCACGAGGTTCCCAGCAAACCCAGCATGATCGCCGTAGCTTCCTCTTCCGTAAACAACAATGGCGGCAGTTTAAAGCCGGGACGGAGCCGATACCCTCCATACCGACCAATGTTTGCCTCAACAGGAATACCAACATCCTGGAGAATCGTGATGTAGCGACGCACCGTTCGCACATCAACCTCCAGCACAGCCGCTAACTCCGGCCCAGTGATCAATGGCTTGGACTGTAGCAATTCGAGTACCGCGAGGACGCGACTGGTTGGATGGTACATCTCAAATACACCTTTTTGGCAATCGTTGCGATCACTCCTGCCTCAAAAAATCGTTTACCACCTGCATAAATTCAGCGAATTTGCTGCGGTGAATATTATGCGTGGCTCCATTGATCTCGACAGCACGACTATGCGCTGGCAAATACTGCTGCGCTCTCTGCCATGCCAGGGCATCCATCGTTGTCCCAAGGGCCGCGTCGGCCCGCATCAAGAGTGTAGGCGCAGCGATTTCGGCAAGCAGTGGCAGCAGATCGCCCGCTTGCTCACCGTCGGAAAAGACACTGACTACCGCCTCGTGCGTCACTTTTTGCAGCGCGTCAATCTTCCCCTCAATATCCGCCTCCGTCCAACCAGGACTACTGGCGGCAATTTCGGGGCGCAATTCATGTGGAGGACGCCCAATGTCCTTCGTATAGAAAGCAGATCGCGCTTCGGGATCGCCACGTCCAAAGTTATGTGCCGGGTCCTCAAGGATAATATGAGAGAAGGTAGGTACTGGCTTCTGCGACCACGTCCCACTTGCCAGCACAATCGCCGTAGCACCACCCCACGAATGTCCGATCAGCACAGGATGTTCCAGACCCAAAGCCTCCATAAACGCGAGAGCGTCATCTGCCGTATGGCGCAAACTATATGCGCCTCGTGAAGGTTTGATACTATCGCCATGGCCGCGTTGATCGAGCGCATAGACCCGGTATCGTTCAGCTAGCTCTGGCCCAACGCGCACCCAACTCGGCGCGGAACTCGTAATGCCATGCAGTAGCAGCACGCTCGGCAATTCAGCCCGTTCAGCACCCCAACTTAAATAATGAAAACGACCATCAAGTAAATCAATCACATGCGATTGAGCAGTCTTATCAAGCCTATTCGTCACGGTTCTCTCCTTTACATCGCTTATGGATTAGCTAATCCTCATCTATAAATAAGCACCATTTCTTTTCACGCCCTCACATACACATGTGATGCCTCATCATAGCGAAACACTGGATTTCCCTTGTGAAAACTGAGGTTGCCATTGGTGCTACCGGTCAGCCAGATCAGCACACGCGTTCCCGTGGGCAGATGGAGCGGATATCGCCAATGGTCGAGCGAACTCGACCCCGTTACGCCAAAGAGCCACGCGCCACCATCATCGTCAATCGTGTTGGGTACAAGCTGATTGCACGAAAGCGAGTTGTCATCGTGCGTATTATCCACCTGCAAATCACATGCCCGCAAAGACATGCCATTGAGCGAAGCTGTCGCGTCCGCAAAAGGATACGTATCAAAACCACCGACATTTTTATGTGCCAACAGTGCTTGCGCCCACACCCACGAACCAACCTTTACCTGTAACGTCGTTTGCACAAAGAGATACACCTGCACATCCGGCGCAACACGTACCGTAAGATGGCAACCACTGGAACAATCAATCCCCAGTTGCTCCTGATGAGCAACATTGATCACTGGCGTCGGCAACACCTGCTGTGCGGCAGTCGCATCAACAACCAGCACTTCTCCTCCCAGAGCAACCAAAGGATATTGCGGCGAAAGCGTCAGCACCATCCCAGGCTGCAAAGCATGGCAATCCTGACCAATCGCTGCATCCAAAGCTTTAATTGTCGCCGGTTTAGCATCACTGAAAATAGTATTGGCATCGGCCATACGCATCTGCACCGCGAGAATTTCGTCACAAGAATCCGCTGCCTGCACCGTATAGAGAAGAGAACCAGCTTGCGGCAGCATCGTAGGAAACGCGGGCAAAGGCGTAGGAATAGCCGTAGGCGTAGGCCCGGTGAGCGTATAAAAATAGTCCGTGACGGCAGGAAATATCTTTAATCCGGCATGAGTGCCAAAATAAAAAGCGGGAATAGCCAGCAACACCAGCAACGGCAAGAGCAAAAGGAGTCGCCAGGGTATCGCATGGATGACAATCCATAGATTTTCCGCCGGCGTGCTACGCTGCTGAAATCGGCGCGTCATGATTCTCTCCAATCCATCGGAACTTGTCTCAGTCATTATAACAAGATATGCAGCGAATTACCATTGAATTATTCTGGTGATGACCCATACATTAAGGTGACATGAGTCGGGTCTGCTGGTCGAAGGCGCGCGACAGATTCTTCGCGGCGCTCAGAATGACAACTGGAAGGTCTGTCATTCTGAGCGCAGCGAAGAATCTCTGGCCGACTTATGGGTAATCACCAGAATTATTATCTATTGATAAGCGGGGATGCAAGGGGTTGCACCCCTTGCCTGGGGTCTGGGGCGCAGCCCCAGATTCCTCTCCTTCTCCTGCCGCCGAAGGCGGCAAAAAAGACTACTGAGAAACCCTAATAGCCATGTAGTCCTATGTAATCAAGCCTACTATGATATGTTACGCCAAATCGTTGTATATTGTACCGGTACAGTATTTTCTACGAAATAATCCGGTGAAGAAAGTAGAAGCATCTATGCCCATCACTCCGAAAGTTCTTATTATTGATGATAGCGCAACATCATCTCTTTTTATGTCTACCGCTTTACGCAGAGCAGGATATTCTGTAAGCACAGCCGTCAACGGCGATGAGGGCATAGCAAAAGCATTACAGGAACGCCCTCACTGCCTTCTCCTGGACGTTGTCTTGCCGGGTGCCAGTGGCTTCAGCATTTGCCGCAAGCTGCGCTCCATGGACCCTTACCACACCCTCTCAATCATTATTGTGAGCAGCAAAAACACTAAAATGGATTTGGCCTGGGGATTGCGTCAGGGAGCAGACCGTTACCTACCCAAACCATTTTCGGAGGAGACACTTTTACAGACGGTGGCGGAAGTGCTATCTCAGCGTCATCGCGCTTAACATACCAAATTGATGTTCGACCTATCTTCCGTCACTCCACAAGCCAGACCCATCCTCCAGAAGTTAGCGGCATGCCTCTGTTATGTCAACCCAATTGCCGCACGAGCAAGGTGCTGTACCATCGGCACGACTTCCTCCAGGCTGCGAGTGGCCCCAGCCAGGGCATCAAAAGTCTCAAAGCTGGTCAATGTAAGGAGAACATCAACGGTCTCGTCGAAGGTCTCACTGAGGGAAGGCATCTGCTTCTCGACTATCTGCTGCGTGATCGCACGTACCCCCTTCCGTCTCCATTCGTCTCGTGTCCGTATCACTTGCTCAAAATCTGGATCAAGCGCAGCTAATGCTCGCAGCCGACGCATCACGAGCCGATCCACGTCCCAGAAATGACCAAATACCCTGATATACTGATTCAGAACAGCGAGCGGTTCCGGCTGCCGAAAAGCACTGGCTACGTGTTCCATGCCACCACTCGCCGCCAGCGCATCACATAACGCTTCGAGCAGCCCTAATTTGGAGCCAAATTGGTGGTAGACCGTCATGCGAGCCACATCGGCCTGGCGAGCTACCGTTTCGATGGAGAAACGAGAATAGCCATCAGGAGCCATGAGCAAAGCACGCGTTGCGGCAAGGATACGTGTACGGGTCTGGTCACTAGCCATCTGCCGCTGACCAAGTTGATACGGACGAGGACTCATAGAGAGCTTGACACCTCCGCTAATTTATTGTATAGTCTGTATATCTAAATATATTGGATAGACTATCTATATAATATCCCATGTGGGGGCTTATGTAAAGGTGAGAGCTACCAATCGCGGTGCCTGTGAATAATGGCCAAGGCGACCACAAAGGAGCGCCCCCACTCTATAAAGACACCTCTGCCGCGCGTTCTCCAGCGATGATAGGGGCAACCCCTTTCTGCCGCCCCGGTCCCTCA
>JBPCJY010000138.1:0-12754 GCA_051004815.1 Ktedonobacteraceae bacterium
GATGCGGGGGCCTGGTGCTTGTCCTTGATGGAAGTGCAGAACCCCCGACCAGGACAGGCACAAGGCCCCCGCATCCACAACCCCGCGTCCCCCTGTCCCTACGCACGAAGGCTCGCTCATCCCACCATTGAAGATTGGTGGACTTGTAGCGTCCAATACTAGCAGGCAAAAATAGAATGTATCCGAAGATTGGGTTTGTTCGTAGTAACAAATAGTACAAATGGATTAGCTGTTACTGCAATTTTGTGCGTTAGTGTAGATGAGCGCGACTTTCTCGTATATTACTCGTTATATGTGGTGTAGGACAAACTGAGCTACCTGTACACAACCATTTGCTAAGGATTTGGCATGACTTCACTTATTGAAACCATCAAAGCAAAAGTTGATGTGGTAGAAGAAATTGGTTTGGTAGTCGCGCTATCGAAGTCGGGAAAGTCTTTTAAGGGACTCTGCCCTTTTCATAACGAGCGCACTCCCTCGTTCTATGTCTTTGCTGAATCACAGACGTGGCGTTGTTTTGGCTGCAATGAAGGCGGAGATATCTTCACCTTTGTTCAGAAGCAGCAAGGTCTTGAGTTCCGCGAAACCCTGCATTACCTGGCTGAAAAGGCAGGAGTCTCTGTTGAAGATGAGGGGGGACGCAACCCGGAAGAAGAACGCGAGACCAGTGCTGCAAGGGAACGTCTGCGTAAGCTCAATGAAGATGCGCTGCTGTGGTTTCATCAAATGTTGTTGCGCTCGAAAGAAGGTTCCGCGGCACGAACGTATGTGCAGGAACGCGGCATCTCAGCAGATTCTGTGGTTGCATTTGGACTTGGTTATGCCCCAGAACAATGGGATAGCCTGAGTCGGTACTTGTTGAGCCGTGGCTACACGGAGCGCGAAATGGTGAGCGGGGGGTTAGCGCGTGATCGTGATGGGGGATTAGGGACAGGTGGTGGGGTCTATGATTACTTTCGGCATCGTTTGATCTTTCCCATCCGGGACACGCGGGGTCGAGTGATTGGCTTTGGTGGTCGAGCCTTTGGCGACGACAAACCCAAGTACCTGAACTCGCCGCAAACGCTATTGTTCGAGAAGAATAGCGTCTTGTATGCCCTGGATATGGCAAGAGATGCCATCAAGCAAGCAAAGCAAGTGGTGATCGTTGAGGGGTATGTCGATGCGGTGATTGCCCATCAGTATGGGACAAAACAAACGGTGGCCTGTATCGGCAGTGCGATCACTGAGAAGCACATTCAACAACTAAAAAAATTGACCAAGCAGGTGACTCTAGCCCTGGACCCGGATGCTGCTGGAGAAGCGGCTACCGAACACGGTATCCAGGAGGCGTTAAAAACCTTTGACCGAACGGTTGTCGCGGTGCCAGTTGCCCCATCCCCAACGAGTAGTGGTGGCAGGAAACGCATTGAGCCGCGTGGCATCATTCGGCTGGAAGAGCAGGTGGATGCGGAAATCAATGTTTTGCAACTGCCGCCCGGCGAAGACCCGGACGAAGTGATTATTCACAACTTCGCGACCTGGTCGTATGCCGTATCCCATCCGCTGCCCCTGGTTGATTACTACTTCATGGCGAAGATAGCGGGACTCAATTTGCGCGAACCTAACGGGAAAGCCGAAGCTGCGAAACGTCTGCTGCCGGTGATAGGCATGATTACTGACCGTATCAAACGCGATGCCTATCTACGGAAGCTCTCGACCATGATTAGTATCGAAGAACGAGTCTTGTTTGACGAATTGCAGCGTGTCCTACGCGGGCAAAAGTCAAACAGTGTGGTGGCACAGTTTTCGGCACCAGTGCAAACGCTACAAGTAAGCCGGGGAGGAACACCGCCGCTCGATGCTCGTTCTCCACAAGCGCGGGATGGAGAGCATGGCGAAAGTGAGCCTGATTGGTTCAAGGAGAAAGAGCCTGGAGAGCGCGGTAAACGTGAAGAACGGCAAAGTTTGGGGGGGCTTGACAGGAGGCGGGAGAATAAGCTACAATGGGAGGACTACCTGATTGGGCTACTCTTGCTAAATCCTGGGCTAAGTCCACATATTTGTGGTATAATCAATGATGGTGACTTTGCTGGGACAGACACGCGAGAGTTGTACCACTTGCTCAACTCTATGTACCAACGTGGCTCTTCCTCCTTACATGAACCCTTAGAACAGTTAGTGCCTTCTGCGTTGCTGACAACAATGGAGCGGGCGCGTAAAAGCGTTGAGTTGAGGTCTCCCATAGATGGAGAGGGACTGCTGAAAGAAGCCGTCCAATGCGCCACCCGACTTAAACGCACACGACTGATACAACTGAATACGGAACTACAGTATGTTTTGCAAGAAGCAAAAAGTACTAGTGATGATGCAGCAGTGCAACAACTTATGCGTAAACTATTAGCAAACCAGCAACAGTTGCGTACAATTGATTCGGCATCGCATTTGCAAGGGTAACGCGTGGAGTTGATGCTCGGCGACGTATGCCACTTATAAGCTTTTGTGGAGATAGTGGAATCATCTTTACCAAATTGGATCAGGAAACGGGATTTATCATTATTATTCGTTTATCCCATTAGACCTGTTTTCTGAGGGGGGATGCCATAATGGTGAATAGGGAACAAGAAGTGATTGATCGGGTACACAGTGATCGTGTGGTGAGCACGGAACCATTGACAAACATGTTCAGCATTGAACCTTTTGAAGACTCCTTATTGAGTAGTACGGACAATGTTTTTGATATCGATACGATAGGTCAGCATGCTCAAGCCACCGCAAGTGGTAGTCTTGTGACACCAGCGGATGAGCATGAGTCATTTGACCTGTTTGCGAAACTGCAGGACGAAGAGCCTATGGACGCCCTGGATCCAACTAAAGAGCCGCCAGCAGATTGGGAGCCTGGACCGGAGGATGTCATGGACGATGTGGCCAATACCAAATGGGATGATCTGCATGATGGCCTGGGAATTGTAGTTGCAGATCTGGAGAGTAGCCTTGACGATCCCGTGCGCATGTACTTGCGTGAGATCGGGCGGGTGCCGCTGCTTTCCGCAGAGGAAGAAGTACGACTGGCCCTGCGCATGGAGCGTGGCAAGGCCGAACGCGTGAAAGCTGTTCCCAATCGTCGTTTGGTTGACGATGGGGAAGAGGCACAGCGGCGTTTGACTGAAGCGAACTTGCGCCTGGTGGTCAGTGTTGCGAAAAAGTATATTGGGCGCGGTATGAGCCTGTTGGACTTGATCCAGGAGGGAAATATCGGGTTGATTCGTGCTGTCGAGAAATTCGATTACACGAAGGGGTTCAAGTTCAGCACGTATGCCACCTGGTGGATTCGCCAGGCCATCACGCGTGCCATTGCTGACCAGGCGCGAACTATTCGTATCCCCGTCCACATGGTGGAGACGATCAATCGCCTGATCCGCATCAGCCGCCGTCTGCTGCAAGACCTCGGTCGTGAACCCACGTCCGAAGAGATTGCCGAGCAGATGGAGATCACCGCGGAGAAAGTGCGTGAGATCATCAAGGTCAGCCAGGAGCCTGTGAGCCTGGAGACCCCCATCGGTGAAGAGGACGATAGCCACCTCGGTGACTTTATCGAAGACCACACCGCCCTGGCACCAGCAGATGCAGCCAGCCATCAACTGCTCAAAGAGCAGGTGGAGGACGTGCTCGATAGCTTGACCGAGCGCGAGCGCAAGGTACTGCAACTGCGCTTTGGCCTGGACGATGGCCGCAGTCGCACCCTGGAAGAGGTTGGCAAAGAGTTTCACGTCACTCGTGAGCGCATTCGTCAAATCGAGGCCAAAGCCCTGCGCAAATTGCGCCACCCCAGCCGCAGCCGCAAGCTGAAAGACTATCTGGACTAACATTTATAAGGTATTGAGAACAGAAAGTGGGAATTTCGCCGCTCGCGGCGAAATTCCCCCCTTCTGTTTTTTGAGCTATAATTCTGGGTTATAGGTTCGTTTTCCACATACTATGCAACCAGTTGCGCTCCATACACCTTGCCGCGAACATTGACGCGAAAAAACACTCTAAACATGCGAATTCTTCACCTCTCCTCAACCATATCTCAACCCATTCCTAACACATATCATTGATAATTGTGAATGGGGAAGGATATGATTCTGATTTAGCACACTCGTCGAGAGCAACATAACCTTGTGATAGGGTGCAAGTAGGATCACATCATACCGTGTTGAAAAAGCTTCTGGGGCTGCATACGCTTTGAAGGCAGGAGCAGGCAGCGCAGAAGTAAAAACCGTTTTAGGAGAGGTATTTTTTAGTATGAGTCGATTCTTTAATCGCAAGAGTATTGCCTTTGTGCTAGTTGCTCTTGCACTCGTTGCCGGTTTTATCGGCAGCTTTGCGCTCCGTGGCCAGTCTCATGCCGCCGGAAGTGCTGTACACGCTATCAGTTCCACCCAAACGAAAGGGACGTCAGCATTAGCGGGCAGCATGAGCTGGAGCCAGTTGAAAACAACGACAGCGACTGGCCAACCGACCCCTCAGCACAAATTTGATGTCAATCGCATGGGGGTCAATAACAAAGTCAGTTCAAGTGCGTCTAATGCCCCTGCGGTCACCGCGACGGCTATGGGTACTGCTACAGGTGCTGTCGCAGCAAGCCAGAGCAAAAAAACTTCCAATGTGGGCAAACTGCTGCAAAGCTTCGATGGTGTCAGCGACCTTGACAACGCGAATACCCAGAGTATCATCCTCACACCTCCCGATCAGGGTTTGTGTGTCGGTAATGCTCCTTTTTTGGGAGCACAGAAGGTCGTATTTGAGCCTGTCAATGTCACGTTCAAAGTCTTCGACACTCACGGGAACGATCTCACAGGTGCGGTCCCTGACTTCGTGATATACAACGAGTCGCCAAACGAGTTCATCAGCGATCCGCGTTGCCAGTACGACACGGCAACGAAGACCTTTTTCTTTACCATTCTCGCTATCGATCCGTCAGGTACTACGTCGCATTTCGATGTCGCCGTGATCCACCCGAGCGGTACCATTAGCAACTATCAATTTGACACAACTGATTCGACTGGCCGTGGCTGTCCCTGCTTCGGTGACCAGCCTCTGCTGGGTATTGATAAGTACAATCTCTATGTCAGCAACAACGAGTTCCCCATCGCCGCAAGCCAAATCTACAACGGAGCTGAGGTCTATGCAATCTCGAAGTCACAGCTCGCTGCAGGTGCTCCTTTGGTGAACTTCGCAGAGATCAGCAATATCAGCGACCAGGGTATCCTGATCGAGACGTTGCAGCCGGCTATCACTTACGATGCCAAAGCTCCTGCCGAGTACCTGCTGCACTCGTTCACCGTTGATGTCAATGGGGCGAATAACTCCTTCGACCATCGCTTGGGCGTCTTCGCAATTACTAATCAGGCGGCAGTCACGGCTGGTGGATTCCCCACGTTGAGCAATCCGACCGTCATCAATAGCGAGCCGTATGCGCAGCCTAATCTCGCGCTACAGCCAGACCCTAGCCTGGTGCTCAACCCCGATGACGACCGCATGCAGCAGGTGGAATACATCAACGGCAACTTGATGGGTGCCTTGTCATCCGCCGTTAGTGTCCAAGGTGATACTATCACTCGCGATGGAGCAGCCTGGTTCGATATCGAGCCGTCGCTGAAAGGCTCGCTCACCGTCAATGCAAAGATCAAGCATCAAGGCTATATTGCAGCTAGTGGCTCGTACATTCTGTACCCTGCCATCATGCAAAGCAAGGACGGCAACGTCGTGATGGCTTTCTCCATCACGAGTTCGACCATGAATCCCAGTGCCGCCTATGCAGTAGTGCCAGATGAAACGCACACCAGCAATGCGGGGGCTATCAATGTCGCCGCTACAGGCAACGGAACCTACTTTGACAGTTTCTCCTGCTCTGGAGTACTGCCACCTGGATGCCGCTGGGGCGACTACTCGTGGGCCACACTTGATCCAAACAGCAATAACATCTGGATGGGTTCAGAGTACATCCCACCTGTCGCTCGACAGTTTCCTAACGCCAACTGGGGTACCCGCGTCTACGAGGTTGGTGCCTAGTTTGTGGTGAGAGGGAGTGAGTAGCTCCATCGCTATTGACTGCCTTCCTTAGACGAAGGAATGGCTGGTTTGTACATAAGATGACAAACCAGCCATTCCTTTTTGTTGCTCGTGCCTTGGACAAAAGTTTGCGCATTGCCATAGGACTATACTGGATGTGAGGCTGTAAGTAAACGATCGGTGTAATTGGCTTGGAACGTTATCTCTGTGCTTGGAGCAGGTTATTATGTTACTAAAAAATCGTTTTGTATTCCCTTTGACAAAAAACCAGAAGCCATTGCTTCAGCAGGACGATGCCTGGTTGAACGATGCTGTGTCAATACCTCAATCTACAAAAGCGGTGGAACGTGTGACAGAGAAACCTGTAGCTCTCTCACCCGTACAAGGGCATACACAGGTTACACAGGCACCCATTGGCATGCCAGCAAGCGATGTACAGGAAGCTATTACCACCCGTTTGAGTACAGCTATAGTCCCTGGCCATCGACTTTGGGCGGTTGTGTTGCACATGAGTGAAGGTATTCGGCAGGAACTGTTGCGAAAACCTGGTATGGCTACGGCAGTGGAGGCTGTGCAGATGGAGTATGTACGCGTACGGGTGCTGGATATCCTGCGCAGCGAACCGAAAATAGCGCGAGAGGTACGTGATCTCAGCGAGGGTAAGCTGCTCTTGCAGAGCGTCCTGGATGAAGTGTGTGGGTATGGGCCGCTGACTCCATTGATGCAAGATGGCGGTATCGCTGAAATTACGGTGGTGGGGCCGCGTTTTGCCTATGTTGAACGCAATGGTATGGTGGAGGATGTCCCCTGCACATTTGAGGATGACCGGCATATGCAGCGTATTATCGAGAATATGTTGCGCAAGGCGGGGCGACATATGAGAAATGATTGGCCGATCGTGGATGTGCGGTTGCCTGATGGTTCCCTGGTGAATATCGTTATGCCGCCCAGTGCCGTCAATGGGCCAACTATTACCATTCGCAAAGGTTCAACGAAGCCGTTGAACATCGAGAATTTGCTTCACCTGGGAACGTTATCGCAGGAGATGGCAGAATTTTTACGGGCCAGCGTCCAGGCTCGCAAGAATATTGTGATTTGCGGCGGTGTGAACTCCGGTCGTACAACGCTGCTCAATGCGCTCAGTGCCGCTATTCCGGCGGGAGAACGCATTGTGACGATTGAAGATGTGGCGGAACTGCGCCTGAGCCAGAGGCATGTGGTGGCAATGGTTGCCCAGATGGCTAACCCAGGCAGTGCAGGAGGCGTTACGATGCGCGACCTGGTGCTGCATGCTTTGCGTATGGGAACTGACCGTATTCTGCTGGGAGAGTGTCAGGGTGATGAGGTAGTGGAGATGTTGAAAGCTATGTACAACGGTCACAATGGCTCTCTGTTGACCTTGTTCGCCAATGATCTACGCAGTTGCCTCGCGCGCCTGGAAGCACTATACCTGGCATCTGGTAGCGCAACTCCTGTGACGATGATCCGCAACCAGATCGCGACTGCCATAGATGTGATTGTCTATATTGCGCGTCTCCGCAATGGTACGCGCAAAATATTGAATATTGCCGAGGTGCAAGGGGTTGAAAACGACGCGGTCAAATGGCAAAACATCTTTTATTATAAGGGAAGTAGCAAGCAAGTGTAGGGGCGATTGATCGGCTAACAGGACGGGCCGATACATCGGCGATGGGCACGATAAATCGGCCCCCATACAGCATTCACGCATCCTGCATTCAATTGTAACACTTCAACTGCTATATGACTGTTATCATGTTACACCTTAACTGTTATAATTAAACTTATGTGTTATTGATGGTGCATTGTTGCGATGGTGTTGCGGACGATGGCTACGAAATCGGGCTTGAGGCTGGCTCCGCCTACTAATGCGCCGTCGATATCGGGATGGGCCATGAACTCGCTGATATTAGCTGAGGTCACACTGCCGCCGTAGAGGATGCGTAAGGCGTTGGAGGCTTCACTGCCATACATCTCAGCATACAATTGACGGATGAGCGCGATAATCTTACCTGCTCCCTCGACGGTAGCGGCCTTGCCTGTGCCAATGGCCCAGATTGGTTCGTAGGCAATCACGACCTGATAAGCTTGATGTTCAGAAAAGTGCGCGAGGCTACGCTGTACTTGAGAGCGAATCACCTGCTCGGCTTGATTGGCGTCGTGTTGCTCCTCGTTTTCACCGATGCAGATGATGGGTCGCAAGCCGTGGTGCAAAGCTGCCAGAGCTTTCTTGTTCACCGTCTCATCGGTTTCGCCGAAGTAAGTGCGGCGTTCAGAATGGCCGAGTATAACGGTGCTACACAATTCATGTACCATCGTTGGCGAGGTTTCGCCGGTGAAGGCTCCCTGATCCTGGAAATACATATTTTGTGCGCCCAGTTCGATGCGTGGATGCGGCGTGGCATCCAACACTGCTCGCACTGAAAGCAATGAAATTGTTGGCGGACAAAGGATGCACAGGATATGTGCATGCTGCTCTACGAGCTGGGCAAGTTCCGGCACAATTTCCTGTGCAAAGCTCGCCGCCTTTTGCGGGCCATAATGCATTTTCCAGTTGCCCGCGATAATCGCGGTACGATGTGATGTTGTCATGGCTTATTTATCCTGTAACGCTGCTACGCCGGGCAGAACGCGCCCTTCCAGAAACTCTAGTGAGGCACCGCCGCCGGTAGAGACATGGGTCATTTGCTCTGCTGCATGTGCCTGTTCGACGGCGGCAGCGGAATCGCCGCCGCCGATGATGGTGGTTGCTCCCGCTTTGGTGCGTTGCGCTAAGATGGCGATAATTGCATCCGTCCCTTTGGCGAAGGCTGGCATTTCCGCGACGCCCAAGGTGCCATTCCAGATGATGGTTTGCGCGTTCTCAAGGGCATGGCGGAAGGTGGCGATAGTATCCGGCCCAATATCCAGGATACGCCATCCTGGTAGTACCTGGCTGCTGGGAACGGTCTGGATGTTGGCATCGTTGGCAAAGCGGTCGGCGATGACAACATCGGTGGGCAGTAAAAAGGTGATGCCGCGCTGTTGGGCTTTGGCGATCAGGTTACGCGCTACGTCAACTTTGCCCTCTTCAAACAGTGAGTCGCCAATTTCGTAGCCTGCGGCCTTGAGGAAGGTATTGGCCATGCCGCCGCCAATAAGCATAGCGTCAACCATACTGATCAAGCGTTCCAGCACCGTTATCTTATCCGAGACCTTGGCACCGCCAATGATGGCCGCGAAGGGACGGCGGGGATTTTCCAATGTACTGCCCAGGAAATTGATCTCCTTCTCCATCAGGAAACCAGCCACGCCGGGCAGGTCATGGGTCACACCTTCGGTCGAGGCATGAGCGCGGTGGGCGGTACCAAAGGCATCGTTGACATACAGTTGACCGAGTGCGGCCAGTTGATGGGCAAAGGCAGGATCGTTCTGCTCCTCTTCTTTGTGGAAGCGGAGGTTTTCCAGCAGCAGCACCTGGCCGGGTTGCAGGTTGTGTGCCTGAGTTTCAACCTTTGGCCCGACACTCTCTGTTGCCATGACGACCGATCTACCCAGCAATTCGCTCAATCTCGTAGCCACGGCGGTCAGCCGCATTATTTCGACGACCTGGCCCTTGGGACGTCCCAGGTGAGACATCAGGATGACCGCGGCATCGTGATCGAGCAGGTACTGGATAGTAGGCAAAGCTGCTTTAATGCGTGTATCGTCGGTAATATGGTGTGCCGCATCCAAGGGTACATTAAAGTCCACACGCACAAGTACTCGTTTGCCCGCGACATCAATATCGCGGATAGTCTTCTTATTCATTTAATTGTCACCCCAGGCTAGAAGCCTTTTTTCGCGATGAAGTCGGCGAGGTCAGCGACGCGAGAAGAATAGCCCCACTCGTTGTCGTACCATGCCAGCACCTTGACCATGTTGCCGCCAGTGACCATTGTCGAAAGGCCATCGATGATCGAGGAGTGCGAATCACCACGGAAGTCGGTGGAGACCAGTGGTTCGTCGGTATAGGCAAGGATACCTTTGAGCGGGCCTGCCTCGG
Organism: Ktedonobacteraceae bacterium; assembly: GCA_051004815.1. Lineage (GTDB taxonomy): Bacteria > Chloroflexota > Ktedonobacteria > Ktedonobacterales > Ktedonobacteraceae > JBBQXY01. The sequence continues at coordinate 10,079 of JBPCJY010000138.1, forward strand.
CTGCTTTGAAGGCATCGTTGATGGCTTCTATGGTAGTCTCTTTGCGCACGATGGTGACGAAGTCAACGATGGAGACGGTGACGGTGGGAACGCGTAGTGACATGCCATCGAAACGCCCCTTGAGTTCGGGAATAACCAGGGCCAGTGCGCGAGCCGCTCCCGTCGAGGTAGGAATGATGTTCGCGCCAGCGGTACGAGCGCGGCGCAGGTCTTTATGAACCTGGTCCAGGATGCGCTGGTCATTGGTGTAAGAGTGGATGGTATTCATCAAGCCGCGCTCAATGCCAAAGGCGTCGTTGAGCACCTTGGCCGCAGGTGCAAGGCAGTTGGTAGTGCAGGAAGCATTGGAAATAATGTTATGCTTGGCTGGATCGTACATGTCCTGGTTGACGCCAAGTACAATGGTAAGGTCTTCACCTTTAGCGGGGGCCGAGATAATCACCTTTTTCGCGCCACCGCGCAGATGGGCTGCTGCTTTATCGGCATCGGTGAAGAAGCCGGTTGATTCGATTACTAGTTCGACGCCGAGATCGCTCCAAGGAATCTGGGCCGGATCGCGCTGTGAAATCACTTTGATGCGGTGTCCATTAACGATGAGCGAATCTTCCGTAGCCTCGACCTTTCCGGGGAAACGTCCATAGGTGGAGTCATATTTCAAGAGATGGGCGTTAGTCTTTGTATCGGTCAAATCATTGACGGCGACGACTTCAAGATCATTGGGATGGCGTTCAAGTATAGCTTTCATGGACTGACGCCCAATGCGTCCGAAGCCATTAATACCTATGCGAGTTGTCATGTAAAGTACACTCCTTTTATACTAAGACGGAAAACGGGAGTATGTTTCATGTGAAACATACTCCCGTTCCACGCTTTAACTTCCACTACAGGGTATCACCTGGGTTAATGTATGGTCAAGGGAGCCGCTGGAATAGGAATGACGCCGATGGCGAAACGGACATATTCGTCGGAGTAGCCGAAGCCGGAACCCGGCACGCCCGCGATACCCGTCTTCTCGAAGAGGGAGAAGGCGTCTTCGCCTGGTTGCAACTTACTCCAGTTATAGACAGTGGCATCATCGTCAATATAAATCTGTGCGAACAGATGTTGTTCCGCGTCGATACGGCGTAGCTGAGCAATAAAACGTTCGCGCCTGAGACGATAGAATGCTCGCAATTTTTCGCCAAGCCATGGGCGCAAGCGAATGAGACGTATGTATGCCATAAAACGCAGTTGCCACTCAGAAGGCAGCGAAGCTATCGTATTTGACCATCCTGCCGCGATAGATGTGGCTAAAGCTGGGTCGTCCATCGTGACCCAGCCAAAACGTTCACCGGTCAAGGTGTGCGTTTTGGAGTAGCTACTGACAAAGATGGTATGGCGCAAAACATCATCCACTGTAAAGGTTGCCATACGAGCGCGGTCTTCCTCCGGTTTGCCGGTGCCGATATAAGCCAGGTCGGCCAGTACCAATATCTCGCGTCCCGCGGCACGATATTTGCGCAATACCGCATGGAGGCCATTGAGTTCAGCAGGTGAATAAGCGAAGGTGGTGGGGTTATTGGTAACGGTCAAGTAAATGAGTTGAATAGCGGGATCAGTGGCGAGTGCCTGTTCAAGTTGCGTTGGAGTGAGTTTAAAATGATCTTCCGCCTGTGTTTGAATATGGTGTAAACGATAGTTGTAGGAGTTAGCTTGCCACTCAGGAACCGCAAAACCTGGCTCTGGAAAGAGGATAGCGAACTCAGCGAGGTTCTTTTCGCGATAGAGCTGACTAAGGCCACACAGCACTTTGTTGATGCTATCCATCGCGCCCAGACCGAGGTAGACCTGGTCAGTGCTGACCGAAATGCCCCATTGTTGCATTTCTTCCGCCAGCCAACTACGGAGTATGGGATTGCCAACCGCAAGAATATCGTAAACGCGTAAGTCGAAATGTTCCGCCAGCACCAATTGTTCACATGCCATCATTTCATCGCGCAACCAGCGATATGTTTCACCGGGAGCAATATAGCCATTGATGTTTTCGTCGGGTAGTGCAATGCCTAAATCTTCGGCCAACAGGCGATAATCGCCAGTACCCCCTGGCTCACCTTCACACTCAGTAACGAGGCGCAAATTGACATCACCAATGGTGCGGTTCACAATTTCTGTCTGCATTACCTCGTCAGAAACGCCGAGTTCGTGACATTGTCGTTGTAGTTCCGCGACCATTTGGGCCATAACGCGAATGGGGCCAGCACCTTGTTGAAGGATGGGGCGATAGTGAAGTAATAATTGATGACGCAATTGTCGTAAAGTAGCATGTTGTTCAGAAATTGATAAACCTATAGTGGAAGAACGGGGCGAAAGCGCAGGAACCTTGTGTGAAATCACCATAATACCCCCTTTATTTGCGCCTGACATGGCGCATTCTCTTTAGAGAAGTGCCTAGTCTTCGTTGACTATGCTGTACCTAAAAGTGTAGCATATAGCGTGCCTGGAAACAAGCTAACGAGCGATAATGTTTTGCTCGCCATTAGTATGACGGTATGGCGACCTATAATTAAAAACGTTTCAAACGGAGACAATGTTTCATGTGAAACATTAGGGTCTGTGAATGATTACCAGGGCGACCGCAAGGGATCGCCCCTACTATACACGCATATCATGCGTAACAGGTATTATATATGATAGGGG
>JBPCJY010000139.1:0-4113 GCA_051004815.1 Ktedonobacteraceae bacterium
CTACGGGCCTTGATCTCTCGTCGCGACAACTCCAGCATGCTCGTCGCTTGATGGAAGAGGCGGGTGTCTCGTTCCCGCTTATCGAGGCCAGTGCCGAAGCTGTGCCACTGCCAGACGCCAGCTTTGACATTGTCTTCTGTGATTGGGGTGCTATGACCTTTTGCGATCCCCAGCGCACGGTGCCAGAGGTGGCGCGTCTCCTGCGCCCAGGCGGACTTTTTGCCTTCTCAACTGCCACGCCGATCCAAAACTTGTGCCAGGATACGAAGGTGGATAGGCTCACGGACCACCTGATTAATGACTACTTTGGGTTGCGAAGCCTGCAGTGGGAAGATGAGGTGGACTTTCAGTTGCCCTATGGTGAGTGGATCCGCCTCTTCCGCCGTACCGGCTTCGTGGTTGAAGACCTGATCGAGACGCAACCAGCCAATGATGCAACCAGCACCTATCGCGACGCAGCAGAAAAGGAATGGGCCAGGCATTGGCCGATGGAAAACATTTGGAAGGTGCGTAAGGAATAAGCAACCGGCTTAAGTGATAATATGATATACTTTCTTCAATAGTTGAGATTCCAACTAGATCATTCTGCGCGTGTTACAGGGCTACTCGATCTCCTTATCATAGTATGGGTAGCCGAAAGAAAGGGGATAGTATGTCAATCGAGATTACCACTAACGGAGTCCATCATATTCGACTCATTGTGACCGATCCTGTGCGTTCCCGCGACTTCTATACTAGCTTGCTTAACTTTACCGTGGCAGCGGAGTTACCACCTGGGTTTGTGCTCACGAATGGCAATATGCTGCTGGGCGTTACGCCCCCATGGGATGAGAGCAAGGCCATTGCCAACGATCGTTTCAGTTGCAACCGGGTGGGATTAGATCACCTTAGCTTTGGCGTAGCTAATCGCGCCGAACTCGAAAAAGCGGCAGCCCTTTTCGAGCAGCACGGCGTGGAACACGGAGAAGTACGAGACCTTCCACCTTTCGGGATCACCATCCTCAGTTTCAGCGACCCCGACGGTATCCAACTGGAACTTACTACGCCGATGGAAAAGTAATAGGCAAAGCATAAGCAATGAGGGTTGTGGGTGTGACCTACAACCCTCATTGCTTATGCTTTATGCAGCTTATCCTTCCATTTTCCATCAGGAGCGAAAGCAATGAGTGAAAATGTTAACATTCCTGCCCAAAAAGATGTAATACGCATTGGAATATTGCTTGGTGATTTAGGCCATATTAATGTTGTAGCACTCAAGTTCCTCATACTTCAGATGAACATGCTTCAACGTACCTTTGAATACGAGTTCTTGCTTATTCCCTCTAACGATCAAATCATTTATCAGTTTATTCAAAGATTATCATATAAGGCTCTTGTAGACAGACAAGATACTAAACAAGCGGTTCCTGCTTTAGTTACGCATTATCAGGCGACCTTAAATGATTGGTCTAAACGATTTGGGGTAAAAGAGCCCCCAGTTGATCACTTTATTCTTGTAACAATGGCTCGCTTTGCTGATAATTTTTACACTGCCTACGGAGATCAATTAACTGTCTTAGCCTTGGGTCGTTGGGAGGATAGTATGGCACCTCCATCAATGCTAGAGTTTATCCTGGTAATTCTCTTAAGAGCTTCCGTAAATTTTGTATTACCAACTTTTCGAGAATCGATGCATTTTGGTACTAAAGGATGCCTTTTCGATTCTACACCTGACCTTCGTGATGTAAGATATAAGGCTCTAAATGGTTTCGTTTGCAATTACTGCTGTACAGAACTACAATCTAACGGCCTAAATGAATTAGCAGACAAACTTGTTTCAATATTGCAAAAAAAATGGCTTGGCAAATCTACTCATCCAGAAACACCTGCTGGCATTATAGCTAAGCTTGGGGCTGACCTATTCATAACCACAGGTTTTAAGCCTCCAGAACCTACAGTATGGGAGACCTTTAAGAAAACGATAGCGCAAGAATGGGTTAAATCGCTACTTACTATTATTGCGACTGTCTAGGGAGCTATCTTTGTCGCTTACTTGACGATTTTGCTTAATCTGAGGCTTCACTGAAATAGCTAAAACATGAAGCACAATTTGATCGCCCCTCACCCCTCCATCTCCCACAACGACCGGCTGTGCCACAACTGCGTCGAGTCCCACACGCCTCCCAAGCCGGGGGGAAGGACGCTGATATGCACCTGAGACTGGTTAGCGTTAGCCTCGGAGAGGTGGGTGAGCATGCTTTGGAGGGCTAGCCTGGGGGTGTTGTTGGTGCGGCTGAGGTGCGAGAGCCAGAGCCAGCGCACGCTATCGGTACGCCAGGTCTGCAACACGGCCTCCGCCGCCTGGTCGTTCGAGAGGTGGCCGGTGGCACTCAGGATACGCTGCTTGAGGTGATAGGGGTAGGGGCCGCGCAAGAGTCGTTCGCGGTCGTGGTTTGACTCCAGGACGAGCAGATCCGCGTGTTGCATCATGGCGAGCATGGCAGATGTGACCTCGCCACTATCAGTCACGACGCAGACTCGGCAGCCACCAGCGTGGAGCAGGTAGCCACACGGCGAGACAGCATCGTGCGAGATGGGGAACGAAGTTACCTCAATATCGCCGATCACACGCGTAGAGCCAACAGGGAGCAGTATACGCTGCTTCACCTCGCTTATTTGCGTTTCTTGCGCGATGGCAAGTTCAAGAGAGGGCGCGATCAGTGGACCAGAATCGGTGAACCATCTACCGGAGATAAAGCTCTGTTCCATAGCCGCGAGGGTGTCAGGGGCGGTGATAATAGGGATGGCATAGCGTTTGGTGAGCATGGGTATGCTCAGGATATGGTCGCTGTGTTCATGCGTCACCAGGACGCCGTGCAATTGGGTTGGCACTGTACATGCCAGGTTCAGACGTTCGAGCAGGGTGCGTGGTGATAAACCGGCGTCTACCAGCAGTTTGGTACGGCCCAGGGGTCCCGCCTCTACCAGTAGTGCATTGCCGCTACTGCCACTACCTAATGAGGTAACTCGCATGATGGTTGTATCCTATAGTTTCTTCTGTATACCTATTTGCAAAAGGCGTTGAGCATTGCCGCCCAATACCAAGTCTATCTCTTCACTACTTAAGCCAGATTGCGCTACATAGTCGATGATGCGCTGTTGGCGCAGGAGGCCATAATCACTGGCAAAGAGGATGCGCTCCACTCCCACCAGCTTCGCTACTACGGGAAGAATATCATTGCGATAAAGATAGGCGGTCGCGGCAGTATCATACCACACATTGGCGGAAATGCGCTGGATTTCTGGCATCAGGCAGTAAAAAGGTAATCCACCACCCCAGTGAGCGGCCACAAATTGCACATCAGGGAAAGCGGTCAGGAAGGCGACAATATCTGGCAGGGAGACGTTGCCTTTCCCAGGGTAGAGATGGCCAACGGGTTCGCTACAGTGGGAAAGCACCAGCAATTGGTACTGACGCACAATCTCCATAAATGGAGTGAGCAAAGCAATATCGGCAAGGGAATAGCCCTGCCCGTGGGGCATAAGTTCACCCAGGCCGATCATCCCAGCTTGCGCACAGCGTTCAAGCTCACGCAGAGCACGCGTTCCCGCGGTGGGTTGGAGTACGGCCATGCCAGAGAGACGCTGTGGGTAACGTTGCATGGCATCTAGCACGTAGCTATTTGTCTCTTCGATCAAACCTGGGTCAGTCCACCCAAAAGCAAAGGTCACGGCACGCTCTACACCCGCGCTATCCATTTCCGCGATGAGGTCTTCCGCTGTGGCGAGTTGTGCGCGAGGATTGGCGTACAGCTCGTTGAACCATGGGTCACGTGTGCAGTAGTGTTCGCGCCGTTGCTGTATCTCCGGTGGGAAGATGTGTGTATGAAAATCGATGAGCATTGCCATACCTTATAAATATATTGCCCCTTGGTTGTCCTGGTTTATCTCTCTGTATTATGTCCCAAAAATCAAAAAGGACGCAATTGCTTGCGTCCATTTGATTGAACTGCCGAAAGGATATCCTCAATTTTGCCGAGACCAGCAGACGAGAAGCGGACGAAGCGGCTCACACGCACGACTCACGTCCTTCCTCCGCTCGCTGCACATGCCGGTGCGAGCGTAGACGAAACA
>JBPCJY010000140.1:0-13847 GCA_051004815.1 Ktedonobacteraceae bacterium
CTACTATACACGACGCTTCCCGTAGGGGAGAGTCGACCGAATATAGTAGGGGCGACCCTTGCGGTCGCCCTGGGCGCTGAACCGCAAGGCATCTTTTAACTTAATGTCTTGTGTTGAATAAAAAAGAAAAAAGCGTCAGGCTGATTTCTCTTGTTCTTCGGTGGGGACGGTAAAGTGAATCTCTAATGATTTGTTGACGAAGCGGGCTACGGTTGCCTCCTGGTTGGCTAGCACGGCGGGTAGGGTGATATCGCGCTTGAAATTGCCGATCTCGACGATCATCTCGTCGCCTTTTTTGGTCATGAGCACTTTGTCCATCTCGACGTGGGGGAGCGGGAGGCGCAAGATGTAGGTATCGCCATGGTGGGTGATTTCCTGTATCTGCCCTTTATAGAAGACTTGCGTGGGGTCTTGCTCACCGAAGATGGTATCGCCTAGCTTACCGAGCTGCTCGATGCCAAGAATTTCGCGAGAGTAGTAGGGAACTTCAAAGATGGGCAGAGGCGCGAAGGTCGAGTGAATTTGTTGACGTAGCTTCTCCTGGTTGGTATACATCTCTTGCATAAAGGTATCTTGATAATTGCCGGGGGCGATGACGCGGTTACAGATGACGGCATCAATGGGATAGCCGAAGAGAGCAAGGTAGGTTTCGGCCCGCAAAGCCTCTTTGATTACCATGCGTTCAGGATTGACGACTGGCCGATACGAACTGATGGTTGGGTCGCTCAGGGCTTCGCGCAATACTTTGACGCGCTCACTGAGAGCTTTCACGGCATCCAAGATTTCGGCGGAGGGCAGGAAGGCTTTAATCAGTGGACGCGCCAGGTTAAGGGTGCCGCTTTGTATGTTCATGAGACGACCAGCATACCATTGGAAGGTGTCGGGCATGCTGAGGAGACGCACGGTCTCACCTGTTGGTGCGGCATCGATTACCACCACGTCGAAGTTGCCTTCACGGGCGTTGCGATAAATGTTAATCAGGCTGACGATCTCGTCCATACCGGGGATGAGGGCCAGTTCTTCCGCCATGACGGAGTCGATGCCGCGTTTGCGCAGTATTTTGCTCATCGAATCCTGTAATTTGCCCCAGCCACGGCGCATCTCATCGAGGGCGTTGACCTCTTGTGCCCAGAGGTTAGGAGCCAGTTCTTTGGGTTCTGAGGTGAGGGGCATATTCAAGCAATCCGCCAGACTATGGGCCAGGTCGGTGCTAACGACCAGTGTACGTTTGCCCATCATGGCGGAGCGTACTGCCGTAGCGGCGGAAATCGTGGTTTTCCCCACGCCCCCTTTTCCCAGGTAAAGAATAATACGCATAGTAGTCCTTGCTTTCAATGTTCTGAACTTATGAAATCTATCATACAGCGACCTCTGTGAAGAGAGAGGGTCGCATAAGCTTGTCATCTTTATCTACGTAGATTGCCCCTCTTCGGTTAGAGCTTGTGGTTATGCTTATCAAAAGGGGTACCCATGGCTGTGATGGTACACATTTAAACTACGATTTATAACGTAGGAACAGATGTATTCCTATCATTTCTGAGGAAATTGATGTTTCTCAGGATACTTGCGTAAGATCCATTTTATCTGAGAAACGTCAGAAATATTACCATTACTGGAAAAGAAGCAGGACACCCATGCGCGGGTGTCCTGCTTCTTTTCCAGTTGCGAACTGGGTATGTCAAACGGCATCGATGAAAGATGCCATGTTCAGCTAAGGGTTACAATTCCATTTTGCCAGAGAGAACCATAAGTCTGAGGAACTCCAGGTGGCGAATAATCTCCGTGCGGTCACTGCCACCGTTCTGGTACCATTGGCGGAGCCAGAGCAGAGACAGTACTTCATCGGAGGTAAAGCCCTCCTGGGTGAGCATATCCATATCGGTAGTAGTGGTTTCAAGGTTTGTTTCGGTTATTAAATGTTCTTCAGAATGGATTTGCGGATTCATAATCGTTTCCTTCCGCCTGTAGCAGGCTTTCCGCTAATGTGTTTATTCCGTGTATGCCCATGGTATATATTCATTGCCGTTCGGCTATTAGCAGAGCTGGACTCGTTCTCTTTAATAGACGTTCGACGCCATACATTTTCAAATACCAATTTTCTTCCTCTCCCAACCCCTCTCCATATCCTCTCCTCTACTTCATTCCTGATGTACCTAGCATAAACGGAATGCGGCGAAATAGCTATCTACTACACGACATGTAAATTGTGAAATATGTCACATCCAGTATCAGACAAGCTTTCCAGGTGAGGAAAAGTGCTTGCTTGCATTGGTTGTCTGATGTATATACGTGCGAATCTGCTTGTTGGTTCCATCAAATAAGGCCAGAATCTGCAATATATATACAAACTCACCAATACGCCGCAAGTGGTTAGACGCGTTGGACGCGCTATATATATAGTAACGTCGGCAGGTTACAAAAAAAGGGTAGCGGGTTCTTGTTTCAGCATCCTGCAATGTACACCTTCTCCAGACATTTGGAGAGAAAGCCTGTCATCCTGAGTGAAACGAAGGATCGGGCGAGGCTCGCGGAGTGATCCTTCGCTTCACTCAGGATGACAGGCGTTTCACTCAGGATGACAGGCGTTTCACTCAGGATGACAGGCGTTTCACTCAGGATGACAGGCGTTTCACTCAGGATGACAGGCGTTTCACTCAGGATGACAGGCGTTTCCTCAGGATGACAGGCGTTTCACTCAGGATGACAGGCTTTCACTCAGGATGACAGGCGCGACCTCTTGCCAGCCCGCTCATCGGTAGCCTTCTCTCCAAATGTCTGCACCTTCTCTTTCCACTTGACAATGTCTCTCCATTCGTGTACATTTACTTTGTATACAAATTAATAGCGAGGCAAATATTAGTGAACAAGGTAAATATTATGAGCTTCGAGCCAAATAACACCCTTGGGTACTGGCTTTTCTACGCTCAACGCTGTGTCGCGTATGCATTAGCTGATGTGCTGCGAGCAGCCTGTGTTGAGCAAGGGAAATCATATGCGGTGACGCCACCCCAATGGGGCGTGATGACTTTACTTCATACGAGCGATGCTATGACTGTTGGTACCATCGGCCAGAGGCGCGGCATTGATGCTCCCACGGTTACAGGTATCATCACGCGACTTGAGCAAAATGGGCTGGTTGAACGTCATCATGACCGAGAAGATCGGCGCGTCGTGAAGGTGTTACTTACTTCCGAGGGCGAGAATATACTCCGCGTTCTTGACCCTGTTGTAGAAGCGTTTAATCAGCACATGCTGCAAGATTTATCAGAGACCGAGCGAAACACCTTTCTGGCAAACCTACAGCGCATCATTGTCAATCTCACTGATGTTGCTGAAGGGACAGGCGACCGCTTTAGGCTCCTACCTGGGAACCTGAACTTCGACTAAAGCGATAGACATGCAAAACAAAGGATAAAAGACATGAGTAGCGAACGCTCAGACGTACTTACTGTACCGGAATCAGGCAGTGCTGCCACGAGTGCTGTTCCTGCTATCGAAATACACGACCTCTCGAAGACATTCGGCACGTTTCATGCTGTCGATCACCTGACGTTGACGGTCCAGCAAGGCGAAGTCTTTGGCTTGCTTGGACCAAATGGCTCTGGTAAGACAACGATCATCAATATGATTAGTGGCCTCACTGTCTCAACAAGTGGCACGATCAAGGTACTTGGGTATGATGTACGTCACAATGCACGCGAGGTACGCCAAATCCTGGGAGCGGTGCCACAAGAGACCGCTTTGTATGAAGAATTGTCGGCATGGACAAACATGGATTTTCACGCTGATCTGTTTGGTATTCCGCGTCGTGAGAAAAAGCAGCGTATCAACACCATGCTTGAACTCGTGCAACTCGCAGACCGCAAACACTCGCGTGTCGGCACCTTCTCTGGCGGTATGAAGCGGCGACTTGCGTTAGGGCGTGCGTTGCTTCACGATCCTAAACTGATTTATCTTGATGAGCCGACATTAGGGGTGGATGTGCAGGCAAGGCGTGTTATATGGGATTACATCCTGCAACTGCGTAGTCAGGGGAAAACCGTCTTGATTACCACGAACTACCTTGAAGAGGCGCAAGCCATTTGTGATCGTCTAGCGATTATCGACCACGGCAAACTTATCGCGGTTAACACGCCTGAACATCTCAAGCAGACCTATGGGGGTAGTGTGGTCGAGCTAGAAACCGCGCACACGATTACCTCAGTAGAGAAGATACGTGCTTTGGAGGATATCAAAGAGGTCAAGCAAGAGAAGACACACCTTACGATTACAATACAGGGAACTAGCAACGTGGTACCGCAGATTATCAACCTTGTGTCGCAAGAGGGCGAGATACGCGCTATTGCGATACGCGAACCAAGCCTTGACGAAATTTTCTTGCGTCTCACAGGAACCGCATTACGCGATTAGAAGAGGAAAGTTGCATGTCACGCATTGCCTATAATCTACGGGTCATCTGGGCTTGTATGAAGAAAGACATCAAGGTTGCGCTCACTGATCGCATCTTTGTTATCCTGGGTGTGTTTCTGCCCGTAAACTTTTTGGTTTTGTTTAGCCTGTTTGTGGTCTCGGGTGGGCAAGCACCGACTGCTGTTGTCATGAACGATAGCGGCCCTTACGCGCAGCAATTTTATCGTTCGATGGCAGGTGCTCATTCGTTTATTCTGCAAAAGGCGACCGCAAGTGAAGCACGTAACCTTATTCAAGCAGGGCGCATCGTCGCGGTGGTGACCATTCCCGCCGACTTCGAGACACGGATTCAGAACAATCAACCTGTTCAGGTAAATGTAGATGTTAATAACCTCAATACGGACTTTACCAACGACATTCGACGCGCCGTACCACTCTCGATTACGTCATTCTATGCCAAAGCGTTTCCTCATGTCGTCACTGTTGTGCCACAAGAAAACGATCAATATAGCCAAGACACGGGCTATATCCCTTACCTGACGGTCTCAATTCTGGTGATTGCACTGATCGTAGGTGGTTTACTGCAATCCGGTACCTCGGCGGCACGCGAATGGGAAAACGCAACGATGAAAGAACTGTTGCTCTCCCCGGCCAGTCGATGGGCGGTTGTGACTGGCAAGATGCTCGGTGCGCTCGTGATGAGTCTTACGTCCGTCATTGTTGTGCTGGCTGTCCTCATCTTCATCATTGGTGTGCGTCCCTTGCACTGGGGTGAAATGATCGGCTTTACCCTGCTCTCGCTGACAATCTTCATTGCGCTAGGCACGCTGTTAGGCACGCTGTTAAAGCAGCGGCAGGCGTTCACTGGACTGGCATTTGGTGTAACAATCCCGCTGTTTTTTGTGAGTGGAGCCTTTGGGCCGATTTCGTTTAACGTACCAATCCTCCAGGTGGTTGCACAAATAACTCCTGTCTATTATGCGATTGTGTTACAGCAGCACGCCTTTCATGGCTTTGACTTGAACACCTATGGCCTAGCGGCAAACACGCTCATCCTGGTGGGGTTCGCCGTTGGCCTAATTCTCCTGTCAGCACTGGTACTACGTCGTAGCACAGTAGCAAGTTAACGTCGTGAAGGTGTTCTTCATAAAAGGAGTTTTGTTCTCATGGTAGCATTCTTGCGTTCCGTCTGGGCCATTACAAGAAAAGACTTACGGGTCTGGCTAAGCAATCGGCGCAATATCGCGGCAACGGTTATTCCTCCTCTTGCCTTCTTGCTCATTCAAGCACTTGGCGCGGTTGCCGTTGGGCGGAGTCCTGTCGCGTTGGTCACACTGGATTCCGGTGCGAAAGGGCAGCAGATGCAGCAAATCTTTCACAGTGCCGATGTGTTCCGCATCACGGATGCAACACCGGAGCAAGCTGCAACGCTGTATAAAAATATCCAGGTCATCGCGATTATTACTATTCCAAGCGATTTCACGCAACGCGTCCAGGCCCATGATCCATCACCGGTAGACGTGCGCGTGAACAACCTGAATCTCGACTTTACCAATGATATTCGCCGTTCTGTGCCAGACGCGATTACCCAGTTTTATCAAGCGCAAGGCAGTAGCAGCCCCATCAAGGTCACAGTACATGAGCAGGACCTGCGAGCGCGTGATGTGCAACTATTCCAATATGCAGTGTTACCAACAATTGCGCTCCTCCTGATGCTCTCAGGTTTAGTGACCAGTAGCATCGCCACCGCTCGTGAGTGGGAAACGCGCACTATCAAGGAGATGTTACTTTCACCAACGTCACGCGCCACAATCATTGTTGGGAAGGTGCTGGCAGGCTTTGTAACGACATTCCTACTCGGTTTGTTGGTTCTCCTGTTGGCAGCGGCATTGAATTGGACGCGACCCGAAGGTATGTATTGGCTGACGAGTCTCACCATTCTCGCGATGATTGCCCTGTTTAGCACAGGGCTGGGAGTCGCGCTAGGGGCGGCACTGCACAAAACGCAGCCCGTCATTGCCATCTCGATCAACGTCGCCATCTACCTGTTTTTCCTGGCAGGAGGCATCGGCGTGCTTGCCTTTGAACCGATCTGGCTACAAAATATCGCGGCGTATATTCCTCTGACGTATGGTATTCATGCGCTAGAGCAAGCGGTGTTCTACAGTTCATCCGATCTCTTCGGACGCGACATGCTGGTGTTAGGGTTATGCGCGCTAGCCGCGCTAGGCTTGGGAGTGTTGTCGATGAGGCGAGGTATCGCAAGCTAAACACGGAATGCTTGTAGCAACTCTAGAGGGACACTACAAGCATTCCGCAATAGCCATTACCTTCATGTTTGGATGAAACGCTTACGAATTACGCACGACGATATTGACCAGTTTGCCTGGGATATAGATGATCTTCTGGACGGTGTGTTCGCCGATGAACGACGCGACGCGTGGGTTGTTCAGGGCCAGCATACGTGCCTCGCTTTCGCTGATGGTGGCGGGAACTTCGACACGCTCGCGTACTTTGCCGTTGACTTGCATGACCAGTGTGAAGGTCTCGTCATGAGTCAGAGCTTCATCGTAGCTCGGCCAATCCGTCAGATGAATGCTGCCAGTATGTCCCGTCTGGTGCCACAGCTCTTCGGTAATGTGTGGGGCCATCGGGGCCAGCAGTTGCAGCATGGTCTCCAGGGCTTTGCGGTAAGCGGCAGTGTGGGCCACAGGCTCGTTTTGCTGCTTGACCAGCACGTTGTTACATTCCATCAGCGCGGCCAGGGCCGTATTGAAGCGGAAGTTGCTCAGGTCTTCCGTGACGCGCTTGATGGTCTTGTTGCGCAGTCGCTCGATGTCCTTGCTTTCAGCGGTCTCCTGCGTGTTGACCTTGCCCTCGATCCAGCTGTCGGTAACAACGCCCCAGAAACGGTTCATGAACCGCCAGACCCCCTCTAAATTGTCGGCCTTAAAGGTGCCGCCGGCATCGAAGGGACCCATGAACATCATATAGCAGCGCACGGTATCCGTGCCATACTTTCTGACAAAGTCATCGGGTGCGACGACGTTGCCGCGTGACTTGGACATCTTCTGCCCATCAGGCCCCAGCACGATGCCCTGGTGGAACAGGCGTGTAAAGGGTTCGTCAAAATGCAGGTAGCCCATATCGCGCAGTGCCTTCACAAAGAAACGTGCATACAGCAGGTGCATGACGGCGTGTTCCGCGCCACCGATATATTGATCGACGGGCAGCCAGCGTTGCATGGCCTCTTCGCTCCACGCCTGTTCATCGTTGTGCGGGTCCGCGTAGCGCAGGAAGTACCACGAGGAGCAGATGAAGGTATCCATGGTATCGGCCTCACGCGTGGCATGACCACCGCAGATCGGGCAGGTTGTGTTTACGAAATCCGCCTCGTAGCGCAGTGGGGACTCGCCGCCGGGCTTGAACTGGACATTGTCCGGCAGCAGGACGGGCAGTTGCTCCTCCGGTACCGGCACCATGCCATGGTTCTCGCAATAGACGATGGGGATAGGCGCACCCCAATAGCGTTGGCGGCTAATCAGCCAGTCGCGCAGACGATACGTGACCATATGCTTGCCGATGCCCTGCTCCTCGATGTAGCTGATCATTTTGGCAATCGCTTCAGCGGCGGGTGTGCCATCGAACGGGCCAGAATTGACCATGACGCCCAGGGCTTCACGCGGCTCTGTCCACGTCGCGGGATCGCTCGGAGCCTCGTCCGCACCACGAATGACCTCGCGTATGGGAATGCCGAACTTGTGAGCAAAATCAAAGTCACGTTCATCATGGGCTGGAACGCCCATGATGGCACCGGCACCGTAGCCCATCAGCACGTAGTCGGCGATCCAGACGGGTACCTGTTCGCCGTTGACCGGGTTGGTGACGTAGCCACCGGTAAAGACGCCCGTTTTCTCTTTCTCCGTGCTCATGCGCTCGATCTCGCTCATATGGCGGGCCTGTTCAACATAGGCATCGACGTCAGCCTTGTGGTCGGGCGTGGTGATCTTCTCAACCCAGGGATGTTCCGGGGCCAGCACAAAGAAGGTGGCACCATAGATGGTGTCCGGTCGCGTCGTGAAGACAGGAATCTCTTCACGATGGCCTTCGATCTCGGCGGAGAAACGAATTTCCGCGCCCTCGCTGCGTCCAATCCAATTGCGCTGCATGGTGACTGTTTTGTCGGGCCAGTCGATGTTTGAGAAGTCCAGCAGTTCCTCGGCATAGTTGGTGATGCGCAGCAGCCACTGGTCGATCTCCTTACGAATCACGACGCTGCCGCAGCGTTCGCATGTGCCATCGGGCAGTACCTGCTCGTTAGCCAGGGTAGTATTACAGCCGGGACACCAGTTGGCGGGTGCCTTGGTGCGATAGGCCAGGCCGCGCTTGTAGAATTGCAGGAACAGCCACTGCGACCACTTGTAGTACTCTGGCAGACAGGAGATGATTTCGCGCTCCCAATCCCACTGTGCGCCCATGATACGCAGTTGCTGGCGCATCATGTCGATGTTTTGCAGTGTCCAGGTGCGAGCTTGCACGCCATGCGAGATGGCGGCATTCTCGGCTGGCAGTCCAAAGGCATCAAAGCCGATGGGTTGCATGACGTTGAAGCCGTTCATGCGCCTGAAGCGACCGTAGGCGTCGGCGGGCGCGAAGTTGTACCAGTGGCCCATGTGCAGGTCGCCGGATGGGTAGGGTAACATGACCAGGTTATAGAATTTTGGTTTTGGTGAGTTGTCGGAGGCGTGGTACAGGCCCTCCGCTTCCCATCTGGTGCGCCATTTTCCTTCAATTTCTTTTGGGTTGTACTTTGTGCGTGTAATCATAATAATTTCCTCCTAACAGGGTTGTTAAGGATGCCTCCCAAGATTTTTTTATCTTTCGCGTCACCTTCGGCGGCGCGAAATAAGAGAAAAGGGTTTTTTCTGGGGACACCCCAGACCCCGGCAGAGGGCGCTCCCTCTGCACTCCCACAGAAAAAAGAATAAGTGTATGAGACCAACCTATATAACAACATAAAAAAAGCCTTTCATCCGCATAGGGACGAAAGGTTATTCCGTGGTACCACCCTGATTTTCCATCAATCAATACATTATTGCATAGGTAGCATTGGTGGACCTGAGGGGATTCGAACCCCTGACCTCCTCCATGCCATGGAGGCGCTCTCCCAGCTGCGCTACAGGCCCGTGCGCGATGCTATATGTTACTGGTACCTATGAATGAATGAGTTTATTGATGTCACTCATTGTACGCGATAACGGGCGTCCCGACAAGTGCTAGGTTCTTTGCTGGTACTATTGGCATGCATTCAACTGGTACGTGTCTGTAGGCCAAAAAGCCAGGAAAGGAACTTCACGCTTATTGCTCACAGGCGAGTTCGGTCAGGTGTTGTCTAGCCTTGCACCAACCGGCTAGTCTCTGTCGAAAAGTTGACCTACTACTCCTGCTCACCGCTCATGTCTTCACTGTCCCTCTACTATACCATAAGTGTTTGCGATTTGCAAGGCACTTTCAGCGTAGAATGGGTATCCCTGGTGGATACCCATTGCATTGGACAGTTTGGTGGAGACGAGGGGGATCGAACCCCTGACCTCGACAGTGCGATTGTCGCGCTCTCCCAGCTGAGCTACGTCCCCGAACTGGGGAGATCATACCATATCGGGACGAGGTTGTAAATAGGTTTAGCAAGGGAATCCAGGGCTATTTGGTGTACCCGAAATAGCGGAAAAGCAGGTGGTGTCGGAGGGTGGCGAACCCTCCTGCCGGAGCGCGATGGCCCTTGCCTGGGGCAGGGAATGCGAGGATTCCCTGCCTACCGCTGCCGCCGTAGGCAGCACCACAGGCAATTCGGGTAAACCCAAAGGCCCTGATAAGCTTTTCAATTAAATTGTAAAGTACCCTTGCTTATGGTAGAATTACTTTACCAAATTATTGAGGATGGGGCATCAAAACAATGGACAGCAAACAAATAGAGCAATACCTCGCAATGTTAGGTGAGGAGTTACAGAAACAAGGAGTTAAACAGCCTATCCGTCTTTTGTTGATAGGCGGAGCATTTATCCAATCGCCCCGTAAAACCCTCGGCTTCAGCCGTAGGGATATAAGGGGCGTTCCTTTTAAGGTGGCTTGGGTGGTGGGGCCTAAGCACTTGACATGCAACCAGATTAATATTAAAATGGTTGCATGAAAGACGAGATTAAACCTCTCACCATCCGGTTTCCCGCGCAACTGCTGGAACAGATACGAGAGATAGCTAAACAGAATAATCGTTCTCTCAACGGAGAGATCTTGACTGCAATACAGGAACATCTGAAAGCGGGCAGAAGAAAGGCCAGTAAGCAGTGAGTCAACAAAAGCGGGCGTACAAATTCCGGTTCTATCCAACCGATGAGCAGAAGCGCGTCCTTGCTCAGACATTCGGATGTGTGAGGTTCGTCTATAATTGGGGACTGAATACCCGCTCTACTGCCTACAACAGCGGCGTAAAGCTCTCCTACAATGATCTTGCCGCCATGTTGCCTGACCTCAAGCAGCAATACCCCTGGCTCTCTGATGTCTCTAGCGTGCCTCTTCAGCAATCTTTGAGGCATCTGGACCGTGGTTTCAAGAACTTCTTTAAGGGGCGTGCTCACTATCCGACATTCAAAAAGAAGCAGAACAGCCAATCGGCTACCTATGCGGCTAATGCGTTCAAGTGGGAGGCTGGGCAACTCACCCTTGCCAAGATGAATGAGCCTCTGGATATTCACTTCCATCGAGACCTTCCCAAAGATTTCAGACCCAGTTTGGTTACGATCACCAAGGATTGTGCCAACCGTTACTTCATCTCCATCCTGGTGGAAGAAGACATCAAATCTCTTCCTGTCGTGAATTCGATGGTCGGTCTGGATCTCGGTCTCAAATCGATGGTGATTCTCTCGACAGGTGAGGCCGTCGGCAATCCCAAGTTCTACGTCAAGAGTGAAAAAGCTCTTGCGAAAGCACAACGTCGGCATGCCAAGAAAAAGAAGGGATCGAAAAATAGAGCCAAAGCGCGGCTCAAAGTAGCTCGCGTGCATGCCCGTATCAACGACCAGCGTCGTGACTACCAGCACAAACTCTCTACTCGCATTGTTCGCGAAAACCAAGTGATCTGCGTGGAGAGTCTGGCAGTCAAGAACATGGTGAAGAACCACAGTCTTGCGAAAGCCATCAGTGATGTCGGATGGGGAGAGTTCGTCCGCCAACTGGAATACAAAAGCCAGTGGTATGGACGAACCCTGGTCAAGATTGACCGCTTCTTCCCCTCTTCTAAAACCTGCTCTGACTGCAAGCATGTGCTCGACTCCTTAACACTGGACTGCCGTGTTTGGGCATGTCCTGAATGTGGCACGGTTCACGATCGTGATATCAATGCCGCCCTCAACATTCTTGCGGAGGGGCTCTCCGTCAATGCCTGTGGAGGGAGTGTAAGACCTGTTCGGACCCATGTCCGTCGGGCAACTCCCGTTGAAACAGGAAACTCTCGTCCGTGAGGATGGGAAGCCCCCGCATTCATGCGTGGGGAGGATGTCACGCTCACTCAGATGCACAGTCGTCGCTCAACTAACGATATCGATGTTCTTCTTAAGGATGTTGATGATCCTCAATCGCCAATATACCGAATATTCAAAAGTGCGGTCCGTACAGTGGCTACTAACAACGACTTATCCACCAAGTGGCTCAATGATGTGATTGGGGACTTCTTAAGAAACGCGGGAGAAGTCCCTGAAGGCAAACTTTGGAAGAGATTCTCAGTCCTAGAAATCTATATACCCCCAAAAGAATACATTCTTGCGCATAAAATATTAGCTGGTCGTGAGAAAGACGAGAGTGATATTCTTGCTCTTTCTCAACAGCTTAAAATCGAAACACGAGCACAAGCACAAAAACTCGTTGAGAAATACATTCCTAACAAGCAATTACACCAGCTTCACGGCCTCGATGAAACCCTTGACAGATTCTTCTAAAGAAAGAGGAGGTGGGAAACTACACCATTTCTCTTCACAAAAATCTGGTATAATGAACATGAGGAAAGCAATCAAGAGTAAAACAAAGGAGTGCGAGTATGAGACTGGATAGGCTTCATACCATATCCGTTGCCTTTCAGGAAATTTGCGAAGGTGAGGACCCGTGGGTTGCGCTAGGGAATTTCCTAAACTATTGGTGGGACTATGCTAATGAACGACGCTCCGATCTAGTGGTTGATCCACTCCCTGAGTCACCACTTGAATATCAACGTTGGGCGGCTTACTGCGCTTCCTCGGTTGAGCATCTTTGTCACAAGTATGGAGAATCCTGTCCACAGTGGGTACATGATCCCAAATATATCCTGCTAGAGCCATGGTACTATCATCCAAAAGAAAAAGTAAGAAGGTGGCTTGTGAACACCACACCAGATGAATTCAAAAAACGAAACATTTATAGCGGCAACAGAATGTTTCTCAACAAGTACGAATTGGCCGAACGGCATGTCCATCTGCGCACTGAACCTGCTCGTGAAACCATCACATCAAAGTAACGTTCTTGATTTCCTCATTGTTATATAGGGCTATTTGGTGTACCCGAAATAGCGGAAAAGCAGGTGGTGCCGGAGGGTGGCGAACCTTCCTGCCGGAGCGCGATGGCCCTTGCCTGGGGCAGGGAATGCGAGGATTTCCTGCCTACCGCTGCCGTAGGTGGCATAATGGATAATTCGGGTAAACCCAAAAGCCTTGCAAGGAAATCCAGGGTCGATGAACTCCATAGGGTTTCTCCCTGCTTATTTTTCCTCTACGGTAGCGATTTCTGCTTGTGATAATCCATACAAGCGATAGGTGACTTGGTCGATGGCGCGGTTGGTGGTGCTGATTTGGCTATCCAGCGCGGCGATAGCGGGTTGGAATTGCCGATAGGTCTTGACCAGTGCGGGCAGGTTTTTGATGGTACCGCCCAAACGCCGCTTGAGTAGCCACTTCCACTGCTCTTCATTAAGTATACCCAAATGTTCCGGGAAATCAAGCTGTTGGGTCGCCAATGAACCGAGTATTGCGGTCGCCTCTTCCTGCTTCTTTCTGACCAATCCTTGTTCAGTTGCGCTGGTGTTGGTGGGCGTCAAGGGTGTCATGGGTGTCCACAACCTGCCCAATTTTTGCAGGCTGGCGGTGGACAATAGACCTTCCAGGGTGAGCAGGATATCCTCGTTTTTCTCCTCGCGCTGCGCCTTGAGGGCAATCATCTGCTGCGCCAGGTAGGCCAATAGATCGTGGACGACATCGCTCTGTTCCGGCGTGTGCGCCAGTCGCGCCTCGACAAACGCGTAGAGTTGCTCGTGTTCCTGTTGGCTAAAGAGGGCAAGCCCTGCTTGGAGCAAGGCGGCGCGTTCTGCCTCCGGCGTAGTGAAGGCGATGCGGCGAATGGGAATCTGCGTCACATACTGA
>JBPCJY010000141.1:0-17322 GCA_051004815.1 Ktedonobacteraceae bacterium
GGATCGCCCCTACTATACACGAGTGAATCGGCTTGGCAAGCCCGTGTATAGTAGGGGCGATCCCTTGCGGTCGCCCTGGTGGAGGTTTTCCACTCTTGGTTTCATTCGCCAACAGAGTCGTGAAAGCGGGGGTGGTGTGGATGCGGGGCTGGGACCCTTGTGGTCGCCTCGCCGCTTCCCTTCATGCCTATGGGATACGATAAATCGGCCCCTACACACCATTCATAGCCTTGGATTTGGCTTACGTGAGATGAATTGGACACAAGAGGTACAAGGCGAAAGGGGCTATCCATGGCTTTTTCCCATCCAGGAGCTTTCGTTCAAAAAGTCCCGCTGAGGATAGGATTGCTGGTAACTCTGCTGGTAATAGGGACAGCTGGCTCTCTCTACTTCTGGTATACGCGCTATGGTAATGACCTTGCGCCAGATAGCAGCGTGGGGTTTGGCTTTGCTATTGCAGGAACAGTGTGTTTTATATTGGCCGCCATCTGCTATACACTGTACCGTCGTAACCAAAGGCGCGTCGTTGGTCAACTGAACAGAGCCTTGCACTGGCATGCTTGTTTCGCATTGATGGGCTTTGCCTTGCTTATGATGCACTCTTTTGGCAACTTTAACGCGAAGACGGGAACATACGCGCTATATGGTCTGGTGACGTTACTGGTGAGCGGTTTTGTGGGTCGGCTATTGGACCATTTTCTGCCGCATCTCATCGCTCGTGAAGTAGACCGTATGTTGACCGTGGAGGGCGAAGATCGCATTGAGACTATGGCACGGAATATGGGTGCTATGGTAAGGGTGGGGGTGCCACCGTGGTGGGAAGGAACCAGGGAGGTCTCTTTACAGGTCGCGGAGGTGCAACAGGCACTGCAACGAGAACGGTGCTATCGCTACATCCTTGTATACTGGCGTCTCTTGCACTTCTGTCTGGCAGTCATCACCATCGGGTTGATTATCTGGCACCTCGTGTATGTCGCGCAATTGTTGGTGCCAGGAGTATTACAAAGAGGATAATCACATGCCATCCCCATAGGTGGCGATGATATGCTCAACATATTGCAGATCGAGCGCGGCCTGGCATTGGGTGAAAAGATGGTGGGCTTCCTGTAGGGAACGTAACCCTTCTGCATGGCGGGTTGCCGCGACTGTATCGTTTTGGAGTAAAATGATGCCGTAGCTTTGCAGTATACGAGCACATTCTAAACGCATGCCGTGTTGTTGGGCGATGTGCAGTGCTTGCGTCAAATGCTGTTCTGCCTGGGCGGTTTGCCCTTGTGCGGACAGGATAGTGCCGAGCAGGTGTTGGGTGCGAGCTAAGAGGCGCGTCGATTCATAGTGTTGCGCCTCCTCTAGCGTTTGCGTGGCCTGTTGCTGGGCCTGTGCCAAATCGCCGCGCAGCAGAAAGACCTGCGCTAAAGCCAGTTGACCTTGGGCCTGGGTTTCGGCCTCTACCCCTTTGAGCGCGAAGCCACGTCGTAATGCACCCTGCGCACGTAACAGGAAATGGTGGAACCTGCCATTGTCTTGCTCTTGACGGGCCTCTCTGGCTTGCAAGATGCGCATATTGCCCATGGCTACAAGAGCGAGACCGATGCATGGGGTATTGCCCATGGCGCGGCTAATGAGCAGGGCTTGGCGAATACAGGTCGCGGCTTCTGAGAGTCGGCCCTGATCTTGCAGCACTGCCGCTAACGCGGCATTCCAGGTACTTCTATACACATGATCGTCGATCTGCTCAGCCAGTTCCAGGCTGCGGCGATACCAGCTTTCCGCCTCGGCAAGATTGCCGGTACGAGCCGCCAGGTCGCCTAGATTGCTAAAAACGACGGCGGTAAGAGGGGTATCACCAATGCGCTCGGCCAGATTGAGCGAACGGCGCAGGTATTCTTGCGCCAGCTCATGTTCGGCTTTCTGTATATGGATGTGGCCCACGTTACAGCAGACATGCGCCAGTTCACGCTGGTGATCGTGTTGTTCCAGCAAAACCAAAGCTTTGTTCAAGTGGGTAAGAGCCTCGGTTGGTTGCCCAATGCTATAGGCCAGCGAACCAAGCAGCCTATGGGTACGTGCTACATCAACGGGATCGCCTTCGAGGGTGCGTCGCAAACGTGTCAAAGGGGCTGCATTGCCAACGAGGGCTGGATGTTTGAGGAGATGTTCCGCGAAAAGTTCCAGTGCCTGATAGCCGACGCGCCGCGCTTCATCGTAGCTGCCCTCTTGCCAGAGGATGTAGCTTTGCAAGAAGTGTAGTCTGGCCCAGGCCGGGCCATCCACGATACCTGCCTCACGTAACACTTGCTCCCCTTGTTCACAATACTGCCGGGCGCGTGCATGATCGCTGGTGGCATACCATGTCCAGCCAACTTCACTCCAGAGCAAGGCATCCACTTGCGCCTCTCGCTCTCCTCCAGGATGTGCAGTCGAGGAGACCCCTGCTTTCGTGGAAGGAGTAACAGTACGCTCTGCCAATGCCTGCTCATAAATCTGGCGTGCCTCTTCGGCATTGCCCTGGATACGCACACATTCGCCCAATTGTTCGAGGAGGGAGGCCAGACGCACATGTTCGTCGGGCGCGGTAGTGCCATTGGTCTGTATTACACGAGCGTTTTCAACCGCTGCCCGGTAGTGACGTTCCGCTTCGGGATAGGCTGAAAGGGCATAGGCGTGGTCGCCCGCCAGCGTTGCATAGTAGACAATCTGCTCCGGTTCACTACCACCTTCAATCAGGTGGTAGGCAATGGTTGCGGCTCCCTCTGCCTCGCGCTTCGCGTAGGTTTGCCGTAGAAGCTCTGCCGCTCGTCGATGGAGTAAGGCGCGTTTGGTGGCGGAGAGTCCATCATAGAGATGGCTGACCAGCAGAGGATGCCAGAAGCGATAGTTGACACGTGTACCTTTCCCCTCTTCGATCAGTACTCCGGCGTGCAGGGCCTCGTCAAGCAGGTCAAGCACCGTGTCTTCATCGGCGGTACCAGTTTCCATGGAGCAGATAAGGAAAAATTCAAAAGAGCCGCCCAGCACGGCGGCATTGCTGAGAAGTTGCTGACATGCTCGACTCAGTTTGCCGAGGCGATTGTGCAGGGCAGCCGCGATGGTATCAGGCAAGATAGAACGTTTACGCTGTACTTTTTGGCGCGTCTTGCCGTTCTCGCGGGGAGATGTGGTGCTGAGGGAGCGTGCCAGTTCTTCCGCGAAGAAGGGATTGCCACCAGACTGCGTCTGGATATACTGTACTGTCCCTTCCGGTAAGTAGGCAAACATGGTGCTGATTTGCGTGTCCGTGAGTGGTCGCAGTGGCAGTGTTTTTACGTTGTGCTCACGCTGCATATGGGCGAGGAGAGGACGTAGCGGATGCCTGGATGTCAATTCGGTTTCACGACAGGTGGCGAGGAAGGCGAGGGGAACGCCAGGAGACCTGCGAGCCAGGTAAGCCAGGAGCTCGCAGCTGCTGGTATCCGCCCATTGCAGGTCGTCAAGTACGATGAGCAGCGGACTGCGCTCACTCACCACCTTAAGTAGTTCAAGCACAGCTTCCCATAAGCTCTGCTGTTCCTGTTCGGGTGATTGGCGAACGCGGGGAAGGCCATCGGGCAAGCGACTATAGAGTTCGGGGAGCATGGTAGCCAACCGGGCATAGACAAGTGGATGCTCGAGTAGATCTTGCTCTTGCCAGATGCCAGCATCAATGACGCTGCGCAGCACCTCTATCCAGAGGCGATAGGGAATAGTGCTTTCCTGGGCATAACTTCTGCTCCAAATGGCGACCCAGCCGCGCTCCTCTGCTTCCAGGCTCACTTCCTCGGCCAGGCGCGTCTTCCCAATCCCTGTTTCACCCATTAAGACCATGCATTGAGGACGACGGAGCGTGTCGAGCGGAATGGCAGTGGCTTGCCTGGAGCGACCAGACGGCGATTTTGACCCGGCTTTAGCGGCCACAAAGAGTTGGCGTAGGCTCTCCAACTCGGAGTTTCGCCCTACAAGCGGAGTCTGGCGGTCGCGACCAAAAACACTCTTACTGTTCATCTCACGTCTCCCCGTGCGCTTTCTCATGAAAAGAAACGAGAGCCATAGTGCAAATTGAGGAACAAAGTCATAGGCGATTACCTCCATTATACCGTATCCGTCAATCATGAATGAGTTTTTTTCACTCAAGTGAATGCACAGGCCCACTGTGAACGCAAAAGAAGCTGACTGTGCGGGGCATTTCTCGCGGTCAGCTTCTCTTACGTTCATCGCGTTCGTATACGCTAATCAATGTGTGACATAAACAATATCCTTTCGTATCATTGCGATAGCCTGTATCGGCCAGTTCATAACCCCTAAAATCCCCTATAGATAACCAACATTACTGTAACTTCCATTGGCACGAAACGGCCTTTAGTAGGACTGCTAGGAGTGGCAAGTTAGTACGTACTCAGTCAATGATGGCCTGAGATGGCGTTCGGCACCCTGGTAATGCCATGAATTACATGCCACATGCCGTTCATATGCTGGATGACCTCGAAAGCGGCGAAAGATAAAAGCAGGACACATACAAGTGCGCAGATGAAGAGGATTGCCAGTAGCCGTTGTTTTTGTTGTGTCAGGGTCATGAAGCACGCTCCTTGTGTAGAAGTTCTGGTACGCTATCACAAAACTGTTGTGATAATGCTTCAACTATACATGGAGAGAGCGAAAAAGATGGCCGCTTTCTACGCAGATACTTGCGATGCCGCCCCACAACTCGCTCTATGAACGCCCAACACATTTGGTATGCACAACCAACCTGTCTTTTTATGCGATTTGTGACAACATAGTACACACAAAAGTAGAAAAATTATATTACAGCGATACACGGTTTTGTGTAGAAGGGATGGGAGGAATGAATCGTAAAAGAATAACATCATATATCACCATGGGATACTTATAGGGTTTTCCCGTACTCAAGGTCTGGAATGATGGCTGATGATGCAGGAGAATCCGTAGGAGCGGGGGATGGGCTTGCACGGGGAGGTTTTTTTGGCAACGCGCTGGCCTTGTCATTCTGAGCGCTGCGAAGAATCTCCGTGCCACGCTACGATCAAACAAGAATTGGAGCTTGTGATTATGAGTTGTCATTCTGAGCGCTGCGAAGAATCTCCGTGCCACGCTACGATCAAACAAGAATTGGAGCTTGTGATTATGAGTTGTCATTCTGAGCACCGCGAAGAATCTCCGTGCCACGCTACGATCAAACAAGAATTGGAGCTTGTGATTATGAGTTGTCATTCTGAGCGCTACGAAGAATCTCCGTGCCACGAGAGATTCTTCGCGGCGCTCAGAATGACAGGGGCTGGAACTGGGCGGTGCAAACAACCTCCCCGTGCAGGCCCTGTTCCCGTACTACTTATGGCTGTTTATGACATACCGTGCTGAGGTTACAAATGGATGTTCATCGCAGGATGCGCGGTCAATACCCGTTCAACATTGTGCAGGTCAAGCAGGGCGTGGCATTCGCCGAATATCTGTTGAGCTTCGTGCAGGTAGCTCAACCCTTGTTGGTGGTTGCGTGCTTTCTCTGTACCCTTAGCCTGGAGTAAAGCTGTCCCATAGCTATACAAAGTACGAGCATACTCTAAGCGCATACCTGCTGTTTGAAAAGCTTGCATAGCTTGTACAAAGTGATATTCTGCTTGTTTCTGCTGACTTTGTGCTGCCAATATATCTCCTAGCAAACGTTGTGTACAGAGATAGCCCCATAGTAGCTCGGATTGCTGGGCCTCTTCCATGGTGCTAACAGCAAGTTGTTGTGCTTTTTCTGTTTCGCCAAACAGCAACAGGATGAGGGCAATTGCTAGTTGCCCTTTAATGCGTGCTTCCGCGTCTAGTCCTTCATTAGCTAGTGCCCGTTCTAATGTTTTCCTGGCACGTAGCAGTAAACGGATGGAAGGGTCGCTGTGTGTTTGTGCCTGACGTAATGTTATAGCTTGCGCGATACGCCAGTTTCCCAGAGCTACGAGAGCCAGACTAATACAGGGAGTATTACGTATCGAGCGACCAGCAATAAGAGCTTGATATATATAAGTGCTTGCCTCAGCAAGTTTGTCTTGATCCTGGGTGACGATAGCTAAGTCAACGCATAATACATTGATATAGACCTGCTCATTGATTTTTTCAGCTAAAGTAAGGCCATTTTTCAGAAGGGCTTCGGCTTCTTTTAAATCTCCTGAGCGTGTGCTTACTTCTCCTAAACTGCAATATACGATAGAAATGAGTGGAATATCACCGACCCGCTGAGCAAGATTGAGCGAACGACGAAAGAATGCTTGAGCAGCTTCGTGTTCTGCCTTTCGCAAGTGAACGTCACCAATATTACAACAGGTGTTGGCAATTTCTCTTTGGAGGTCAGCCTGTTCAAAAAGTGCTAATGCCGTGTCCAGGTGAATAAGTGCATCTGAAAGTTGACCAACTGTGGCGGCTATAGCAGCGAGCAACCGATGAGTGCGACCTAGATTGGTTGGATCGCCAGCTAATGTACGTTTTGTTGTCGTCAAATGAACATCTGAGTTTACTAAACTATTCTGATGTTGAATAGTTTCTTCAAAGATCTGTTGTGCTTCCTGGGCCATTTGGCGTGCTGTATCGTAGTTCCCTTCGCGCCAATAAATGTAGCTTTGCTCGAAGCGAAGAATGGCCCAGGCTTGGCCTCCTTTTACTCCTGATTCGCGGAGGACTTGCTCACCATGCTCGCAGCTTTGTCGGGCCAGTGTTGTATTGCCCATGTCATACCAGGTTACGCCGATTTCGCGCCAGAGGATGGCGTCGATCTGGGCTTCGTGCTGCTCATTGGCGATTGAGGTGAGAAGGCGTTGGTGGTGGCGCATGGTCAGGACGCGTTCGTAGGCAGAACGGGCCTCGGCACTGTTGCCCTGAACACGCATACATTCGCCGAGGCGTTCGAGCAGGTAGGAGAGGTGTTCTAGCTCCGCGGATGCGGTCGGCAAGGATGAGCCGTTTTGTTCGTCCAATTGGGCGACGGCGATGCGATAGTATTGTTCGGCTTCGGGGTAGGCCGAGAGGGAGTAGGCGCGGTCTGCCGCCATTTCCGCGAAGTGGACGATAAACTCTGCTTCGGCCCCCCCTTTGAGGAGGTGGTTGGTGATGGTGGCAGCGTTCTCTGCTTCGCGACCAGAGTAAACGCGTTGGAGTACCGCGGCTGCCCGGCGATGCAAACGGGCGCGGCGGGCGGCTGAGAGCTGGTCATAGAGATGGCTGACGAGCAAGGGGTGCCAGAAATGGTAAGTGATGCGCGTGCCAGTACCTTCCTCGGTCAGCACACCGGCCTGGATAGCTTCTTCAATCAGGTCAAGCAGCGTGTCTTCACTCATACTGTTGGCTCCATCAGCCCCACTGACCTCCAATTGGGCGATAATGTTGAAGGTGAAGGAGCCACCGAGGACGGCGGCGTTGCCGAGGAAACGTTGGCATGCGCTGCTGAGCCGACTCATACGCAGTTCGAGGACGGCGGCGATGGTGTCGGGCAAGGGATAGATGGTCTCTGTCGTGCTGGATGGTTCGACTTGATTGGTCGCGGCGGCGTCGGTGGAAGCGATAGAGAGTGTTTCGAGGGAACGAGCCAGTTCCTCAGCGAAAAAGGGGTTGCCGGCTGCCCTGACCTGGATGAATTGTACCATTGTCTCCGGTAAGTGGGACAGGTGAGGGACGTGAGAGATGTGGGAGACGAGCGAACTGATCTGCTCGTTGGTAAGAGGCTGTATTGGCAGGTGAACCATAGCCTGTTCGCGCTGTAGATCGGTCAGCAGGGAGCGCAAGGGATTAGCGGCGGTTAGTTCGTTGTCCCGATAGGTGCCAACCAGGATAATCGGACGACCGTGCAAGCGGCGTACAAGATAGGCAAAGAGTTCGGAACTGCTGGCATCGGCCCAATGGAAATCGTCGAGGACCAGCAGTAATGGCGTGCGCTCGCTCATCATCGTGAGCAGTTTAAGGGCGGCTTCCCATAGTCGTAATTGCTCTTGCTCAGGAGAGAGCGGCGTGGGAAAGACGATCGGTGGCAGGAGGTCGTGCAGTTCGGGGAGCAGTGTGCTGAGCGGTTGGAAGACCAGCGGATGTTTGCTGATCTCCTGATTCTGCCACTGCCCCTGTGTCATGGCGTTACGCAAGATTTCCGTCCATTGCCGATAGGGAACACCGCTCTCTTGTGCGTAGACGCGACTCCAGGCTACGGCCCAGCCGCGCTTTTGGGCTTCGTGGCTCAATTCCTCGGCGAGGCGGGTTTTGCCAATCCCTGCTTCGCCCACCAGTAAAATGCATTGCGGACGGTGTTGTCGCTCCTGCTGGAGTGCTGAGATTTTCTTGCGACCGGGTGCGGAGGCGCGAGTCTCCTGCTCGGTAGCATCGAGCACCTGGCGCATGATCTCTAGTTCGGAGTCGCGCCCAATCAGCGGATTCTGGTGGCTACGTCCAATCTGCACCTTGTACGATTGTCGTGTGGACGCGGGAGCGTCGAGATCATTTGCTGCTTCTGCTTGTGTGCGCTGTGGATTCTGGACAGGCAGGGCTATCGAAAACTGGGTCTCGCCTTGCTGCACCGCCTCGTACAAATTGCGCGTTTCCAGTAATGGAGCAACGTTATAGTCACGCTTGAGGGCGGTGGCAAAGCGATGATAAGCCCGTAATGCTTCACCGCGCCGATCTAACTGTGCCAGCGAAATGATGAGCCGTTGTACGGCAGCCTCATTGGAGGGATCGGCAGCCAGGAGACGGTCCAGTGGTTCAATGGCGTGGGCGAAGGCGGTACTGGCGATGCGCAGGTCGGCCAGTTCAAGGAGGAGGCCCAGCCAGCTTCTCTGAAGAGCTTCACGGCGCGGCATCGTCCACTCGGCAAGGCGTTCTTCTGGCAAGAAATCACCACCGTAGAGGGCCACTGCCTCCTCAAGCAGCTTTTCTGCCTCACGAGGATCATTGGTAGCATGAGCCTGGCTAAGAAGGCTCTCGAAGGCGTCGGCATCGACCCAGATGTGGCTCTGGTCGGCTAGAAGTAGACCTTCACGCTCTATGCGCAAGAGTTGCGACAGGGCAGGGCGACTGAGCAGAGGTTCGAGAATCTGGCGCAAGCTATACACGCCTCTATCCAGGCGGTTCGAAGCGGTTTCCATGTCCGCCTCGGGCCAGAGCGCGTCCATTATCTGTTCGCGGCCCAATCTTCGTCCTGGGCTGCTCAGAAGGCAGGCTAGTAGGGTGCGAACGCGCTGGTGTTGCCATGGACTATCCTCGACCGTTTGCCAGCTTTGCCCCTGTTTCCGTTCCATGCTGAATTGCCCTAACACGCGGATGCGCAGGACAGCGCGGTCATCTTCCGTGGAGGTTTGTTCCTGGGGTGTTTCTTGTATGATTTGTAGCTCAGCAGGGAGATTTTTCCCTATATAGGTGCGGGTGGTACGACCGTTTTCGGTGCGATAGGCATACCAGTAAGGGCCATGCCCCTGGCCATCGCGGCACTTACGACAGCGTGGTTTGCCGCAATAGCTGATCTGCTGATGATAGGTGATATTGCCGTTCATCTCACTATCCTTTGTCCACATGCCTCTGACACTGTACAAGAAGCAACACACATGCCGAAAGTAGAAAACAGGCAAACAGCTCTAGTATTATATCTCATTCGTCAACGCCCCAGGAACATTTGAAGACATTTGGAGATAAGAGTTCCCTTGAGCGGACTTGAGAGATGTCTTGGCTGTCATTCTGAGCGCAGAAGCCGAAGCCCTGAGTGAAACGAAGGGGAAGAATCTCTGGTCGGCCAGCAGACAGATTCTTCGCTCCGCTCAGAATGACAGCCCTTAGCTCCAAATATCTGGAATATTTGCGCCCTGTAGTATCGCTTCCACACGCTTTATAAGACTGGTATAAGACATGGCAGACACTTCCCCTAAGAAAAGACACGGTTTGTAGAATACACGTCTGGACTTTGTAAAAACACATACTATTGTTTAAGAATCCTCGTGCTTGCCTCTCGTGTATACAAAAGCATTCCAGAAAGAAAAAACTGTTCTGGGAAGAATTTTAGGAGGTCATGCAAATCTTCTCAGCTTATACTTCCAGAGGTGATTTGCTTCGTAGGGCGTGCATCGTACTCTCATCATGCCGAGGGCAAGAAATCGTAGTGCAACTGATCGACAGTAGGCTGAAATAGAGACAGCTAAACAATCGACAAACGGCAGCGAAAAGAGGTTTTCGATCATGGGCGAGAGTGAAGTGGCGCGAATACGTCGGCAAATTGAAGTGGAATTGGAAGCGGTGCAGCGTGGCATGTACGGGTTGGCCGTAGGAGCGGCTCGTCATGAGTTTATTCGGAAGCGCATGGATCGTGTGGGGGCGTATCATGACAAGTTGGCTCAAAAGGTGGGCGAAGATGTGGCGAATCTGATGGTCTATACCATCTACAACGAGGCCATCAAATAGTGGGGAGGCCAACCTCACCCCACGCGGGCAAGAAACGAAGGAGTTTGTATGAGAAATTTACAGCGTGTGGTGACGATTGGCTGCGTCTGTATCGAGGTGTTAGTGCTGGTGGGTACTGTCTCGGCAATGTTTTCGCCGGGGCTACAGGCGGCATTGACGGTGCCGCTCATCCACAGGATGACGCCGACGATGGGGACGAAGAACATAATGAAGCCTGGGGCGGGAACCACTCCTATTATACAGGCGACAGCAACCACAGGAGTGATACCGTTGCCCACACAGATGACAATGACAATGATGTCAACGACCTTCCTGGCCCAGGATACCTTTCAGCGTACGGATCAGCGTTTTTGGGGCAAAGCATCCGATGGTCAGACGTGGCAGGGGAACGCGAATAGTTCGCAAAACTTTACTATCGCAGGTCGTATGGGTCTGGTCTCTCATGGTCAAGGTGCCTTTGAGGCCATCCTGGGGCCGCGGGTAGCTGATGCTGAGGTCATGTGTAGCGGTGTAGTCAGCCTTTTCAACAATGGTACGACGAATATGGGCCTGGTGCTGCGTTGGATGGATAGTAACAATTGGTATAAGGCATATATCGACGGCAATCAATTGATCGTGCTCAAAAGAGTGGCTGGCGTGACTACCGTGTTGAAAGCAGTCGCTTTTCCTGCACTGAGCGGGAAATCCTATGCGTTGCGTTTCCGTGCGGTGGGGTCGATGCTAGCGGCGAAAGTGTGGCCGACAGGTCAGGCCGAACCAGCAATGTGGATGGTGACGGCGACCGATACAACGTTCTTGTCGGGCTTTGGCGGTCTTCGTCTGCTGCTACAGAATAATGTGGTCGCTCAAATGACGTTGTTCACTGAGCAGGCAGTAGCGAAAAACACTCCGTAGGACGATGGTGTGCCGACAAAGCCTGGGGAAGTCAAAGGAAGAGCAGTATGGTCGAACAATTTAAAACCGCTCACAACATGCATGTGAAGCTTGTAAAGCCTGTGAGTCACAGACGAGCAACGACTCCATTGTCAGAGCATACATCAAGAACGCCAGGTACTCCAAGTACTCCAAGTACCCCAAGTACCCCGAGTACCCCACGTCCGCCAACGGCTAGACCGATGACGACGCAATCCTGGCAACGTCGGCTGGCTCTGACGCTGGATATCGGGGCTGATTGGCATGTTGGTATTCGGCGGAAAGACAAGCCAAATGAAGATAGTCTGGTCGCGTTCGGGGGTAGGTGTATCTACAATTCGCGTCTGCTTCCCTTTGGCCTTCTCATTGTGGCGGATGGCATGGGTGGACACGCGAATGGGCAAGATGCGAGCTATTTAGCCGTACAAACGATGCTACAAACCGTGCTGCCCAGCATCGTCGGTAGCGATGCGCTCAGTGAGACGATGATCGTGGATTTGCTCTCGGAAGGCGTGCAGCAAGCCAACATGGCCGTGTATCAACGGGGCAAGGAGATTGGAGCGGAGACAGGAACGACGATCACGGCGGCATTGGTGGTGGATACGACAGCTTTTGTGATCAACGTGGGCGATAGCCGGACATATCTCTATCGCGAATACGAGGGGCTTTTGCAGGTCACACGCGATCACTCACGGGTGGCTCGCCTGGTGGAAGAGGGCAAGATTGCTCCCGACGACATTTATACCCATCCAGACCGCAATCAGGTTTATCGCGCCCTGGGAGAAGAGGCGGGAGTAGCGGTGGATTGGTTTACCGTGTCATTGCAACCGGGCGATCGGTTGCTCCTCTGCTCAGATGGTCTGTGGGAGATGGTGCGCAATCCAGATATCGCACGGATTCTCAAGCAGCCTGAATTGAATGCCACGCAATCCTGTAAAGCTCTTGTACGGGCCGCATTACAAGGGGGCGGCTTGGATAACATTAGCTCGATAGTCGTACACGTCACCCCAGCACTAGCGTGAGAGACTAGCAAGAGGCTATAAATGGTGTGTAGGGGCCGATTTATCGCGCCCCTACGGGAATTTCATACAAAGGAACTTTTGAGAAGCCCAGATAAGACAATATTGAAGGGAAGAACATTATGAGTATGAAGACACTGGTAACAGCACGAAGATCAGCTTCGACAGAGCAAAAGAATGGCCCTACAACCCATTCCTCGGACGAGCAAGATTCAGTTCCTCTGTCACCTATTACTCACAAAAACATAGACCACTATTTGTTCCGCATCGGTAAACCCGGCGACGGCATAGCCTTACAAACAGAGCAGGAACTCTATTGTTTGCGGGATAGTAAGTACCTGTACAAGCACGAAATCGGACGTGTACAACAGCTTTCCGCGGAAGAGGTGGTATGCCTGGGGCAACGCATGGAACGTGCAAAGGTGGAAGAGGGTAGGGTGAAAGCAGATCGTCGTATTATCGCGGACGGCGAGGAGGCCAAACGCCAATTGATTGAGGCCAACCTGCGTCTGGTCGTCAGTATCGCACGAAAGTACGTAGGGCTGGGAATGGACCTGATGGACCTTGTGCAAGAGGGCAATATTGGGCTTATTCATGCCGTCGAAAAGTTTGATTATCGGTTGGGGTATAAGTTCAGTACCTATGCGACATGGTGGATTCGCCGGGCCATGTCTCATGCATTGGCGGGTCAGGCGCATGCGATTCGCGTACCTCTCTATAAGAAAGAGGAGATCAAACGTCTTGCGCTGACACGGCGGCGTTTGCAGCAAAACCTGGAACGCGAACCGACGGTAGAAGACATGGCCCATGAGATGGACCTGAACGTGCAACAGGTGATCGCCCTCTTAATTGCCAGTGAGGATACTGTGAGCCTGGACGTGGTCAGCGACAACACCGAAGATGACCAGGCGATAAAGGATACCCTGGAGGACGATAGTATCTATGCGCCTGAGCAGGTGGCCGTCAAACATATGTTGGAAACGTATATCCAGGAACTGCTCGCTGATTTGAATCCCAATGAGCGTCGCATTATTAGCTTACGCTACGGTCTGGCGGGTACGCACGAGCACTCTCTAAAAGAAGTGGGCAAGAAGCTAGGGGTGACGCACGAGGCTATTCGCCAGGTGGAAACAAAGGCATTGCGCAAGCTGGCGGGACCCAGCCGTTCCCGTATGTTACATGATTTTTTGCAGTAACCGTTTCTCACGCTTGTTGCAAGACTGATGGCGGCCATTGTGGCCGCCATTTTTGTGGTGCATGGAAAGCCTCCCCTCACTTTACCACCGCTTTTTAGCTGTGGGCATGGCATTCTCCTTCACCTATATTGTGTACACACAACGGGAAAGATTGCAATGCTACGCGTATTTTCCAGCAGCAATGAACATGCACAAGAGCCAAGATTGGTATAAGACAATGTGTCTTATCTTTGTTTTGGGCAATCTGTACCGTAAAGATTGCCTTAATAGTTTCCCCAGGAGCCGGATTCTTGGCGAAGGAAGCTAGGAGGCTATGTGAAGTGCGATAGAGTAGACTCCCTTATAGTAGATGACTTAGTGAGCGCATTTCGCCAGTGAGTGTGGCGACATGGAAAGTGATCTACTCTACGGCGCGGCATGACGGCTTGATCTTATAGATACCGTCATGCATGCATTTATTACCAGTGCGTCAAGTACATGCGGCAATAGAGCGGGAAGAGAAAGGAGAGCGACATGCCTAAACAGGTCATGATTATTGATGATTCACTCACCGTTCGTAAGATCGTTGAGGTTAGCCTGAGACGGAAAGGCATTGCTTGCTCCTGTTATGCGAGTGGTTTTGAGGCGTTGCGAGCGTTATCGACGCAAAAAGAAACGGTGCCTGATTTAGTCTTTCTCGATGTCGGTCTCCCGAAAATGGATGGCTACAGAGTCGCACAACACTTGAAAGCAAGGCAAGAGTATAAAGAGACGGTGATTGTAATGCTTTCCGGTCATTCTGGCATGCTAGATCGTCTCAAGGGGCGTCTCTCAGGAGCACGGAACTATATGACCAAGCCGTTCAAGACGGATGACATTCTCTCTGTGGTGTACGAGTATCTCAATATACCGCTCTCCGCAAGGATTTGTACTGATGACTGTTACTGATTGATGCAGTACTTCTCGCCGCCTCTGGCGGCTTGCTAATGTGATACATAGAGCAGATAGAAAGCACGCTACCACAACGGTAGCGTGCTTTCTATAGCACGTTATCCTCTCGCGGGAAAGGAATAAGGTAGATGTCACACATCGACGAAGATGAGTAAGTGTGGAACCTCGTTACATTGTCACATTAACCTGTATCTGGCCGTGTGTCTCACTCTGCTTTGCGGTGGGCATGGTCATCAGAATGCATCCCGTTTCCAGAATGGAGGTGATGTTAATGGCAAGCTTGTTCAACTTGAGTCGTGTGCGTGAGAGCACATTGCGGAGTGGCCTCATCTCTTGTTCCCAGGTACCAGTCTCCAACGCGTTGTGGAGTTGTTGGCGTGCGCGTGCGATAGTGAGGGGGGAAAGATGGCTATTGTAGAAACTGGCAAACAGCTCCTCGTAAGGGCAATAATAGGGGAATGATTGTAGCAGAGGCAGCAGCAAGCTAAGTTCACTGCGCGTGAATTGCTGCTGCATCACCAATAGGGGTTGTCCATTGCTGTTGGACAGGCAAGAAAGTGTTCCCAGCGTCTTGTTCAATGCGAGCGTGTACTCGGCTGGTAGGACAGGATGCAAAGAGAAATGCAGCATGGTCTTCTGGTTTCGTTGTACATTGTCGTTGGTACGGTTCTCTTCACAATAAGCTGCTACTTGCATAGTACTTCTCCTTGGTCATGCTGAACTATACCGTTTTGCGTTTGCTGACCGTTTTCTTTTTAAAGTAATGTTGTCGGATTTCTCGCCGCAGGCGACGAGGTACCTTGACTGACGTACTGTCGGTTTCCTTACATAAAGTATGCATGGAAGTCATATACATGCAGAAGAACATATGGTATCATTCTCTT
Organism: Ktedonobacteraceae bacterium; assembly: GCA_051004815.1. Lineage (GTDB taxonomy): Bacteria > Chloroflexota > Ktedonobacteria > Ktedonobacterales > Ktedonobacteraceae > JBBQXY01. Next base: position 15,379 of record JBPCJY010000141.1, read on the forward strand.
TAACATCTTTATCATTTTTTCACTGCTCACCTGACAAGAAGGAATAAAGATGCAAGCAGCAGAGTTGTCTCCACGTCCCCGGTTGCGTTTGACCGAGGCTCGTATGCAGCACAGTTGGTCACAGCAAGAGGTGGCAGACCGCATCGGTACCACTCATGTCAATGTGAGCCGGTGGGAGCGTGGCATTACGCGGCCTAATCCCTACTTTCGCCGCAAGTTGTGCGCCCTTTTTGGCAGAAGCGAGGAAGAGCTAGAGCTGGTACCCCCTCCTCCGCAAGAGCTAGAAACTCCCCCTATCGTTTCCCGACCAACGAGTGATAGTGCCAATGCTGTCTATGACCCGACTATCCCCCTGTTACCGGCTAAACAGTTAGTTGGGCGTGAGCGCGAGCTGGCACAGATCAGGCAGCGGCTCTGCGCTGGCGGGAGTGTCGCGTTAACGGCCCTCAATGGCTTGCCGGGAGTGGGGAAGACCGCCCTGTCTATCACCCTGGCACATGACCCTGCTATCCGAGCGCATTTTCGTGATGGCGTTCTGTGGGCGGGCCTTGGCCCGCACCCCAACATACCTTCCCACTTGAGCCGCTGGGGAACGTTGCTGGGTATCTCAGCGACAGAGTTGGCGACCATGACGGCCATGGCATCTGTGACGACTCCCGCCAGCACCGAGGCGTGGGCAAAGGCGTTGCATGCCGCGATTGGCTCTCGTTCGCTGCTGGTGGTGATTGACGATGCCTGGCTGTTGGAAGAGGCCCTGGCCTGCCAGATTGGCGGCCCCAACTGCGCTCACCTCGTCACGACACGCTTCCCCACAATCGCGGCGCACGTCACCATTGACGGAGCCACGGTGATCCAGGAGTTGGGCAAGAACGAGAGTATGACTCTGCTGCGCTTATTGGCTCCCGGCGTGATCGACCGTGAAGAGCAGAAAGCAGCCGATCTGGTCCAAGCCGTTGGTGGACTACCGTTGGCCCTGACTTTAATGGGCAACTACCTGCGCAAACAGGGCTATAGTGGACAACCACGCCGTATACTCACCGCCCTGCAACGCTTGAGCCATGCCGAAGAACGCTTACAACTGACGGAAGCGCATGCGCCGGTCGCGAGCCATCCCAGCCTGTCACCGGACATCTCCCTTTCCTTACAATCGGTCATTGCCGTCACCGACCAACAACTCACGGCGCAGCCGCGGGCTGCCCTCTATGCCCTCTCTGTCTTTCCCCCCAAGCCAGACAGTTTCTCGGAAGAGGCGGCACTGGCGGTAGCGGATTGCACACTCGCAACCCTTGATCTGCTCAGCGATACCGGATTGCTAGAGAGTAGCGGAGCTGGTCGCTATACCTTGCACCAAACCATTGCCGACTATGCCCGATTGCACCTCAAAGACCAGCAAGAACAAAGCGCCTATGATCGACTGATTCGCTATGCGCTTGACTACATAGAGGCCCACAAAAAGGACTATGAGCTGCTGGCGTTGGAAAACACCGTCATCCTGGCCGCGTTGGAGGCCGCGCACAAGTCAGGGCGGTCAGCGGAAGTCGTGCGCGGCGTGAATGCTTTCGCACCATTTTTATTGGTGCGCGGCCTCTACACCTTAGCGGAGCAGCACTTGCAACGAGCACTCCAGGCTGCGCAAGCACTCCAGGATAACTATGGCATCGCGGGCATACAGCTCTATCTGGGCGAGATTGCGCAGAAGCAGGGAGATTATAGCAAAGCAGAAAAGTACTTCCAGGAGGGGTTGACGCTGGCTCGTCAGATCAAAGACGCAGAGCGTATCAGTGCATTACTCAACGATCTGGGCTGGGTACACTGGAAACAGGGAAATTATACGCAGGCGGAGACTTCCCTGCAAGAAGGGCTACGATTGGCGCGTCAACGCGACGACCGCGAACGGATCAGCAGTCTCTTGCAGGTGCTTGGTTCGCTATCCGCCAGCCATGG
>JBPCJY010000142.1:0-32377 GCA_051004815.1 Ktedonobacteraceae bacterium
TTGGGCCTGTCATTTGGAGGGGGGTTCGGTTTTTCGTGTTGAGCGCGGTGAAGAATCTGCACTTGTGCATGCCAGAGGTTTTTCGCTGCTCTCAGAGTGACAGCTTTCTCTCCAAACGTCTGCGTCACAAACGCCACTACACTTTCAGCATGTCCAATGTCGCCAGGTACTGGCATTCGGCATAAGCCTGCGTAGCTCCAGCCGACCCCAAAATAGGCAGGGGGCTATCATTGGGCGCAATTGTGCGACCCGTATAGGCGTATTGCGCCAACTGTTTCAATTGTAAGGCCGTGCCAAAGATAGCTTGATCACTCAGATTGGTGGCTTTGAGAATTTGTACATCGTAACCGCGCATCTTTGCAACCCAGTCCCGCAGATCCGTTAGCGCATTGTTCACATTCTGGATATGTTGGAGCAGGACTGTATCATTGCCAGCGACCTGCTTTAGCTTATCCAGTTGCGCCGCCAATGCGTCGATATAACCCTGTTGGGTTGGCGAAGAAAGCAAGCCGACGGGGATCGTTAGCATATCCTGTAAAGATTGCGGTAGATCACCGCTGCTCCGTGCGAATGATGTCCCATCAATTATTTCAATGATACGCGTGGCCTGACGAATGGCCAGCGCATCATCTACCTTTCCCTGTAGACTATCGGCAATACTTCCAGCCTTGTCATTCATACCCTGCACAGTATCGAAGAGGTCAGCACTCAGACCGCCATGGGTAGGAAAACCAGGAAATGTGTAGAGAATATGCTGGACAAATGGCAACAGCGTAGAGCTAAAACTGGCCTGATAGAGCTTTGCATTGTTTGAGAAGGTAGCAGGAGCCTGACCCATGTTTTCCTGGGTGACAAGAACAGATTGGAGACCAGCAAGCAGGTTGGCATGATGAGCATTATCAGTGTAGAGCAACGATGCTGTGCCATTTTGGATGACGAGTGAGCCAAGTGGAGTAACTTGTCCACCAACATTCTGTAGCCATGCATAAAATTGTTTACCTGCCGCCGGGGCCGGCATATTCTGCATGGTGATATGCAAGGTATCGTCGCGCCCAAGAGCATCATCCTGGAAGAAGACATGTCCCACAATAGCTTTGGGAAGTGCTTGCCTCGGCGGATGCGCCAACAGACTGGCGGCAAGTGAGCCAACAACGACTAACAAGAGCAGCAAAAAGATAATGACAAGTGCAAGCGGCGAGAAAAAGGTACCAGAGCCAGTTTTCCGCCGTGGCCCTTTTGTTGGAGCATCAGGCAAAACAGGCGGTTGCATTATAAACATAGGAGTGGGCGCAGGTGTCTGAAATTTGCCTGTTACCTGCGGCTGCCGCCAGGTAGGTGTACGCTGGGGTAGCGTATCGCTACCATGTGTAGCTTGCACGGGCAGTTGCTGCATCTGTCCTGTCGTTACGATGTTTGGAAAAGAGGGTATTGCCCCCGAAGAGCGCACAGTACCTTGCTTTTGTACAGCAGCAAACTTCGCGGAAATATCAGGTAGGGGCTGTGAGACGCCGAGAATAGATGCCCTATTGACCAACGATGGCGGCTCCGAGTTGGCGGGAAGAGGGCCACTGGACATATAAAAAAGCGGTTCGTTTGCTGTCTCCTGTGTGGTATTCAAGGTGAAATGGAAGTCTTGCTCTATCGCGCACGCTTCAGCAATAGCGGCTGCCATCTGGGAGGCCGTGGCAAAGCGCGAATTGGGGTCTTTCGCCATTGCTCGCAAAATCACTTCGGAGAGCGCAGCAGGAATATGCGGATTGATGAGCATGGGTGGCGTTGGCAACGTATTGATGTGATGCATCATGATCGCTACATTACTCTCGCCATGGAACGGCAATACCCCTGTACACATTTCATAGAGAATGACCCCCAACGCATAAATATCGCTGCGGGAATTAGCCTGTTGACCGTTGACCTGTTCCGGGGAAAGATAGAGCGGCGATAAGATAGCGTCACTCCCCGGCAAATCCCCGATGCCAAAATCAGTAAGCATTGGTTCTCCGCTGGCAATGCGCTGCGTAGCATGCATATCGAGCAAAACATTGGATGGTTTGATGTCGTTATGGAAAATATTCTGTTCGTGGGCGTAATCTACCGCTGTACCCAGGCAGGAAAAGATAGAGACAATATCGGCAACCGCGGGAAACTTGCCAACACGAGAAGTATGTTGGATGAGGTCGGCCAGAGTGCTATGTCCCTCAATATAGTCCATAACGATGTAAGGCGTCGTCACCCTTGTTTCGTTCGAACGCGTTATATCGGTTTCGTGTACCTGTACAATATGAGAATGATGCAGAGCAATAATGGCTTGCCATTCTTTCATGAAATGGTTGATGAAGTTATAGTCAGCCTGGAGAAGATCTGGATGGAGCAGTTTCACGGCAACGTTTTGCCGCCGTTGTAGATCATAGCCTTGCCACACTTCACCAGTGTTCCCATGACCCAGCAGCTTTTGCAGTTCATATTGCCCAAGACGGCGCGGAGTAGTAGTCATACCTGTAGCCCTTACATGGAACCAACCCAATCAATCTACAGAACGATTCACTATTACCATACCAAATTAGTGCATATGTGTTCAAGTATACGCTACTTTTATCCTATCGGATTGGCCCTTTTTCCAGTATAATGGAGATTGCAAGGAATAGCATAGCCTACTAGCAGGAGCCACAAGTGCGCTTTAGCCTACAAGATGTCAAAAAGCAGGTCCAGCGGCGCGGAGACGAGTTGATCGTGCGCTTGCACTTTCTTCATCCCGGCACACTACATACTGAAATAGATCGTCTCATTGCCTATTATGAGCAACACGCCAGCAAAGGCGCACCGCGCAGACTCTTCTCTATTGATGATGCGCGTGCCTGTATTGGAGATTACCGTCTGGCACATTGCCTTACCTGCGTGCTGAGTGCCTGGTACACCTGGCGATCGCAGAGCTGGCACGATGTATTGACAAACATTGGGGGCGATGCTACCTTGCGCCTTGCAGAAGCAGGTATACTTTCCCCCGTACATCTGCGACTGGCATTGTTCAACGTTGTCAACGAAAACTACCAGGGCTTTTTGGGCAAGCAGCAACGAGCCGAGGGACTGCAATTATTTGCTACACAATATGGACTTGCTTTACCTGATTTAGAGTATCTGCTAGTCGTGGACAGCGATGAAGAGGAGATACTGGTACGCGACACACCACAGCCGCCCACGGCCCAGAGCGTGGCAACATTGTATAATCAATGGGTCTTCGAGGCGGCTCTGTTTAATGCATCGAGTGTCCACTTTGTGATCGACTGCGCTGCCTTTGAACGAGCGCAGCAGACCATGCAGACTATGACAGGGACAGGCGTCGGAGCGGTCATCAAACGTCTGTGTTATCTGGCACGCGTGCTCGGCGTGTACTACGATTTGAGCTACGACACGGATGATGCGGAGGCAATAACAATTGCACCCCGCTTGCATCTTACGCTCTATGGCCCCCAGGAGATGACAGGTGCGCCACAACAGTACGGCTTGCGCCTGGCCCGACTCTGCCGTATGCTGCTTGGCTATGGGAGCAATAGGGTACCAACGCGGCAACAAACTACCAACGGCAAGCAACGCCAGGGCGGGAGCAAGGCGTATTTGCTCAGCGATGCCATCGTGCAGGCCGACGCCACCGTCCATTTTTTACAACGCTCGTATTCCTTTCATATTGATACGAGTGTCCTTTCGTTGTTGCCAGCACTAGAAGAGGGAACGTCCGCGACCACAAAGGTTCCCACCTCTTCTCCCAACACAACCCCTACCCCTACGGAATCAGGGGTGGGCATTGCTCTATCCGCACCTATACCTACGTCATCAGTCTTCGATAGCAGCATTGAGCAGTCTTTCGCGGAAGCTTTCACAGCATTGCAAAACAGTCATGCCGTTGAAGGATGGCAACTTATTCGTGAACCTGAACCATTATTGCTCGAGCACAGCATATTCATCCCTGATTTTGCGCTGACACGCGACCAGCAGCGTATCTACGTGGAGATATTGGGATTCTGGACACCATCCTATCGCGAACGTAAAATCCAGAAACTGCAACAGTTGCAGCACCGCAACGACATTGTCTTAGCCATTCCCAACGAGGCACGCGAGGCTTTTGCCGCTCGACCGGGCGAGAGCGCGGGACTACCACCGCAGTTTCCCATCGTCTGGTATGACAACCAATTATCGGCGACCGAACTCCTGCACCTGTTACGTGGCCACTATGATGATTTTGCCAGGCGACTGGCGATAATTGATGTCGCGCAGGTACAACAACGTGTGCAGCATGAGGGATTGCTACCTGAGCAAACCTGCTTTGCGCTACTACACTGTTATCGTCGCTCAGAACTTCCCTTGGCGGCAGAGCGTGTCATTACAGAAGATGTGCTTTTTGCTAGCGGCATAGGACTCTACCACACCCATTGGATGGAACAATTACGCATATCGTTCGTAGAATGGATAGGCAGTGCCGGTATTTCCTCACTGCTAGAAGTTTTACAGGCAAGCCGACAGCGTTGGCCGCTATTGCGCAGTTGTGAGGATGCAACAATCGAAGCTATCCTGGGACTCTGGCCAGAGGTGAGCATAAGCCGCAGCTCCATTTTTGAAGCGTCGGTAGCAGTCACCGTGCCAGGGGCCGAGAACGTGGAGCAAAGCCAGGAAGCTGTCGATTACTCGGAACAGACCCCCATCGCGGGCAAAAAAGCAGTCCGTGGCAAAGCCACCGTAACAAAAAAACGGCTGGTTCGTGAAACCTCACAAGGGGATCTATGGGATAATTAATTCGCCAACCTTCAACGCCTTGTCCCTGTCCTGGGCTGGCCTACGTCTTTAAATATAAATTCATAAATGGATTGTTACATGGATATAAAAGAACTAATAGGTATCACGCTGGGTACCTGCACACTTGAGCAGATCATTGGTCGCGGCGGTATGGGTGCTGTTTACCTGGCCCAGCAAGCCCGCCCGGTACGAACAGTAGCGGTAAAAGTGCTCATTCCCACAAATGTGTACGAATCAGATCAACAGCGTATCTTCCTGGAACGGTTTCGCCGTGAAGCTGACACGATAGCAAAGCTGGAACATAAAAATATATTGCCAATCTATGAATATGCGGAAGCAGTCGTCGATGGGCAACAGTTAGCCTATCTGGTGATGCCATTTATTCGTGGTGGAACGTTGCGTGAACGCATGGATGAAATGAAACGCAGCGGAGGACATTTTGAGCTACAAGTGGTCGCCAGCTACATTAGTCAGGTCGCGGACGCGCTCAGTTACGCGCATGGTATGGGTGTTGTCCACCGTGATATCAAACCCGGCAACCTGCTGTTTCACACAGATGGACGTTTACTGCTCGGCGACTTTGGTATTGTACGTTTGAAGGCCATGCCGGCTTTGACCAGCGTAGGAAGCTTTCTCGGCACGGCGGAATATGCCTCACCGGAGCAGATTAGCACCAGTAACATAGATTATCGCTCCGATATTTACTCGCTGGGCATCATCCTGTATGAACTATTGACGGGTACAGTGCCTTTTACCGGCCCTAATGCCTTTCAGATCATGGCATCGAAAATGACTGATCCCGTGCCATCTGTGCGTGACAGCCGATCCGATCTTTCTCCCGCCATCGAAGCGGTGGTGGTGAAAGCCCTCGCGAAAAATCCGGCGGATCGCTACCAAAACGCGGCCATGATGGCCGCCGATCTACAAGCTGCCGTCGCATCAACCGCGACCCCATTACGCCTCAGTGGAGATGGCAACAACATCGATCTGACGATGGCGGAACGTCCATGGGGCATTCACTCGCCCATGAGCGCGACGGCACCATCTACCCTGGTCGCGCCCACCATTCCTCAAGCACAACCGTACGCCGCGGGGCAACAAGGACAACAAGCCCCTGGACAGTGGCAATTGCCGTCACAAATGCAGACGCCTCTGCCCACGTATCCGGTTGGGTTACACCCCCCTACCTTCCAGGATGATGAACAGGATAAACTGCATCCCAACAGCAACGCCCAGGCTCAAGATGCCATCACCTATCGTCCTGGTCGTCGCTTATTCTTTTATGGCACGGCCTTAATGGCTTTGTTGTTGCAGTTCCTCGTTTTCTTCCTACTGACTTTCAAAGATGTCTCAGGGGTAGTGGCGATGCTGGGCATCCTCGTGGGCAGCGGCATCAACTTGCTCATATTGGCCGCTATCAGCTTTACCGGTGTGACGCGTGACCGTAGCATAGGCAAGTACATCTATCGTGGCCTTATCGTGTCCCTGCTCGCACCTATCCTGAGCGGGCTCTTCATTGGTTTTGGAGAGGCGGGCAAAGGCACCGCAGCAATTTTGGCATATGTCGTCTTATTGCTCTGTAACCTGTTCGCACTGCGACAACTGGCTCTCACTGATAAAGCCAAAGAACAAGTGGAAGTCGCGCCAGTGTTTTGGAAAGCGACCATTGGCGGTGCGCTCACCGGTCTGTTGCCACTCATCATCATCCTGTTATTCGCCCTGCCCACGCTCCTTGTGCCTGTGCGCAACGTACCACCACTGCTCAACTTACTCGGCATCTTGCTCATAGTGCTCATTGGCATCCCCACGCCAGGAGCCGTAATGGCCGTCTGGCAGACACGCCGCGCTACCATTCGCTTCCCTTCGCTGGTACGTAGCAGTGCGTTGTCCGGTATGTTGATGTCAGCCGGAGCCTTTCTCTTTGTCGCCATCTTTGGGCTAGCCTTCTCCAGTCATAGCACTGCATCACTCAGCAATATTCGTCAATCCTGGCTTGCCCTCCTCATCATGATGGCACTGCTAGCCCTCATGGGTGCCTTACGTGGCATGCTAGACGCCTGGATATACCAAAAAATACGCCGCCGCGACAAGAGAGCCACCAGCACCCCCACCACCCGATCATAAACCCCTGCGAGCAATGCGTAGGGGCCGGTTTACCGCGCCCACCGCCGCACCCTGTCTGCACCCTGCCTGGGAGGCAGGTAATAACAGGTAATAATCGGCCCGTCCCGTTGCCTACACAGATAGGTTGTTCAGGTGCGTAGGGACAGGGGGCTGGGTCGTGGTAGATAGGGGGCCTTGTGCCTGTCCTCGTCCTGTGGGAAGGATGCAGACCCCCACCAAGGACAGGCACAAAGCTTCTTTACAATATATTGTCCCCTTCGCAAGCACGGTTATCGCACTGCCTTAACACATACTTTCAATTGCTCCACATGGTCTTTGAGATGTTGGCATACAAACTCATTGATGAACCACTCCAGAGGCTTTTCGCCATATTTGGGGTGAAGCCCCGTTAAGGCTAAATCATCATCAGTCAGTGTACCCAACACCTCTTCCAATTGCGCATAACTCGCGGGGAACGCGGCCAGGATTTGTGGCAAGGGATCGCGCTTATGCTCTTCAATGAAACGCAAACGCCCCTCCTGCTGCATCGTTCGCCCAAAATTCTGTCCAGGATTGGCAACAAGTTTGGCAATTTCACTGCTCCAATAGGGCATGAACTCCAAAATGTGCGCCAGATTTTCCATGATCGACCACTCGCCTCTAGCTGGCACCACATACAGTTGTAGCGGATCTAACTCCGTCAATGGTCCTTCGATAAGTTGAACGATGTCAGCACACGATTGCTGCACACTCAAACGAATTTGCTCTACCTTTGGATTGGCTGCTGCTGCTGTCATAACATTGCCCCTTTACTTTTCTCACGTTTTCTTCCATTATGCTATAAAGAACATGTGAAGTACAACTACTCACCACTACCAAGGAGCTAAGATCATGCATGTACCAACTATGACGGATGTCCTGCTCGCCCAACGACAGATTCGCCCCTATCTTTCACGTACGCCTCTCCATAGCTACCCTGCCATCAACGAATTAGTCGGGACAACGCTTTTTATAAAACACGAAAATTATCAGCCGATCGGTGCTTTCAAAGTACGAGGTGGTATCAATCTGATCTCCCAACTAAGTTCAGAAGAACGTGAACATGGCGTGATCGCCGCCTCAACCGGCAATCACGGCCAGTCAGTAGCCTATGCCGCTCGTCGCTTTGGCGTGCAAGCTCGCATTGTAGTACCCGAAGGTGCCAACCCAGGCAAAGTTGTCGCCATGCAAGGGATGGGTGCCGAGGTCATCTTTCACGGCTCTATTTATGACGAGGCCCAATTGTATTGCGAGAGCTTGGCGCAAGAACACGGCTATCGCTACATCCACTCTGGCAACGAGCCGCTCCTCATTGCCGGCGTCGCCACCTCCGCCCTGGAAATGTTGGAAGATCAGCCAGAACTCGATGTGATTATCGTCCCCATTGGCGGTGGCAGTGGAGCCGCCGGTGCCTGCATAGTAGCAGCCACCATGAAACCGACAGTGCGTGTGATTGGCGTGCAGGCAGCCGCATCACCCGCCGCCTACGAATCTTGGAAGCAGAAGACATTAGTCGAGGTCCCCAACCGCACCAAAGCCGAGGGACTGGCTACCGGTCGCGCCTTCGCACTACCCCAGGAAATCATGACCAGCATGCTACATGAGTTTGTGCTGGTAAGCGAGGAAGAGATAGCACGGGCCATGGTCTGGTACATCGAACGGGCGCATACCCTCGCCGAAGGAGCCGGTGCAGCCTCCTTGGCCGCCGCCTATCAACTACGCGAAGAACTCCAAGGAAAGAAAGTAGGCATCGTCTGTTCAGGTGGCAATGTGTCCCTGGAACAGCTAAGGAATGCACTGGCGTAATAGCTACCAGGGCGACCGCAAGAGTCCTTGCACAGGTAGGTTTTTTTTAACACCCAGTTCCAGAACCTGTCATTCTGAGCGCAGCGAAGAATCTCCGTGCCATGAGAGATTCTTCGCTGCACTCAGAATGACAAGACGAGAAACCAGGCACTGCAAAACCTACCTGTGTAAGCCGCAAGGGTCGCCCTGGTAATATTCACAGACCCTGCATTTCAGACACATTCCTCCTTGACATCATACAGATTTTTCTCTATAATCTAATTAGATATGCATCTATGTAGATTACGCCCTAAAGAAGGAGGGAAAAATGCCAGAAGAAGATTTGCAAGCCTTGCTCCAGTTTTTTAAAGCCTTGTCAGACGAGAACAGGCTCAAGTTGCTGGGCATCCTGGCGCAGCACGAACAGAGCGTAGAGGCGTTAGCAGCGCAGTTACAATTGAAGGCACCTACCGTATCACACCACCTGGCGAAACTAAAAGAGCTAGACCTGGTGGGTATGCGTCCAGAGGGGAATACGCACATCTACTGGCTCAAAGCAGAGTCATTGCGCACCATCAGCAAGGGACTACTTTCATCTGAGAAAATGGCCTCGTTAGTCGATAATGTTGAAAGTGATGCCTGGGAACGCAAAGTGTTCAAAGATTTCTTTGAAGGAACGCGCCTCAAAGAAATCCCAGCCAGCCGCAAGAAACGCACAGTGATTCTCAAATGGCTAGCCAATCAGTTTGAACACGGTGTTCGCTATAAAGAATCCGCCGTCAACGACATCATCGAACGCTATCACCCCGATACTGCTTCTCTACGCCGTGAGCTGATCGGCGAAAAGCTTTTGCAGCGAGAGCACGGGGTCTATTGGCGCGAGTGAAAGAAGGAAAAGCAACAAAGTCTGCAACCCACCGTACCATCACACGTAATTACAATGAGATACGTTGGTTAAGCTGAGATTGAAGGAGCGACCTGTGATGTCCCAACAACATATGGAATTTGACGAGGCCAATCACCAGGGCCAGAACCCGCACATGGACAACTATGAAACCGGCTATAGAGACCCGTTCGCGGGTACCTATGCGGGCCAGAAAGCATATACACAAATACCGATAGGTAGCGATAAACAACGGATGGGCATGCGCCTGGCTCTCGCCATTGTGTCGCTAGCCCTGCTGGTACCACTGGCTGGCATTATATTCGGCGTCTCTTCAGGCTTTGGTTTTCTGGGGCCGATATACGCATTGATTGGTATGGGCTTAGTTTGTTTGACAATTATGGTAGTCAACATCGTTTTTAGCAGACATTAACCAAACTGAATACCGTAGGAGCGCACGACCTTGCGCTCTTACTTTTACTCTTGCGAAAATAGGCTCATGGATGCGTTATGTGGCACAATCACCTTGAGAGCCTGGGGAGCAACAGTAAACTTTGCCGGTGTGAAGCCTGACGGATCTCCATCCACCTGTATAGCCACTGGCTGACGTGTTCGTACCTCTATAACGTCGCTTTTTGCATACGTGACCCACTGGTGACGCTGCTCGCGATGGAGCAAAAAATCGATAAAAATAATGACGCGGCCCAGCATGTTACGCTTACGCACCACGCAAACATCGAGCTGTCCATCGTCGCATTGCGCTTGCCAGGTATATTTGATGGTGCCTCCATACAATTGGGTATTGCCAATGATGATTTGCAGCGCATCCTTTTTAATCAGCCGTCCATTGACGGTCAAATACGTACGGAAACTTTCATAGCCCAGACCCAACCACGTTCCAATCAGCAGATAGCCCACGACACCAAGGCGTTTGATTGGCTTTTTTTCGACGGCGTGCGCTACTTCCGCGTCAAAACCGATGCCCGCCATCAATAGAAAATAGCGGTCATTTACTTTGCCCAGATCAACGCGCCGCCGTCTGCCATCAACCAGCACCTTGCGTGCTCCCACATCATCCAGGGGAATGTTGGTTTCTCTCGCCCACACGTTGACCGTGCCAACGGGCAAAACGCCAAGGGCCGTCTCACTACCCACCAACTCTTGAATGATCTCATTAATGGTGCCATCACCGCCTGCCGCAATAACTACCTCAATCTCCTGCTCTACCGCTAAACGAGCCAACCGACGTGCATCACCAGCTTTCTCTGTTAGACAGAGTTCAACATCCCACCCATTGCCACGCAGGAACGCGACCGTCTCATCTATCTGTCGTGTATGGAAGAGGTAGTTGCCAGAGGTCGGATTGGCAATGATCACTGCCGAACAGACAGCGATAGAGGGAAGTGCGCTTTTTGACGCGTGTTGGTGCGTTCTATCTTGTTGTGTCAAGGACGTTGCTCCTGCGTGGTGCTAGCAAAAACGTGGGTTGCGCTTGCTATGCCATAAGGTCTGTCACCATATGTACGCATCAGGGTGGCGCACGGTTTTAGTTTTTGCTGCCCTGTTAATCCACCCGTGGTACACGAGCAAGGATAGCCGAAACTACCTCGTAGTTGCTGGTGCCGAGGCGTTGCGCAACTTGTTCCGCCGACAGAGTGGCCGTTCCCTGCTGTCCAATTAATACAACCTCATCTCCAACGCGTGTTTGCGGAATATGGGAAATATTGACCATACATTGGTCCATACAGACCCGCCCCACGATGGGAGCCTCTTGCCCATGTAGCAATACGCTATCCCAGTTGGTAGGGCCACGGCGAAAGCCATCGGCATAACCAACCGGCAACACGGCGATGCGCGTTGGCTCCTCGGTTATATAGGTACAACCGTAGCTGATACCCTCACCAGCAGGTATGACTTTGACCTGCGCAACCTGCGTCTTGAAGGAAAGAGCCGCTCGAAACCCGGCTGGTAAACGCACCTCGTCCGATGGTTCAAGTCCGTAGAGGGCGATGCCTGGACGTACCATGTCAAAACGCGCCTCCGGCACACTGAGCATGGGAGCACTACTGGCCGCGTGAACCAAAGGAGGGCGCAGTCCCTGCCTTTCCAGGGTTTGCAAAACCGTTTGAAAACGAGCAAGCTGCATATGAGCGTGAGTCAGGTCGTGTGTATCTGCCATGGCAAAGTGCGTGAAAATGCCTTCCAAGAGTAAACCAGGTAAGGTCAGTATCTCGCGTACAAGCGTTACTACCTCATCAATCTGTTCAGCACGTACCCCTAAACGCCCCATCCCCGTATCAATTTTGACATGTACATTGACGCTCTGCCCCAAAGCCAACGCCGCCCGCGAGAGCGCGGCAGCCGCTTCTAGCGAGTAAAGCGTAATCGTCAAGCCCAAACGCACAGCTTCACGCATCTGCCATAGTGGCACATAGCCAAAGACGAGAATAGGAGCCTGAATCCCCGCCTCCCGCAAGGGTGTGGCTTCGCTGACCGTGGCAACGCCTACCATGCTGGCCCCATTATGCAGAACGGTGCGAGCCACTTTGACCGCACCATGACCATAAGCGTCAGCCTTAAGGCTGGCAAGGATGCGCACCTGTGGCCCAACCAGGGCTTGCACCTGTCGCGTATTATTGGCGATGGCACTCAAATCTATCTCAATCCATGTCGGACGTTCCGCACGCGTCATCACAATCTGCTTCCAACCAGGGGTTTGCCGTACAAGTTGTCCAGGAGCCTGTGCCGACTGGGCCATAAGCAGTTCCGTAACACGTTCCATACGCGCCCCCTCGGCCCCCTTAATAAACACAACATCTGTTCTCATCCTCTCAGCCAAGGTATCACCGACCCCCAGGGTACCCGTAAAGGGAGCCGCATCCGGGAGATGATGAAGGCCCCCTACCATGGACGGAACAGATTCGCTGACTCGTTCATCCATAGTAGGGGTACCCCTCGCGGGTACCCTGGAGGGGGTAGGGCCGGAAGCTCCCACTATTTCCCCCGCCGCCTTGGCCGCGTCTTCATGCGTCGAGGTCAGGATAATCCGCTGTGCGGAAAGTCCAGCTTGCCGAGCAGATTCAGCCACCGTGGTCGCGTGTTCTCCACGCAAAATGAGGTAATCGACGCAGGTGGCGGCTTGTTGCCCCACCATACGGTGTGCCTCCTCGGTATAGTTGCCGAGGCGCAACATGTCTCCGAGTATCGCGATACGCCGCGCTGCGGGCAGTGCCTTGAGTGCTGCTAACCCGGCCAGTACGGCAGCCGGAGCCGCATTGTGTGTATCATCAAGCAACGTGGCACCATCAACTCCCATTAGTGGATTGAGCCTGCCTGCTAATGGTTGGAAATGGGCTAGCGCGTGCTGTATATCTACCGTTTGCAAACCGCAATGTTTCCCAACGTAATAGGCCGCTAATAGCGTCGTGACATACTGTTGGCCTAAGAGATGTGAGGAGAGTTGTATTCCTTGTTCGTTGTGTACTGGCTCGTGCGTTGCAGGCAAGATACAGCGTAATCCTGTCCAATCCACCTGCACATCTTGTGTCGCGGAAGGGGAAAAGTAGGTGATGGCAGCTTTACACTGGATTGTGAGTGGGCGAATACGTTCATCGTCGCCATTAACAAGAGCTTTGCCAGAAGCGGGGAGATAGGCCAGCAGTGTGCCTAGCTCATTGGCCAGCCGTTCGACACTGCCAAAATATTGCAGTTGCGTAGGACTGATATTGGTCAGCACGCCAATCTGAGGCTGAATGATCTGACAGAGATCGCGAATTTCGCCTGGGTGGTCACAACTTAATTCCAGTACCGCGAATTCATGACGTTCTTCCAGGCGACCGAGCGAAAGCGGCAACCCCAGGAGATCATTATAGTTCTGCCAGCTTCTAAAGGTGGCGAAATTGCTGGAGAGTACGGCGGCAATAGCCTCTTTGGTGGTCGTCTTGCCCGTGCTGCCAGTCACAGCGATGACGGTTGGATGCCAACGTGCCAGAATGTCGTGCGCATACTGCTGCAAGGCAATGCGCGTGTCATCCACCGCCACGATGGTGACGCCTGCTTGCGCGAATACTGCCTTGCTATTTTCATCAAGTGACGCCAACGCCGTAGTCTCCAATACTATTCCCGCGGCCCCACGCTGTACCGCGTCCAGCACATAATCATGTCCATCGCTGTGTTCGCCACGTACCGCGACAAACAGTTCGCCCGGTAGCAACTGGCGCGTATCGTGGCTAAAGGCGTCGAAGTGGTGCTGTTTGCCTGGGTAGACCAGCGTTCCATGGGTTGCTTGCAGGAGATATTGCAGGTGAATCATGGCGGTATCGGCTCATTCCTAAATTAATGGATTATTGATGAGTAAGCTAAGGTTGTAGCATTTTGGACATTATAACAGGGCTTGTAAGGGATGGCTACAATGTATCCTTCTCATGACCAGGACTTGTGAATTCTTGCCAGGGCGACCGCAAGGGATCGCCCCTACTATACTATGATGCATTTCATACCCGTGCGTGTATAGTAGGGGCGATCCCTTGCGGTCGCCCTGGTCGTCACCACCGCGGCACATGTGGCAAGAATTCACAGGCCTGTTCTCATGACCTTTAGATACAGTGTTAACAATCTAGTCCTTCTTCGTTTTAGCCAACGAGAGGGTGGAACCTTCCTCTCTCCAAGACGACAAGGAAGCACCGCTCAAGCCGATTATACAGCATCACAGACAACCTGGTCGTCAGAATTGTAAAGCTGGGGGATAAGATGTATAACAAACAGAAACGGCACTCATTCCGTCTTCACCAATCCTCGCGGGGTAACACTATTTCCTGGGTCACTCTCGGAGCCGCTACCATCATTATTTGCACATTGCTCTCTTTGACAACATCGTTTTGGAGCGGTTTCTTGCCGCTGCATCTCTCCCAAACGCATGCAAAAGCGGCAGCATCTTCTCCGCAACAGATTAATATCCCGTTTTTTAAGACGGCTGTGCCTTTTAATCAAACCGCTATTTTTTGGTTTGGTGACGTGACTCCAACCGATACCTATACCGATGTACGGATAGGCTATAACAGCAGCGAACTCTACGTGGATTTGCAGACCGTTGATCAGTACTTATGGTATGACACCAACACTACTGCACCAGATGTCACAAAAGGTGATAACGCGGCCATTTATGTGAATACGACGACCGGCGGGAGCAATCTCCTCGCTCAGCATTCCTACAAGTTTCAGGCAGCAGTCAACGGGTATAAAAAACGTACGAATTACCAACAAGCCTATGCTGGCAGCGGTACAGCATGGAATGCTGCAAAGGTGCCTTTTACGGCTGTCTATGGCTGGCGCGGACACGGGTTCAATGGTCCAGCCGACTCCGGTTGGTCGATGACCTACCATATCCCTTTCTCCTCACTTGGTATGTCAAGTGCTCCCTCTCAAGGCACAATTTGGAAGCTGGCAGTTAAAGTCCATAACCAGGATAACGCGGCCAATACGCCACTACCAGACAAATGGTGGCCAACATCAGCCTCTGAAACAGACCCATCAGGATGGGGAAATGTCTCGTTTGGTATGCTGACCTACCAGTCTCCTCATACAAATAGCACTTCAACATATACCGTTCGCAATGGCTTGAACAATCAGGTGGTTACTGATGGTATGGTGGGTGGTTCACTTTCATGTGGGAATCTTGGACTCAATCGTTGGACGCAATGGGGGCCGCGCAGTTACCCGGGAGCACCACAGCTCAATATTCAGAATGAGTCGGATATCTCCGATTGGAATTGCTTTTCGAAAATTTACATTACCTTCCCATTAGGCTCACTCGCCTCGGGTCAAAGCGTGGTCAATGCGAAAGTGACCTTATATGAATATGGGAATTCCGGGACACAAGGCAAACCAAATCCTTCCTATATTCAGGTCGCAACCGTGAATCAAAACTGGAACCCGCAAACTCTTTCGTGGAATTCGGCTCCCCCCATCCAGGAAAACATCACCAGTATGCTTGTAAATACAAAGTCAAAACCTGTGGTTCCTCTTCCAGGGTTAGCAGTTACATGGGATGTGAGCCTCGCACTTGCCCAAGCGTATGCAGCGGGTCAACCACTACAGTTGGTGTTCTACTCTACCGACAATCAATATAACACCGGCAAGTACTTTTACTCGTCTACTGTTGGTAGCTACAATGCCGCTGGTCGCCCAACATTACAGGTAACACTTGGCCAATAAGACGAACTCGTACCATTTACACGCAGGTTCTTGACTGCTTGATTAAAGTTTTTGTCGAAGGAGGGTTCCAAAGGGCAGCAAGCCCCTTGGAACCCTCCTTTCCCATTCCCACCCTTCGACAAGCCCGTAGGAGACCTGAATAGTTACCACTAAAGTTATGCCTCATTGTGCCGATAACTCTTATTGAGTATTCAGTATAGACAGAGTTTCATTTCAGGAGCCTGAAAAAGGTGCGCTTATGCCTGTACGATGTGCCAGAACGCGCCTGGCATGAGGCTCTGTCATAGAAACCTTAGTATGAGGAGGTACAACATGCAGGTTCAAGATCAAGCTCAAAGCCAGTTTCAAAGTCAAGCTCAAGCTCAAGCTCAGTTTCAAGCGGTATCGACATTGCAGTATGTAGGTGTAGGACGGCGTTTTCTCGCTGTACTCATCGATTTGGTGATCCTCGGCGTGATCGATTACGTCATAAGCTTAGCATTTGGTGGCGTCCGCACGGAAGGTGGCAGCGTCTCCGCATCCTTAACGGGCTTTCCCGCACTCATCGTAACTCTCATCCCAGTTTTCTACTATATTGTGCTGGAAGCTGTCATGGGTGGCACACTGGGCAAGATGCTGCTTGGTATTCGCATCGTCACCGTGGACGGCTCCCGCATTGGATGGGGGGCATCAATCATCCGCAATCTTCTTCGTATCATCGATGGACTGCCTTTCGCCTACATTCTCGGCGCGATTCTTATCTGGACATCCCCGCACAAACAGCGTTTGGGTGATCGCCTTGCTCACACCGTAGTCGTGCGCCGTTAGCCAGCTCCGCTAACTCATGCCTAATGACCCAGGAGGCGACCATCCCAATGGTCGCCTCTTTCTTATCTAACACATTCCAGATCATCCACCTCTTAACTCCACCAACGATTCACGTCAAAATACCGACTGATACAACCGCTACAACTGACACAACTGATACAACTGATACATCGGCAGCAGAGAAACTATTGGAGACCATACCATGATTGACAACCTCAACCAGGACACTTACAATGCAACACAGTAAAACTTTCACTATAATCCAAATTTGTAGTACGGGAGGTGTCTATAATGACACCAGCGGAAAATTGGCGGAGTCTACCCCCTGAACAGTTCCTCAAGGAACGCTTTCACATCACCACAGGATTTCACCCAGGACAACGCGAGATCATCGAACAACTTGTACAAGGTCAACGAGTACTGGCAATTCAACGTACAGGCTGGGGCAAATCCCTCTGCTACCAAATGGCCAGCCTCTACTATCCCCATCTCACCATCGTCTTCTCTCCCCTGAAAGCACTGATGCGCGATCAATGCCAACGTTGCAACAACTGGTACGATATACCCTCGGCCATTATCAGCTCGGATTTTAGCGAAGAAGAGAACCAGATAACTCTGGAACAAGCGGTAGCAGGTAACTTCAAGATACTGTATATTGCTCCTGAACGCCTGGACAATGCCCATTGGCAAACACACGTTACACACATGCGCATCAGCATGATCGTCATTGATGAAGCTCATTGCATCTCCACATGGGGTCATGATTTCCGCCCTCATTATCGTCGTATAGTACGGCTGCTCAATGCCCTTCCTAAAAATGTTCCCGTTCTCGCTTTGACCGCAACCGCCAACAAGCGCGTTGAGCAAGATGTGTTACAACAGATAGGTGAGGGAGTCCAGGTCATACGAGGTACGATGCAGCGCCCAAATCTGCATTTGAATGTTGAACTGTTAAAAGGCGATCAGAAGAAACTAAGCTATTTGGCTGAGATACTACCCTACTACCCTGGCACAGGTATTATTTATACTGCTACAAAAAACAGTGCCGAAATGGTCGCAACGTTTTTAACGCGGCAAGGAATTCTTGCGGATTACTATCATGCAGGTCGAGAGGACAACGTGCGGCAAGATATCGAGCAAAAATTGATGAGCAATCAGTACAAAGTAGTCTGTTCGACCAACGCCCTGGGTATGGGCATCGATAAGTCCGATCTGCGTTTTGTTATCCATTATCATATCCCTTCGTCTCCCATCCATTATTATCAGGAAATGGGCAGAGCGGGACGTGATGGGAAAGTCGCCCGGTGCATTCTCCTCTACAATCCCGCTGATATAACTATTCAAGAACACTTTATTCGTAATGCGAAACCCGAAGGAAAACACTACGATATGGTTTTGTCGCTACTATGCGTGAATTCTCAAGGCTTGCGAGAGAGTAATGTTATGCTAACAACTGGCTTACCGCAAACGATGACACGCACTATCCTGACCGACTTAGAAGAGCAACATTTTATCGAACGCAATCTTAAAAGTCGTATATATATCGCTGTAAGTCGTTTGGGGCAGGTAGATTTTTCTGCCTATGATGAAGTGCGACGGCAAAAACAACAAGAGTTGAGCAATATACAATGTTATGCTCAGTGCAACACATGTTATATGGAGTATCTCACGACGTATCTTGGAGATGAACTCAAAAGCTCCTGTAGGCAGTGCGGTCGATGTCGGAAAACAAACTTTCCACCTGTGAGACCCTCGATAAGAATAGAAGGAGAAGTGGCACATTTTCTCGAAGAAGATTTCCTTCCACGTATTGAAAAACGCCCTGAACATGAAGCGGGTTGGTCACTTTCTTATCATGGTAATAGCCGCACCGGTCAACTGGTGCGTAAAAGCAAATATGAGGACGCCGGACCATTCGCCCTAAATCTCGTTTATCGTGCTGTTGATTTGGTACGGACTCGCTATCCCATCGAGGCAATCAATGGTATAGTAAGCGTGCCACCAACGAAAAGTGGTCCTTTGGTAGAGACCTTTGCCCAGCAGGTTGCTACTCAGTTAGGTATAAAGTATCTACCTGTACTTGAGAAAGTACGCCCGACACAGGAGCAGAAATTTTTGACCAATTGGCGGCAAAAGGTCGAGAATGTCAAAGGGGCTTTTTGCGCTCGCTCTCCTGAGTTTGTGGCTGGACGTGTGCTGTTGCTGATCGATGATATCTATGATTCAGGATATATGTTGCGTGAAGTGGCACAAACATTGAAGCAAGCAGGAGCGAGCGCGGTATATCCACTGACGATTACCCGCACTGTCCATTCAGATGACCAATAAGGAGAAAAGAATGCACGAAGATTTGCAAGAGCAGGCCTGCTGGCTCCTGTTGACGTTTGAGAGTGGACTGTCAACTCGTACCATCAATGACATCCTAATGACCTGGTGCAAACAACTTGGAAGGACGTTGCAGGGGTTTTTCACGGTCGGTACAGAAGAATGGGAAGCTACATGCCATCTCAAGCCAGAAGTAATCCAGAAACTTGAACACGCAAAAGAGAAATTGGTTGGGCAAGCATTCCTGGTCGAACAACTGGAACAAGGCGCTGTTCATCTTTTGACCGTGCTGGATGACGAGTATCCCGCTCTGCTTAAACAAGCACTCAAACGCAATCAAACACCTCCAATTTTGTTCTATGCCGGAGATTTGAGTATACTTGCACGCCGCACTATTGCCGTGATTGGTTCACGTAACGTCAGTGAATCGGGGCTTGCCTTCACCCATGCAGTTGTACGTCACCTTGCCAAACATGGTACAAATGTTATTAGCGGCAATGCGCGTGGCGTCGATCGCGTGGCCTACGAAGCAGCAATCGGCACAGAGGGATGTACAACCGTTGTACTGCCACACGGCATTCGCAAGTTGAGTAATGTGCAAATGCGTGACCTGCAACCCAAGATTGAAGAAGGTCGTGTGCTGGTCATGAGCCAATTCCACCCTGACGCTCCCTGGCTCGTCAGTCGCGCAATGGAACGCAATAAAGTTGTAACTGCTCTGGCTCAGGCAGTGATTGTCGCCGAATCCGATACAAAAGGTGGCACTTGGGAAGGAGCCAACAGTGCGCTCAAACAAACGCGACCTTTATATGTACGCGAAGTAATCCCACCGTCATCACTAGCAGGTAATGATGCTCTCATCAAACTGGGTGGCCAGCCGCTACCCTGGCCTACAGAAGATATTGAGACTATGCTCGCCGCCGTATTAGAGGAAAGCTCGGTGCAGCAACACAAACAGGCTGAGCAACCCGCACGCGCCGAGCAATATTCTCTGTTCGCTGCCGAGGAGTAGAGGAAATGCCCACCCTCACCACCCTCGACCTCCGAGGCCGTGACCTCATCATCACGCCCCCGGACAACTTGCTGTCCCTGCCAACACCCGCATTGCTTGCCGCGCTGTTCGGAACACATCTACCAGCACAGATACAAGCAAAGCTAGGGCGCGATAAACGCTTCCACTTTTTGCGCACACAGCCCATCCACTTCACCATGGTGAAACAGGCACTGCGCCAGCAGCAAACGCCCTTTACCGTCGCCTTCGACGAGCAACCTGCCTTACCCTTTACGACCACCTTGAGCATGGAGCCGCGCCCATATCAAGAGGACGCCCTCACAGCCTGGCTGGCCGAAGGCAGTACAGGCGTCGTCATCTTGCCAACCGGTGCCGGAAAAACGTTTGTCGCCGCCATGGCCATTGCCGAAACAGGACTATGGACTCTGGCGGTTGTCCCCACGCTCGACCTGCTCCAGCAATGGCGCGTCGCGCTCTCCTCAGCACTCTCCCTTGACACGAACGAAATCGGCATCTTTGGCGGTGGCGAAAAAGAACTCAAACCCATCACCATCATCACCTATGACTCTGCCGCCCTCTATCCCCGTGAGCTGCGCCGTTTCGGGCTACTGGTCTTCGACGAATGCCACCATCTCCCCGCACCAACCTACCGTCTCATCGCCGAAAGTGCCTTCACCCCCCTGCGCCTCGGCCTCAGTGCCACCCCCGAACGCAGCGACATGACCCACACCGACCTGGAAGAACTGATCGGCCCCGAAGTCTATCGCCGCTCACCCGCAGAACTGATGGAGAAACAATACCTTGCCCAGTATCAAGAAGAAATCATCGACATCGCATTATCCAGCGAAGACGAGGTCCGTTACGCCGAACAACGCCGCATCTATCGCTCATTCTTGCAACGCCGCCATATCAGCATTAACTCTCCCGAAGACTTCCAACAAAAACTCATCTTTCTCAGTGCGCGTGACCCCGAAGCGCGTGAGGCCATGCTCGCCTGGCGCGAGGCACGCAACATCGCCATGAACGCGCCCGCCAAGTATAGCGAGATCGAACGTTTACTACACAAACACGCCAACGACCAGGTCTTGCTCTTCTCCGAATACAATCCCGTCGTGGATGAGGTCAGCCGCCGCTTCTGCCTACCCAGCATCACCTACAAGACGCCGACCGAGGAACGACGCACCATCCTGGAACGCTTCCGCTCCGGCCAATACACCAAACTCGTCACCGGACGCGTCCTCAACGAGGGCGTCGATGTCCCCGACTGCCGCGTCGCCATCATCGTCAGCGGCAATAGCACCAAACGCGAATACATCCAACGCCTGGGCCGTATTCTCCGCCCCAAAGTCGCACAAGCCCTCTTATACGAATTGGTCACAACTGGTACCACAGAAGAAGAGATGTCCCGCCGCCGCAAAAAGTAATGCTTACCCTTTAGCCAGTATATGGATCGCCCGCCCCAGCGCATTATCCACGCTTTCCGGCACTATCTCGCTCAGTCCCGGATGGGCATAGATGATTTCCGACAGGTCGGTGAGCGTCGCTCCCATCTCGATTGCCAGTGTAGCCTGTCCAATCAGATCACCGGCACGCGGCCCCACAATAGTGGCACCCAGCACAATCCCATCCTCCTTGCTTGCCACAATCAACGCCACCCCATTATCAGTGCTAAGCGTCAAAGCGCGTCCGTTCGCCGCCAATGGAAAGCGTCCTGTTGTCACAGTATAGCCAGCATTGCTTGCCTCTTCCGTCGTAGAGCCTACCGTCGCCACCTCTGGCGTAGTATGCACAATCAACGGCGTAACGAGTGGCGCGAATTGGACACGTTGACCTGATAGCACCTCAGCAGCCACTTTGCCCTGCTTGATCGCAAGGCTGGCTAAGCTTCGTCCACCCGTACAATCCCCCACAGCGAAAATAGTGGGAACATCGCTCTGCTGCATAGTATTGACGGCAATCCCACCGTTTTCTGTGCGCTTCACCCCCGTTGCGTCCAAGTGCAAACCGTTGGTATGTGGAGTGACGCCATGAGAAACCACCAAAGGTCGCTCGCTCACCTGCTCAACAGTAGCCTTCGTCGTTACCTCTACCCCCATCTTACGTAAGCCCGCCTGCACCAGCCGCAAAGCCGCGGGATCAAAACCCGCCAATATCTGCTCATCAGGAACGTACAGTTTGACTTTAGTCCCCAGCCGCGCAAAGAGCGTTGCCAGTTCCAGGGCTATATAATCATCACCAAACACGCTTAACGTCTCAGGCAATGTCGGAAGCAACAAAGCTTGTTCAGGCGTGAGTACTTGCTTACCATCAAACGAGAGGCCGGGCAAAGCAGTAGCATCGGCACCAACCGCCAAAATACAATGTGCAAATTTGAAGCGGTGGGAACCATGTTCGCCCTCAACCCGCACCTCCTGCTCATTGATGAACCAGCCCGTACCGAACACATAGTCGATATGGTTGCCAGCCACAAGCCGGCGCACGCCTTCCGCTAAGCGATCCACCACGCTCTGTTTCCAAACCTGCATTCTCGCCCAATCGAACGAAATCGACTCAGCAGCAATCCCCATACTTGCCAGGTCTTCCGAGCGCATCTGGGCATAGCGTTCGGTCGCGGAAAGCAGTGCTTTCAACGGAATACACCCTCGATTAAGGCACGTCCCTCCCGGTGGCCCCTGATCTATCAGCGTGACATGATGCCCAAGTTGCGCTGCACGTATCGCCGCCACATACCCCCCTGGCCCCGCACCCAACACCAGGACATCCACCGCGGTCGTCACATCTCCAACAACCATACGTTCTTTTCCTTATACCATGTCCAACATCAATTGGGCAGGATTCTCGACCAACTCCTTGAACCGCGCCAGAAACTTACCGGACAACGCCCCATCAATCAGCCGATGGTCAAACGAAAGAGCCAACGGCATCATTGTGCGCACAATAACCGCACCCTGCCGCACAATAGCCTTCTCTTGCAACCTTCCCACCGCCAGTATCGCCACTTCAGGATAATTGATGATCGGTGTGCCACTACCACCCCCGAAACTGCCCACATTATTCAGCGTAAAAGTACTCCCACTCAACTCCGGTAGCGCAAGCGTCCGCTTACGCGCCCCCTCAATGAGCTTTTCCAACGTACTGGCAATCTCTACTACCGTGAGACGATCAGCATCCCGCATCACCGGCACCAGCAACCCTTCCGGTGAATCGGCAGCCACACCAATGTGGTACGAATGCTTGTAGATAACCTCACGTTTCTCCTCGTCCAGGCTGGCGTTAAAGATAGGGAACTCTTTTAGCACCGGCAACAAAAGTTTTATCAGGATTGGCATATACGTCAAGCGAATACCACGCTGCTCAGCCACAGATTTCAGTGCCGAGCGCAATGCCACCAACGCACTACCATCTACCTCGTCAAAAGCTGTAGCATGAGGGACGGTGCGCCATGAGCGTTCCATATGTTCCGCGATACGCTTGCGCAAACCCGTCAACGGTTCCCTTCTATCCTGCCCTGCTGTACCGACTTGTTCAGCTTTTTGCGTAGCACCTTCTGTAGTTGGCAACACGCGCTGTTCCACAATGTGAGTAGTTGGAGCAGGAGTCGCGCTGGCAACGCCATTCTGTAAGGTAGCAGGTGTAGCCGTCCGCGCATGTTCAGCATAAGCGCGTACATCTTCCAGCGAGATGCGCCCACTGGCACCCGATGGCGTCACTTGTTCAAGATTTACGCCCAACTCGAAGGCAAGTTTACGGACAGCAGGTGCGGCCTGTATCCGCGATTTGGCGTGTACCGCAACAGGCTGCGACTCTGTAGCTGCTGGCTCCACTTGCGCAACCACAGGTGCAGCACTACTCGCCGCAGCCTTTTTCGTTGTGTTGCCGCCATTGGCAGCGTTGGCCGTCTCAAAAACAACCAGCGTCTCGCCAACTTTGGCAACCTGCCCATCTTTCACACGAATCTCGCTGACACGGCCTGTAACGGGGGCTGGCAATTCGACGATAGCCTTGTCGGTCTCCACTCTGGCAATCGTCTGGTCCAGCTTAGCCGTATCGCCCTCATGAATGAGCCACTCGACTATTTCCGCCTCGTGCATCCCCTCACCAAGATCGGCCAACTTAAATTCATACATCGTCTGTTTCTCCACAAATATCTGTGACCATTCTACTCCGGTTCCATCACCTTCCGTATGGCCGTGAGTACTTTGGCGGCGGTAGGCAAGTAATAATCTTCCTGCCCTGGTACAGGATAGGGTGTATCATACCCCGTCACCCGCCCAACTGGCTTGAGCAGCGAATAGAGGCAATGGTCATTGATGATCGCAACG
Source organism: Ktedonobacteraceae bacterium (assembly GCA_051004815.1). Taxonomy (GTDB): domain Bacteria; phylum Chloroflexota; class Ktedonobacteria; order Ktedonobacterales; family Ktedonobacteraceae; genus JBBQXY01. Next base: position 24,275 of record JBPCJY010000142.1, read on the forward strand.
ACCTCCGCGCCTACACCACCCGCACGCGCCGCCTCGTGAACCACAAGAGCACGCCCCGTTTTACTAACCGAGTTGACAATCGCAGCCTCATCCAGCGGCCAGACTGTGCGCAGATCGACAATCTCGACGCTAGTTCCCGCTTCTTTCTGCGCCTGTTTCGCGGCCTCTACGACAACCGGCACCATCGCACCATAGGCAAAGACGCTGACATCGGAACCCTCCTGTATCGTCTTTGCCGCGCAAAGTGGCACGGTATAGTAGTCCTCCGGTGTCTCTTCACGAAACGAGCGGTAGAGTTTGATGTTTTCCAGGAAAAGTACCGGATCGGGGTCAGCCACCGCCGAAGCCAGCAGTCCCTTGGCATCATAGGGATTAGAGGGAATGACCACTTTCAAGCCAGGAGTTTGCATAAAGATACCTTCAAGGCTGTCGGAGTGCAATTCCGGTGTACGCACGCCGCCACCATAGGGCGCACGCACCACCATCGGACAGGTGTAAGCTCCCGCGCTGCGAAAACGCATTCGTGCCGCCTGCGTCACCAACTGGTTCATGCAGACAAAGAGAAAACCAGCAAACTGTATCTCGGCAATCGGGTGCAGCCCATACACAGACATACCAACCGCACTGCCAATAATCGCCGACTCCGAAAGCGGTGTATCAAAGACACGCTCTGAACCAAAGCGTTGTTGCAGATGCTCCGTCACGCGAAAAACACCGCCATTGGCCCCGATATCTTGCCCAAAAACCACCACCCGCTTATCACGTTCAAGCTCCAAGGTCAGTGCCGAATTCAGGGCTTCTATCATCGTCATTTGCATAACAAGTACATCCTCTTTTAGTGCTGCTTGGGCTGAACATAGCGCAGCAGATCAGTCCGTTGTTCCTCTTGACGTGCCGAAAGTGAGGCCGATGTGTAGTCAAAGAAACTATCAGGAGCCATCGGCGGCATAGCCTCGGCCTCGCGCACCGCCTCGTTTATCTCTTCTTCCAGTGCGTCGATCAACTGCTGATCCTGTGCTTCAGTAAGCAAATCACGACGCATCAAGAACTGGCGGAAGCGCGTAATCGGGTCTTTGGTACGCCATCCTGCGACCTCTTCCGCGTCGCGATAGCGCGTGGGGTCATCCGCCGTGGTGTGCGCACCGATGCGATACGTCAGCGTCTCCACCAGCGTCGGCCCTTGCCCAGCACGCGCACGCTCGATTGCTTGTTGCATCACATCATAAACCGCCAGGATATCGTTGCCATCCACCAGCACAGAAGGAACACCAAAACCCAAACCACGCGAAGCTAACGTCAGTGCTGCGCTCTGTCTATGGCGCGGCACACTGATAGCCCACCCATTATTCTGCACTACCAGCACCACAGGAGCCTGAAAGACACCCGCGAAATTCAGAGCTTCGTTGAAATCGCCCTCAGAAGTCGCCCCATCGCCACACACCCCCACCGCCACCGCTTTATCGCCAGAGATTTTAGCCGCCATAGCCAGCCCTACCGCGTGGAGCATCTGTGTGCCAATCACGATTTGAATGGGCATACAGTGTGTCTCTCTAGCATAATTCTCCGGGATAAAGCCACGAAACGAATAGGTCAGCGTCGGCAACGGCAATCCCCGCACCATCAGCGAAGCAAGCTCGCGGTACGAGGTCGCCAACCAATCCTGTGGTTGCATAGGAGCAGCCAAACCTACCGCCGTCGCCTCCTGGCCCATCAGTGAGCCAAAAGTAGTGGCCCTTCCCTGCCTCTGCAAAGCAATGATCTTGTTAGAAAATGCCCGTCCCATTTGCATATAACGGTACAACGATAGCAACCGTTCCGCGCTAAGATCAGGCATCTCCCCCACCAGGTTCCCCTCGATATCAAGTATCTGATAAGGAACCATCGCAGAATCAATCTGTTGAATAGTCACGCTGCGCTCCTTCACAATTTTTAAGGTGTGAGAATTCCATTAACGGCTTAACTGCTAAAGACCCACGGAGCTTCCTGCTTCCTGCGCTCCTCATAGGCCGCAATTTCGTCTTTATGCGAGAGCGTCCAACCGACATTGTCCAGCCCACTGAGTAGAGAGCTTTTCCGAAAACCGTCGATCTCGAAACGGAGAACGCGCTGACTGGGCGTAGTTACCGTTTGTGCCGCAAGGTCAACCGTCAGAGTATAGCCCTCCGTCGCCTCGGCCTCCGCCATCAACCCCTCGACGGTGGCCACATCGAACGTCGTAGGTAGAATGCCATTATTAAAGCAGTTGTTATAAAAAATATCCGCGAAGCTCGGCGCGATGATGCAGCGGAAACCGTACTCTCGAATAGCCCAAGGCGCGTGCTCACGCGACGAACCACAGCCAAAGTTATCGCCCGCCAATAAAATGCTCGCCCCCTGATAGCGCGGCTTGTTGAGCACAAAATCAGGATTGGGTTCCCGCGTATTGCCAATGTAACGCCAATTCGCGAAGAGGGCAGGTCCAAAGCCAGTGCGCTTTATCGTCTTCAAGAAGCGAGCCGGAGTGATTTCGTCGGTATTAACATTTGTGCGATCCAGTGGCGCAACAAGGCCAGTTAACGTGGTAAATGGTTCCATGCTTTTATTCTCCTTTTGCCTATATCTATCCATTCATCGTATCCCAAAACAGCACTCTACTCAGCACATCATGAGTATGCTCCGCCGTGTGTTGATACGTCTTGGTCACGACCCAGCGTATTGTTACAAATCCCCAAATGGTTTCGCGTTTTTCGTCCCACATCGAATCGCTGATGTGCTCTAGAAGAATAATCTGCTCGGCACGCACAGCGCGAAATTGCGATAGCAAGCTCTCCAACGTGTGACCTTTTCCCCACTCAGCCTGTTCAGCGCGATAATTTTCTTCCATATCTGGCGGCAAAGGCTCTCCTAGCCAGTAGCGCATAAATGGCAGAGCAATGCACTTTTCATAATGCAGCATGTGGAAGGCATGGCGAGCGACTGGCCATTCTTCAGGAAAGTGCGGATGGGGTATAAACAGTCGTTCCGGCGGCACTTGTTCCACCGCCCACACAAAACCATCCCCGCTAGCCGTGAATTGGTCGCGAAACCATTGAGATGTATCCATCACTAAATATTCCTTGTAATGAGCGATCAAGCTGTATGTGTTGGCAAGGGAATGTGCAGTCTTAAGCTACTCATTCCCTTGCCAACACAAAATCAGCACGTTGCCACAGATGGCGCGACTTCTGAGCAATGACTATTGTTCGTTGCGAATATCCACAAAGTGGCCCGCGACCGCTGCCGCCGCCGCCATAGCCGGACTGACCAGGTGAGTACGTCCGCCACGTCCCTGACGACCTTCAAAGTTGCGGTTACTGGTTGAGGCGCACCGCTCTCCCTCGCTGAGGCGATCACCATTCATAGCAATACACATGCTGCAACCAGCCTCACGCCACTCGAAACCAGCCGCACGGAAGATATCCGCGATACCCTCCTCTTCGGCCATTCGCCCTACTCGCATTGATCCAGGCACAACCATCGCTCGTACAGTGGGAGCTACATGCTTACCCTTCACGTACTGAGCCGCCATGCGCAAATCTTCCAGACGCGAATTGGTGCAAGAGCCAATGAAGACCGTATTCAGCTGAATATCCGTGATCTTCTGGCCCGGCTGGAGATCCATGTACTTCAATGCCCGCTCGTAGGCTTGTCGCTGCAAGGGGTCTTTCTCTTCGGCGGGATTGGGAACGGAGCCATTCACATCGGCGACCATACCAGGGTTGATGCCCCATGTCACCTGCGGCCCCAGCCCTTCCACATTGATCTCATAGACGGCATCGAACTGAGCACCAGGATCGCTTGCCAGTTGCCGCCACGCAGCCACAGCCTGCTCAAACATTTCTCCTTTAGGAGCATACGGGCGACCTTTGATATAATTAAAAGTAATATCGTCGGGCGCGACCATACCGGCACGCGCACCCGCCTCAATCGCCATATTACAGAGCGTCATGCGCCCTTCCATCGAGAGGTTACGAATTGTCGAGCCACTGAACTCGATAATATGTCCCGTGCCAACCCCTGTCCCCAGTTTGCCAATAATCGCCAGTGCCATGTCTTTCGCCGTCACGCCAGGAGCCAGCGTCCCCTCGACACGAATATTCATCGTCTTGGGTCGTTGTTGCAGTAGACACTGCGTCGCCAGCACATGCTCGACTTCGCTCGTGCCGATACCAAAAGCCAGCGTACCCACCGCTCCATGGGTAGAGGTATGCGAGTCACCACATACGATCGTCATTCCAGGCAGTGTAATACCTTGCTCTGGCCCAATAATATGCACAATCCCTTGTCGCGCATCGTTCATCTTGAAAAGGGTCAAGCCGAAATCAATGGCGTTCTGCTCCATGGTGGTAATACAGAGCGCACTCTCATTGTCCACCACATCAAGCATTTTGCGCCCGGCCACCGTTGGCACATTATGGTCAAGCACGGCAATGGTGGCATCAGGTCGCCGTACCGGAATCCCTGCCTCCCTTAGACCTGCGAAAGCCTGCGGCGAGGTGGCCTCATGCACAAGGTGGCGGTCGATATAGAGGATAGTAGACTCTCCCGGTGCTTCATGTACCGTGTGAGCCTCCCAAATTTTTTCAAACATTGTCTTTGGCATACTGCCTGTTTCGTCCATCGTTCGTGTCCTTCCAGGGGTAAATAGAACCCTTCATTGTGCTTATTTCCTCTTATTATGTCACATTTTTGTTCATTCTTTCTCAATGATCGGTTATTCTCGGATGGTAAGCTCTCGCGTTTCACCGTGCTGACCTGGTCGTAGATCGGTGAAACTCAGTGTTGGTTGTACGGTTGGGATGACATGGTCTCTCTTCTGCTCGGTAATAGCCGTGCCAATAGCTGAGAACTGCACAATCAACTTTATATCATTGCTCTCATGCGCCATCACCGTTCTCTTGCAGTGAATATGCATCCCCACCACGCCGATGGCGTTAAGGGTTCGTGACATGTTCAATAAGCGACCTATCGCCCGGTTGCGAGCAGTGTAGATTGCTTGCGAAAAGGGTTCGATCTCCTGGTTGGCCCATTGCCCTCCAAAGTTGTTTAATTGCCCTGCTGCTCGACCGCCCAGAGAGACATAATAAGAGCAGAAACCAGTCACCACGCCATCAGGGGCATATCCTGCCTATAGTAACGTCCAGAACTCCTGGCCGGAGAGATCGCTGAGAAATGGACGCGCTGGAAGTGGCGTATTCGGGAGTCGAATGGCTGTGCCGATAGCCGTATATTCCAGCATATTTTCGCCCCATTCGTAATCCCTGGTCTTCAAACGCACTCCTATTACTCCGTGGGCTTTCAATAACGCCGCCTCTTGTTCTAGCCTACCTAAAGCAAGCTGCGCGGCATGTTGATGTGCGTTGCTAATAATTGTCAGTTCGGATGCAGTGGTATTCCATGAAGAGTAGAGCAAATTTCGCCAACCGATATGATAGATCGAGCTGCCCATCACCTGGCTCACCGCAGTGTAGCCCTTATTGCGTGCCAGCAAGAACTCGTGTACGCTCAGATTGCTGCTAAAAAGCGGATGGCCCGCCTCCACCGCTTCACCCAGGCGTCTTGTAGCCTGGAGAGGAAGTCCACCATTCTCCAGTGAGCGACGACTGGCTTCCGCTTCTTCTTGCGCTTGTATAGTGGGTTGTTCATCCTCGTGCGATGTTTTTTTCCAGAAAGGCATCGGGAAGCTCCTTGAGCTTTATTTCCTCTTATTATCTCACATTTTCATTTCTCAGCTATTATCCACCCACAGGTTGAGAGCATATGTACCCGAATATCAACCCATAATCAATCCTGGCATGGATGGAGTTTTGTCTTGCATCGGCTACACTTTACTCTAGAAGATACGAACTGTTCAAAAAAACATGAAGGAGTAGTAACCATGATGAAGCATTCAACACTTTCAGATGATTCTATACAAGCGAAAGAGCTTAGGACGCCTTCCTCAGCTAGAGGTATTCCGTGGTGGGTGACCATAGTTGTCATCCTCGGTGCTCTATTGACTATAACCGGTGCCGTGATTAGTAAGGTGTCTCCCACGTTGCTGACAGACAGCAGCCCCATGACAGCTACAGTGCAGGTCTATGCAGACTATGTGTTCGCACGAAACCTTCCTCTGGCGATAATGTTGCTGCTACTCCTCGCCATGAGGGCGCGGCAAATGCTAGCAGGATTTATGGTGCTGGTCGCTTTCATCCAGCTCGTTGACGTGTTAAACGACCTGGCTCGCGGCGATTTTTTGCTCGTTCCGGGCTTGCTCGTGTTCGCCATTGTTTTCCTGCTTGGCGCGTGGCAACTGTTCGGACAGGTCATCTGGCATCGTGATGCTTGGCGCGAACCGGAGAGTCATTCTTCTGAATTTTGACAAAATGATTAAGCCTCTTTGCGTATCCCGATTGGCTACCGAAGTGGTATACTTTGCATACGCTCACTTTATACTGAGCAGTAAACTATACCCGTCGCCTTGAAGGAGGTACGCAATTGGACGCAGTTGTCAAAACCCGGCATGGTGAGGTGCGTGGCAGCGTGATTGAGGGTGTGAACACCTTCAAAGGAATACCCTACGCAGCTCCCCCCTTTGGTACTCGGCGGTTCCGACCGCCACAGCCAGTTGAGGCTTGGAGCGGCGTGCGTGACGCTCTCACCTACGGCCCAACAGTCCTAAAACCACCCTATTTCCCACCATTTGATACGCTTCTCCCGGAGCCAGCCATCCCCGGTGAGGACTGCTTAAACCTCAATATCTGGTCGCCCGATCTGGGAGAGGCCCAGTTGCCGGTTATGGTCTGGATCCATGGCGGTGCCTTTGCAAACGGGTCAGGCGCGATAGACATGTACGATGGCAGTCATTTTGCCCGCGACGGTGTCGTTTGCGTAACCATCAATTATCGCTTAGGCATAGATGGCTTCCTCTATCTGGGCGATGGCAATGACAACCTTGGCTTGCTCGATCAGCTCGCCGCCTTGCAATGGGTGCAGGAGAACATCGCCGCCTTCGGTGGTGATCCCGACAACGTCACCATCTTTGGCGAGTCGGCTGGCGGTATGAGCGTCGGCACACTGCTTTCCATGCCTCGTGCTGCCGGCCTATTTCGCCGCGCCATTGCCGAAAGTGGTGCGGGTCATCACGTAATTTCGTCCGAGTCCGCCCTGTACATTACCCGCTACCTCGCCAAAAAACTCGGCGTCGAGCCAACCCGTGCTGCCATCGCGGCTGTGCCTGTCAACCAGCTGCTGCAAGCCCAGGTGGAGTTAAGTGGCGACGTTTTCAATAATCCCAATCCAGCACTCTGGGGAGAGGTGGCCGCCAACCTGATGCCCTTTGAGCCAGTCATCGATGGCGATATCCTTTCCGCACGCCCGATTGACCGTATTGCGGCTGGCGTCGGAGCGAACGTTGACGTCATGGTCGGCACCAACGCTGAGGAACAACGACTCTTCCTGGTCCCCAACGGCGTAATCGGTTATATTACTGAGGAGGTTCTGGCTGGCACCGCAACCGCCTACGGACTTTCCGCCGAAACAGCACTGGCAACCTACCGCGCCGCTCGTTCCAACGCGAGTCCCGGCGACCTGCTCGTCGCCGTCATCACTGACTGGTTTTATCGCATTCCAGCCATTCGCCTGGCCGAGGCACACACAAAGAGTCCTTCGGCTACCTATATGTACGAATTTGCCTGGCGTTCCCCACAGTTCAACGGCCAACTCGGTGCTTGCCATTCGATTGAGATCGCCTTCGCCTTTGACAATCTCGACAAAGATGGGCTTGAGCCGGTTACGGGAGCCAACCCTCCACAGCAGATCGCCGACACCATGCACGCCGCCTGGGTCGCCTTCGCCACCAAAGGCGACCCAGGCTGGTCACAATACGATCTCACCCGCCGAGCAACCATGCGCTTCGACACATCATCAGAAGTCGTGGACGACCCACGCTCCGCGGAACGTATGCTCTGGGAAGGTCTGCGCTAACTTCCCTTCTGAGTCTATGAGCAGGTTCCAGGATGGGCGTTGTTCCCAAAACACACCCACCCTGGAACCCGCTCACTAATCCCGCTTGACAACTCGTCTATCCCCCTCTCCAACCATCTC
>JBPCJY010000143.1:0-38090 GCA_051004815.1 Ktedonobacteraceae bacterium
CTTTAGACCTCCGTGATGAGACGATCCGGAGGCAAAAGACTGATTGTTTCAATCCCAGACGGGAAGCCGCAGCCCTTTAGACTGGCCGATGAATGGGACATTGTACCTGATTCATCAAGAGGTTTCAATCCCAGACGGGAAGCCGCAGCCCTTTAGACCAGCGAAGGGCAAGAGCCAAGCGGTGCACATTTTGACGTTTCAATCCCAGACGGGAAGCCGCAGCCCTTTAGACCACAGCCGGCAAACAGTATTAAACACTGCAAGTAAGAGTTTCAATCCCAGACGGGAAGCCGCAGCCCTTTAGACAATCCATACCCGGTGGCATGAAAGTCAACGCACTAGTGTTTCAATCCCAGACGGGAAGCCGCAGCCCTTTAGACCCGATATAGATCGTGACCCTCGCGGTATCGCCTTTTGTTTCAATCCCAGACGGGAAGCCGCAGCCCTTTAGACAGCCAGAGGCGGGCAGGAGGGGCGTACTTGGTAATGGTTTCAATCCCAGACGGGAAGCCGCAGCCCTTTAGACGGTACGTATGCAACCTGGAGCAGCTCGCACAGAGCGGTTTCAATCCCAGACGGGAAGCCGCAGCCCTTTAGACGCCCGTATCTATCCCAGGTCGCAGTGGAGTACCATTGTTTCAATCCCAGACGGGAAGCCGCAGCCCTTTAGACATCGAGGACGATGTAGGTGTCGTTGTGGAGCCTCGCGTTTCAATCCCAGACGGGAAGCCGCAGCCCTTTAGACGTCGACCTTGACAAGCCACCATTCTAACGCTGTTTGGTTTCAATCCCAGACGGGAAGCCGCAGCCCTTTAGACTGCTACCCTTGTAGTATAGCATGAGAAGCCGCTTTATGCAATAGTTTCCGAGAGCCTCTTTACAGCAGAGTTTTATAAGAACAAAAATGCGGACACATTTGGCCCTGTTTCACTGTCAATCGGCCTGTGGTGTCTTCCGAGAGCCTATGCATAGAAACGTCATCCCTGAGGCTCTCGGAAAGCTGTTCAATTCCTATAGATACCCTCTTCGTTCCTACAGTGTAGCAACAGATGTAGCAACGCCAAAGATATTGGGCGAACTACAGCGAACGGCAATAAGAAAAAAGGCTGAAATTAAGCACAAAGAGAACGGCAGCGAACGACAATAGACACACTCAGCCGTATCCCGTATGCGCTACCTTATGCCCTTTTTACCTCGCCTCAAGCCAGTTTACAAGCGGCTTGAGGCATTTTGTTACTGCACATCTTTTCCCCAATGTAGCAACGCGCTTCAGCGTGAATACCTCTCCGACCACTTATAATACTTTCGCATTGACTTCGTAGACTTCCCGCGTAGGAGGCACTGATAGGTTATCCTTAAATTTGTCAAGCTGCTCCTGATAATATCCACTTGACTCTCCCGCAAGCATCTCGTCTTCTGTTTCCCAGAAAGTGATCGAAATGCCTCTGCCCTTACTACGATCTATTAGATGAAGAAGTCCTTTGAATCCCGGCTGCTGCATCGTTGCAGGTACAACAGACTCATTATACAATTGGATGACCGCATCCTCTTTATCGGCTTCAACGTGAGTAAAGACAACTCGTGCGTACATATGTCCTGCCTTTCTGAACCCCATTCCTGATTTTCAAGACTTTTTGAACGACACAGTCCCTCTGCACTCACAACACGCTTCTTTATACAGAGAAGTTTCTTATGCATCTCCATGAATTTTGCTCCAGAATACCAATAAATGCAGCGGTACTTTTCATTCACCCTTGGAAGCAGTGAGACATGAAAGGCAACGCATCTATTACCCCGTCTTGAACGTGACTTAGTAGGTAACGTTTTTTTTACATACAGTAATCTGATGAGTGAGCACAAGAAATAGAATAATTCTGGAGAGTCGTAGTTCAATCATGGCTGAACGCATGGGTCAACAACTGGGTAATTACCAGATCAAACGTCTACTGGGACATGGCGGTTTCGCTGATGTTTACTTGGGAGAGCATCTGTACCTGAAAACGCCAGTTGCCATCAAACTCTTACAGGCAAAGTTGGTACATAAAAATATTCGCAACGAATTCCTCCAAGAGGCACAGACAATTGCGCACCTACTCCATCCTCATATTGTACGGGTGATGGACTTTGGCGTGGAGAGGAAAACACCCTTTCTTGTAATGGAATATGCACCTCATGGCACTCTCCGGCAGCGTCACCCAACTGGTACAATCCTTCCACTTATAACTCTCGTTCCCTACATCAGGCAAATCGCGGATGCTCTTCAATATGCACACGACAAAGGGATCATTCATCGCGATGTCAAACCAGAAAATATGTTAGTAGGACGCAACAACGAGATATTACTGAGCGATTTTGGCGTTGCTATTACTGCCCAGCTTTCCCACCCCCCTTTCCCCAGTCAAGAGATCGTTGGGACGATAGATTATATGGCACCAGAGCAAATCCAAGGTCACGCAGTTCCAGCTACTGATCAATATGCATTGGGGATCGTGGTCTATGAATGGCTCAGCGGCACTCCCCCCTTTTGCGGTGATGCAGGACAGAGGCTCACTCATGCCCATCAGCCTGTTCCACCTCCATCTCTCAGGGAGAAAGTAACCACAATCTCTCCTGCCGTTGAACAAGTGGTGATGAGAGCACTGGCCAAAGATCCAGAACAACGCTTTCCGAATGTACAAACATTTGCCGAAGCACTGGAAGAAGTGGCTCGTAAAGAGCCGCCCCAGATAGCCGCTCCTACCAGGGGAATCTCTGTTCAATTGGATCCGCTTATTCCAACTCTCAAGGTCTCCCCTCCGGCTTGGGGACAACAACAGACAGAGAAAGCCATGCAAGTTACTTCTCTTTCCCCACAACAAACAGAGGTCGCCCATCCTCCCCAGGCACGGCAGACATCTGGCATCCCTAACAACTTGAAGCAGAAGCCCTCATTACGCAGGCGTCTTCAGATAGCTCTCATCGTCGGCAGTATCGCGGGTCTATTGGGTGCCTTCATGCAAGTAATCCTTGTCCTCTGGAATGTCTCTCTATTACAAGAAGCAAGCAGGCAGATTGCTGAAAACAAGTTGGCGATTAACGTCGCTTTTGCCATGCTCGGTGTTGAGAGCCTAAATATCCTTATAGGACTCCTGGGGTCCTTTATCGGCGGGATGATTGCAGGCAAACTCGCAACACGTCGTAGCGTGGGTTTCTTTACTGGCGTTATCGTAGGTGCTCTCCTCTACCTTATTACATTTCTCGTAAGTTACCTTCCCCAATACCCGATAAATACAACTGTACGGGGAATTGGGGCTGGACTCGTCGGTGGTAGTCTGGTGCTCTCTCTTGTATTTCTCTGCATCTGGATCGTCATGGGCGGTTTCATCGGTTTATTAGGTGCACGTATCACAACAGGCAAATAAGCATTTTCTCTGTCAAGAAGAGTTGGGTTCTTCTATCATCAATGTTTCATCGCTGGGAAGGCCCGTATCTCTCTCTACTCCTTTAGAGCTTGCAACATCTGTACGTTTCGATGACCAAGCTGAAACTCCTAACCATCCAAGTGTAAGAAAGAGCACAACAGCGGTGATATTCCCGAAGAATGATGGGATCGAGGTAAAAAATTGGCAGAGCACGTTCAAAAGGGTGAAGACGATCAGCAAAGCACCAGGAGGAGTGAGTTTGCCATCTCTGCGCGGCAAGGCCAAACCCAAGATGCCGCTACCAATGGTGAGTGAGCCACCTGAGAGGCTGAAGTGGCCCCACCATGCGAGCTTGTCAATCGTGGGAATGTGGAGTTGAATCAATGCTTTATTCACTAAGGCAATGCCATTAGCCATAGGAATATGGGCAGAGGGAATATGTGGAACGGCTCCTGGAAAAAGACTTTGGAGAAACGAGCCTCCCAAGCCGTTCAAGCTTGAAATAATTTTATTGAGCTGATCCTGTGTAGTTGTTGCCGGTCCATTAATCGTCGAAGCGATCGTGTTCGCCAGATTGCTTAAGAATGGTACAAGTATCCAATCAAGCGCGACCGTGGCAATAATCAAGAAGAATCCGCCGAGGAGGAGCAGATTGCTGCCGACGAAGCCGAAACCATTGACCTGGTCTGAAACTGATGCAAACGTGGAGAGACCAATGAGCAAAATGAGGGTGCCGACAACGATAAGACCCAGCGAGGGATACCATAAAGAACTCAACACATCAGTAGTTAGTGCATTGACGATCTCGCCCAATGCCGCAAGGATGCTCCCGACGATCATGAGCATTGCACTAAACCGCAGCTTTCGCTGAAGAAACATGGCTGGACCTCCTGCTGTTTAAGCGGCTGCTGTTTAAACGGCTGCTGTTCTATCATTCACCTATGTAATATCCTTCCGAAGAGAACACGAAAGAACATGCATCATCGTGTCAGATGCTTCTATGTATAGCTTGATGATTATGGTCATTCTGCTGGCCTCGTTCAAAGAGAACACGCCTTGAGCAGCGTTGACACTCACGCTGAACTGGAGGCAGTGAGAGATCAAAAAGTGATGAGACATGAAAGGCAACGCATCTATTACTCTGTCTTGTACGTGACTTAGTAGGTAACGTTTTTTTAAATACAGTAATCTGATGAGTGAGCAGAAGAAATAGAATAGTTCTGGAGAGTCGTAGTTCAATCATGGCTGAACGCATGGGCCAACAACTGGGCAATTATCAGATCAAACGTCTACTGGGACATGGCGGCTTCGCCGATGTTTATTTGGGAGAGCATATCTACCTCAAGACAGAGGCGGCGATCAAAGTGCTGCATACGCAATTGGCCAATGAGGATATCGAGCAATTCCGCACGGAAGCATTGACCATCGCCCACCTGATACATCCTCATATCATTCGCGTACTCGATTTTGACGTGGAGAATGCGATGCCTTTTCTGGTGATGGACTATGCCCCTAATGGCACCTTGCGGGAGCGGCATCCCAAAGGTTCGCGATTGCAAGCAGCCATTTTTATGCCTTATGTGCGACAGATCGCATCCGCTTTGCAGTATGCCCATGATCAGAAACTCATTCACCGTGATGTGAAGCCGGAGAATATGTTGCTGGGGCGCAATAACGATGTGCTGCTCAGTGATTTTGGCATTGCCCTTGTGGCGCAAAACTCTCTCTCCCAGAGTACAGAGGATATGGTTATTGGCACCATGGCCTACATGGCACCAGAACAAATCCAGGGCAAGCCGCGCCCGGCCAGTGATCAATATGCGCTGGCAATCGTTGTCTATGAATGGATCAGCGGACAGAAGCCTTTTAATGGCTCTTACATGGAGATTGTGACGCAACACCTCTCCGCGGCTCCTCCACCGTTGAATGAAGCAGCGTTAGCTATTCCTCATGCTGCCCAACAGGTTATACAGAGAGCACTGGCCAAGGACCCTCATCAACGCTTTGCCTGTGTGCAAGATTTTGCTGACGCGTTGGAACGAGCCTATTCGTTCAGGGAGCCAGTGATTGCTGCACCTGGAGGTGGGACAGCCACTCCACCGCGGCACGCGTATATAGCACAACAACCGAATGGTGTTCCACCGGCCTATCAGCACAATCAATTACAAGGGCCAGGTGTTGGAAAGCATGCTCCACAGGTTTATCAAGCTATTCCTCCCACGACGAAAGTGCCGCCAGATGTTGCTGTGGGATCAGCACCGCATTTCAATACAACAGCAAAAAAGGTGGGTCGAGGCGTAAAACGAGGGGTGCGCGTTCTTTTCATCACACTTGTGCTATTGAGTGTATTAGTCTGTGGCCTCGGCTTCGCGGTGTACCATTTTTTCCAGACGCGCAATGCACCTGTACCAGTAACTAACACTGCCGGGGCAACCGCGTTAGCTAGTGATTTTATGCAAGCTGTAGTTGGTCGTAACTATGACCAGGCATACAATGATCTTGGCCCACAGGTGTCGGGGAAAGACCAGTTTAAACAATCCGCCCAATCCGAAGATCAATGTGATGGGCCGGTCAAAACATACAGGAGTGCTAGCACCACACCTAATGGCAGCACTCTGGTTGAGAATTACCTTGTGACACGAGCAAAGATTGCGCAGCCCTATCATCTTACCCTTACTTTACAGGGGGATAGCTCCGGCAGATGGCAGATTACAGATTATACCAGCGACGCGCCTCTCTGCCATTAGCAGCTGATAAACATCACCTGTGTGAGTAGCCCTGGCCCGTGCATTGAATGAAACGCATTGGGTAGCGATGAAGCGATTCAATGCCGCCGGGTTTTATCCTCATCATTTCACCTACTTGTATGCCCATACGTTCGTCTTCTGTGATCACGTTAGGCTGAATCACTATGACCATGTTCTCACGGAAGACGAATGTTTCTGCTGGTCTGGCACTTGTACGGCGTGTGCGCAGGATGGGCCGCAGATAGCCGCCGCCGAAACCGTGTAGCAGGTCGTCACAAATAGTGAAGCCGGCTTGATGGATATAGTCAGCGGCGTCCAGAACTTCCTCGGAAGTTGCACCGGGACGGATTACGTCCGCGATACGGTTAAATGCTTCAACTGCCACTTCATACATGCGCATATACGCGGACGAAGGAGGAGAACCGATGGCAAAAGGTCGGAGAATCTGGCCTGTATATCCATGGTAGTGAGCACTGATCTCGGTGATCAATACATCACCGGCCTGGAGGATGCGATTCGACTGGAGTTGTGCAGGAACACAGAGGTCAGGATTGCTCATGGATGTTGTACCCATATAGTGTATATGGTTCTTGCCGCCTAAGTGGAGATACGCTCCTTCAACGATGGCTGCCAGGTCATTTTCAGTAATTCCTGGTCGGGCCTGCTGTTCGAGTGCCTTAATTGCCAGGTCACTGAACTGCGCTCCTATACGCAGAAACTCGATCTCCTCCTCGCTCTTAATAAGCCGGAGATGTAAGAACTGCGGTGTGAAATCTAGCAATGTTATGTGCTGTAGTGTCCTTCTGAGCACATCATAGTGCTTGAAGGAGATAGGTCCTACCAAACCGATACGGCTGTTCTCTAGCCCCCTCGCACGAAGATTTTCAGCAACGATAGCTGCACTATCAGGGCCACCCCAATGCACATCCGGAATATTGGCTACTTTACGAGCGTTGGGAACGTGATTAAACATCTGGATGAACAGTGTTGGCTCACCCTCGGTGGGAAAAACGAGGAATGATTCTCTTGTCGTGATGAAGTTGGAGAGGTATAGCACTTCGTTGTATGAACTCGGCGTATTGTAGATGAGCAGTGCCGAGAGATCTGCATCGCGCATGGCTGCTCGAACAGTCGTATAGCGGCGGGAAAATTCGGCCTCGCTAAAACTTGGATACAAAGATATAGCCCTCTCTCTTTTCTTGGTCTCTCAACGACTCAACTTTTCTCGCATCCAATCTGCTTGCTGGGGTCGATGCTTATAGACGATATTGTTATTGACGTGGTTGCCGTCCTCAAACATCCAGAGTTCTGCTGCCCCACCTGCTTCCTGCACCATTCTATCTCCATCTGAAGGAGGGATGAGTCTATCGCGGCGACCCATGATGATCAGAAGCGGGGTGGTTATTTTTCCCATTACACCATTAAGATCAAAGGCTGCTAACTTTGTGCGAGCTTCTTCCTCGCTGGCGGAGCCGGTACGATGGATAAAAGTAGCACGCGTGAGTTGAGGCAGACGCTCAAAGTGGCTGACAATATTGTATCCTCCAGCATTGGCGATGGAAGCTTTCACCCGTGGCTCAAATGCTGCCGCCCGTGGAGCGTAGTAGCCACCGAGACTGACACCCATTATGCCTACCCGGCTAGCATCTATATCTGGTCGGCTCTCAAGATAGTCAATGGCATAGCGAATCGGCACTTCATAATCGTGGCGCATGGGATGCTCGAATTCCATCTCGCCCTGTCCTGGGCCATCGATCGCCAGGACGGCCATGCCGCGGCGCAAAAAGTCGTCACCATAGATATGAAGTTCTTCTTTCACGGAATCTAAGCCCGGCACCAGAATGACTACGGGAGGGTTGGGGGTATGCCAGGGTTTGCGCAGGATGCCATACATGGTCGCGCCTCCCTCGTAGGGGATGGCGACGTGTTCGCCCGGATATTCGAAATAGGGCAAAGCCTTCTGGTATAAGCTCACGACATGATCGTGGGCAGTGCGCAATTCATCCGGTTTATTCACAAATACGTATTTCCCAAAATGGTATGCCATTGCGGCATGGAGGTAATGGTAGCCAGCCGATTCATACTGTCCTTCAGCTTCGGCCTTCTCGCCCATTTGCGCGTGCATGGCTCCGCACTCGGACCATTTCTGACACCAATCATCCCAATGTTCGATAGAATTGGTGACACGTTGAAAGTCGTTGGCGTCCACGCCGTTGGCAATAAACCTGGGAGCCCAGTTGTCAATTGCACTTTGTACACGTTCGTCTCTTGCCATTGTGATTTATCCTTTTAACTATGCTCAATGCGGCCAAAATAAGTGAGGATATGGATCAGCGCAGTTTTTGGCGCATCCAATCGGCCTGTTGTGGTCGATGCTTATAGGGGATATTGTTACAGACGTGGTTGCCATCCTCAAAGAGCCAGAGTTCCGCGTTTTTGCCGGCTTCTGCTGCTATGCGCTTCCCTTGGGCCGGTGGCACGAGCCTATCTTTGCTTCCCTGGATAACGAGTAATGGGCATGTGACCTTCTCCGCCACACCTTGCAAGTTGAATTGCTTTAACTTGTTGAAGGCATCTGCTTCGTTAGCGGCTTTAAGACGATGCACCAACGTTTCGCGGCTTATCACGGGGCGGGCATTGAAGTTCTCAGACTGGTCGTATGGCCCGCAGTTTTCAATTGTTGCTTTGATACGAGGTTCAAAGGCGGTGGCACGTACAGCGAACTGGCCTCCAAAACTTACTCCCATCATTCCTATGCGTTGCGAGTCCACATCTGGTCGGCTCTCAAGATAATCGACGGCATGTTTGATGGGTACTTCGTAATCATGGCGCAGTGGCAGCTCGAACTCCATCTCCCCTTGACCAGGGCCATCGATCGCCAGGACGGCCATGCCGCGGCGCAAAAAATCGTTCCCGTAGATATGCAGTTCTTCTTTTACGGAATCCAGGCCAGGCACCAGGATGACCACTGGGGGTTTGGGAGTATGCCAGGGTTTGCGCAGGATGCCGTACATGGTCGCGCCTCCCTCGTAAGGGATGGCGACGTGTTCGCCAGGGTACTCGAAATAGGGTAATGCTCGTTGGTAGTCGCGTACAACGTGCTCGTGCGCTGCACGCAGCTCTTGTGGTTTACGCACAAAGAGATACTTTCCAAAATGGTAGGAGATTGCCGCGTGAAAGTAATGGTAGCCAGCCGATTCATAGTGTCTCGCAGCTTCGGCCTTTTCGGCCATGTGTTCGTGCATGGCTCCGCACTCGGACCACTTCCGGCACCAGTCGTCCCAACGTTCAATGCTGTTGATGACACGCTGAAAGTCGTTGGCATCAATGCCGTTGGAAATAAACCTGGGAGCCCAGTTGTCGATTGCGCTCTGTACCTGTTCGTCTTTTGCCATTGTGATTTATCCTTTCGACTGTGTTCAATGCGGTCAAAATGAGTGGGGATATTTACCACCGGGACGGGCCGATAAATCGGCCCCTACGCTTCGTTTATGATGCAGTCGAAAGCGTTCCTCCAAGGTAGAGGCGTCCAATTTCAGGATTATTCAAGATATCCGTGTGCGAGCCAACCAGACGCACCTGGCCGCTTTCTAACACGACGCCAGTGGTGGCGAGGCTCAGGCCGGTGCGTGCATTTTGCTCGACCAGGACGATTGTCCTGCCACTATTTTGCATCACTTTGATCGTCTCAATTACTTGTTTGAATGTTCTGGGATCCAGGCCCATTGATGGCTCATCGAGCAGGATCACACGCGGGTCGAGCATGAGGCATCGTCCGAATTCTACCAAGCGTTGTTGTCCGCCTGAGAGGTTGCCTGCCTTCTCGCGGGCACGCGTTTTCACGATGGGAAACATCTCCTCGATTTCGTGCAAGCGGCGTTCGACGAGTCCAGTATCGCGCAAGGTAAAGGCTCCCAGTCGTACGTTCTCATACACTGTCATGTTAGGGAAGAGGCTATGGCTTTGTGGCACCTGCACTATGCCCAGGTCTAATATCTTGCGTGGGGATAGACCAACTATTGAGCGACCATCGAAGGTGATCTCGCCCAGGCGCGGTTTCAATAACCCACTGAGTACGCGTAGCACGGTAGACTTACCGGCTCCATTAGGCCCAACGATGCAGACGGTGGTGCCTTGCTCCACGTCTATGTCGATGCCTTTGAGTACATCGCCTCCATCGTAGCCAGCGAACACATTGTGCAATGTCAGCAGCATCTTTTTAGTCTCCCAAATATGCTTCTAGAACCGCAGGGTTTTCCCGCACTTCCGCAGGTGTGCCCTCGGCAATCTTAGTACCGCGATGCATAACCATTACCTTGTGGCAGAGATTCATAACAAATTCCATATTATGCTCGACTACCAGAAACGTCACACCGAGCTCATTCAGAGTGCGAATGCGCTCAGCCAGGTAGTTGACCATGGTTGGATTGACTCCTCCGGCTGGCTCATCAAGCAGAATGACCTTGGGATCGGCTATCAACACGAAAGCGAACTCGAGCAGTTTCTTCTGTCCAAAAGAGAGGTTTCCAGCACGTAGGTCCTTGAGCGATGTCAATCCTACAAAGTCCAGCAATTCTATGGCACGCTTCTGCTCGTGGGTCGAACTCCAGCGACTGAGCAACCCTTTCAGGTCAGTACGCTGGACCGCAACATGCATATTCTCAAGCACCGTCAGGCGCGGGAAGATGCGTGTGAGTTGGAAGGTGCGTCCGATACCCAAGCGAAAGACTTTGTCTGGCCGTGCATTGGTGATGGTTTGCTCGCGAAAAAGCACCTGCCCACTATCTACTCGCTCATAGCCAGTCATGATATTGAACATGGTGGTTTTCCCCGATCCATTAGGGCCGATTAAGCCAGTAATAGAACCTTGTTCTACAGTGACCGAGCAGGTATCCAGCGCGAGAATGCCCCCAAAGGCTTTAGAAACACCTTGTGTCTCCAATAAGCTCATAAATTGATGCCTTCCTTCTTTACAGCTTTTATAGACGCACTTTCAGTGGGAAGCGTGGTAGCAACGGTGTCATTCTTCTGTTGCCGCGAAGGTCGGCTGGCCTGGTAGGTATACCAGCGATCGCTCAATGTAGGGATGATGCCGCGTGGCAACAACAACATAATGGCCAGGAATAGTATCCCATAGACTACGAGGTAGTAGCCATTCTGGCCGTACTGCAAGGTAAAATATTGCTGAGCCGGTTCCAGGATTAAGGCTCCCAGAATAGGGCCAACAATCGTGCCCATACCACCCAGATACGCCATCAAGACTACTGTAATATCGAAGGTAGCGTCAAAGACAGTGGGCGGGTAAACTGATTCAATGAAGTAGGCCCAGATAGCCCCAACCATACCTACAATCAGGGCAGAAATCACAAAAGCCACCAGTTTGGATGGTCCCGTCTTCACGCCCAGACCCAACGCCCTGTCCTCATCATCGCGGATGGCTAGCAAGCCCAAACCATATTTAGAGTTGCGCACCCACCATGAGATAGCAATGGCAATCAACAGCACGACCAATGACACGTAATAGAATGGGAAGTTGAAAAAATCGCTGCTCCAATCAGTAGGAATAGGCAGACCCAGGCCGGTAGAACCGTTGGTGATTGGTCTGAGATTGTAGCCAAGCAATTGCATAATAAAGAAGATGGCAATTGTCATGATTACGAATGTATGCCGTCGTACACGCAGGGAGATCCAACCCAGAGGGATAGCGAAAATGGCTGCTATCACTCCCGCGACGGGCACAAGCAAGAAGGGAATATAGCCCCCAGGAATATTCCAATCCTGGCACATGATGGCTAGCGCATAAGCACCCAGGCCGAAGTAAGCAGCATGGCCCAGGGCGATATAGCCTGTATAACCCGAAAAGATATTCCAACCTGTTGCAGCGGCAGCGAATATGAGCGTAAAAACTGCAATAGTGGTCACAGCCGGATTAGGAAACATCAATGGGAAAACGATAGCTATTACAATCAAGAGCAGCAGGCCGACTGTTTTGACTATTTTCATTGCTTCCTTCCTTCCAACTGCCCGAACAAGCCCTGAGGACGAACCAGTAGGATGATTACCAGCAGGATGAAAAAGACCGTGGTGGCCCAGACAGGCGACCAGACAACCGCAGTAACATCTTCAATGACAAGCATACCTACCGACGCAATCAACGCACCCGATAAACTGCCCATACCTCCGAAGATGATGATGGCCAACAGACGCGAGATCAGGTCATACGCGCTTCCGGCGTTGAAGGCGTTGGTGGCTCCAAACGCCATGCCGCCAGCGGCTGCCAGGGCTACGCCAATACCAAAGGTGATGGCTGAAACCCGTTCAATGTTGATACCGATGAGTTCAGCCGCTGTGCGATTCTGCATTGAGGCCCGTAAACTATGACCAAATTTGGTGCGATAGAGCAACAGGTAGAGTCCGCCCAAGAGGATCGCGGCTAACAGGAAGCCAAACACATAGATATAGGAAAGGTAGAAGTCCCCCACTTGAAATGATCCCGTAACATACCAGGCTTGCAATTTCACGTTGTTCGCTGTGAAAATGAGATTGAGCACCCCTTCAATGATCAGAGCCACGCCGTATGTCACCAGAATGGAGAGCATGGTACGATCACGCTTAATCGGGCGAATAAACAGCCACTCGATCGTCACGCCCAGAACAAACATGAGTGGCAAGGTAATGAGCAATCCCAGAAACAGGTCGATATGTAAGTATTGCTCCAAGGCATAACTGAGGTAGGCACCAAGGATGACCAGGGCTCCCTGGCCGACGTTAATAATATCCATCACTCCGAACACCAGCGTCAGCCCAGATGCCATCAAGGCATAGACGCCGCCAGTGAGGATGCCAGTAATGATTGCGTCAAGAATGATTCCCACGATCAGTCCTCTTTTCCGGCATAGAAATGTGGTAACGACAAGCACTCGCAGGGCACAATGAATTGCATCCCTACCATAATAAATTGCACCCCTACCTTCAAAGAGAAGTGCTGCGGTGCCTGCTGCCAGTGACCTGACAGCAGGCATACGTTGGCAATGGTGCCAAGGATGTTCTACGAAACGTTACGGCCAATTTGGCTTGGGATACTCAGGGGCGGCTGACGCTTGGGATGCCGGATACACTGAGACCAATGCTTGCTTCTGCCATTGGAACAGGTAGCCTGTCGCAAGGACATTTTGTCCCGTACTGTCAAACTTGACTGGGCCCTGAACCGTCTGGAAGGTATCGCCCGAATGGAGTTCAGCAATCAATTTTTTGTTATCAATGCTGTTAATTTTGGCTGCTGCCTGCTGCAATGTCTGCCCTACCGCGAAAGCTTCCGCGACGTCGGAACTGATTGAATCGGCAGTACCGCCATACTGTGCCAGAAAGTCTTTCACCATTTGCGCGTTCTGGAAGGTATTGATTGAGGGATACCAGCCACCGTTTGGAACGTATACGCCCTCAGCGGTTGCTGCGCCGCCAATAGCTTTGGTAAACTGGGCTCCCTGATCCGGTCCTGCGGTAGCAATAATGGCCTTTGGATTGTAATGTTGCTGCTTGAATGCCTGGATATAGGCGACGATATCAGGCAACAAGGTGCCAGTAACAATGACCTGTGCTCCAGAGGAAATCATTTTTTGCGCAATGGGAGTGTAGTCAGTGGTCTCTGCTGGATACACCTGATAGGAAGCTGTTTTGACGCCGCCTTGTTCCAGAAGTTGTTTCGCGGTATCTACCTGCGGCTGGGTAAAGGGGTCATCCTGGGTAGCATACGCCGCTGTGGTAGGCCGTTGTGATGGCGGTAAAGACAGAAGATACTGTGTAAAGCTGACCAATAGATTGGCAACAGGTGCAGAAACGTCGAATATGTTGTTCAATCCACGGGTAAAGACTGAGGGACCGCCGCCAGCACCTTCAAGGAAGGCATAGCCATAACGGTTGGCAACGACTGATCCCGCTTTAGTGAGCAGGGTGGAGAATGGACCAAACACTAGATCACAATGATCAACGGTAATCAGTTTCTGGTAGTTGGTAACAATCTGTGTGGTACTGCTAGCATCAGAGAGGATGTCTAATTGTACCTTGCGACCGAGTATGCCACCGTTTTTGTTGACGGTATCCGCCCACAAATTATATCCCTGTTGGAATGCCAGCCCATCGGCTGAGAAGTCACCAGAAAGCGATAATGAAATACCAATCTTGATAGGTGTCGTGGGCTGTGTTGTCGCCGTGCCGTTTGCTGGAGCAGAACCAGTACCCCCGCAGGCACTGAGTATGAAAAGCATCGCAATCAGTCCAAGGATGCTCTTCAAATAGAGTGTTTTCCATAAGGAAGATCGTCTTCGCATGGTTGTCCCTCCGAAAGCGTGACTACTGCTGTCACTGCTTTGTACTATGGAGTAACGTTTATGGTTACTCCTGGTTTCTTGACACCACCAATGTGGTGTTCACCCATGCCCTTCTTTCTGCATCTCACTCATGCAGGGTGCAATTCATTGTACCCTGTATGGGTGGGATGATACATTACCCTATAACAAAAGTCCTAGCGGCTCCTGTATAAGGGTTGCGACACTATCCAGAAACTGTGCTCCTCTTGCACCATCTACGACACGATGATCGCAAGAGAGCGTAAGGACCATCATAGGCTGAACAGCAGGCTGACCATGTACAGGCACAACACGATCGGTTATGCGTCCTACGGCTAAAATAGCCGACTGAGGTTGGTTAATAATGGCGTTGAAAGCATCGACGTGGTACATGCCAAGGTTGCTGATCGTGAAGGTACCCTCACTGATGTCTTGAGGCCCAAGTTTGCCGGACTGAGCTTTTGCCACTAATTCGACTCGCTGCTGTGCAAGCGCGGCAAGGTTGAGTGTATCCGCGTGGTGGATAACGGGAACAACCAATCCTTCTTCAATAGCGACTGCTAACCCAATGTGTATTGCTGGATTCAGTGCTATTTTGCCTGCATGCCACGATGCATTCAGGCGAGGATGCATATGTAAAGCGGTTGCTACAATTTTCACGAGCAGGTCGGTATAGGTAATTTTCGCCCCGGATTGCTGTAGCATTAGTGTACGCCAGGCGATCAGACGGCTCGCATTGACTTCGCGCACAAGGTAAAAGTGAGGCACATTTGTCCAACTCTGTGTTGTACGCTCCGCCATAATACGCCAGATATTGCCTACAAACACGTCGTTGGTGCCATTTGACAGAGCTGCTGTTTGCTCTGCTAGCGGAGTCAAATTGGGAATTCCTTTAGGTGTGGGAGAAGTTGGCACCAATGCAGCTAAAACATCTGCCGCCAGGACAGCACCACCAGGGCCATGGCCTTTGATGGCGGCAAGGTCCTGTCCATGCTCACGCGCCAGACGACGCGCTTTGGGCGAAGCCATGCTCAGAGCGGGAGGTGTTACTGTCGTTGTAGCCATTTCCTGGTTTTGCAGATAGGTGAGCACATCTGCTTTTTGAATACGTCTGCCTGATGACTTTACCAGGCTCAAATCCAGATGGTGTTCGGCAGCTATACGCGATGCCAGGGCACTGGCGGGACTAGCAGCGGTTGCAGCGGTTGCCATCTGGGATGTTGGTGTTGACGCAATCGAAGGCGTTGGATGTGCTGACACCTCTCCCGGTGCGAGAATGACCGCGATAACCTGCCCCACAGGGATATCATCTCCAACAGAGGCGGCTACATGAGCAAGCACACCATCCATTGGTGCTGCAATCTCAGCAGTTGCCTTGTCGGTCTCGATTTCAAGCAAGGGTTCTCCCTTCACTACTTGCTCACCCTCTGCCTTGAGCCACTGCAAAATCTTGCCTGTATCTTGTGACATCCCCAGTGCTGGAAGGATGACATCTTTAGCCATCGTCGGTCTCCTGGTGTTTTTGTCTGGGTGCAATGAATTGCACTCCTACATTGCGTTCAAATTGGATTGTGACTCGCGGATTGTAGGCAAGGGACCGTCGGTGGTGTAATAGCGAACCCCTGCTACAAGTAATTTCTCGGCTGGGAAACGAGTTATGACCTCGCAGCCGTTCTTGGTGACGATCAATTGTTCCTCGATGCGGGCCGCTGACCAACCATCAGAAGCGGGCCAGAAGGTCTCAAGGGCAAAGACCATGCCCTCTTTAATCACTTCGGGGTGGTCAAGAGAGACCAGACGGCTGAAAATGGGCTTTTCCCAGATGGACAGACCGACGCCGTGTCCATATTGGAGCGCGAAAGCGGCCTCTTCATTGGGGAACCCGAATTCTTCCGCTTTCGGCCATAGCTTTACCACATCAGCGGTGGTTACGCCCGGTTTAATCGC
This sequence comes from Ktedonobacteraceae bacterium, assembly GCA_051004815.1. Lineage (GTDB taxonomy): Bacteria > Chloroflexota > Ktedonobacteria > Ktedonobacterales > Ktedonobacteraceae > JBBQXY01. The sequence continues at coordinate 16,441 of JBPCJY010000143.1, forward strand.
TGCGATAGCCTGATCCAATATATCGCGGCAGTGGATGTAAGCATCGACTTGAGACTGTGAAGCACTGCCCACGGCAAAGGTGCGGTAGTAGCAGGTGCGATAGCCATTGTAGCTATGCAGTATATCGAAATATGCCGGGTCGCCGGGTCGCAAAGCGCGATCGGTGTAAACATGTGGGTGAGGGCTACACCGTTCGCCTGAAATAGCATTGACGCCTTCGACATGCTCCGAACCCAGATCATAGAGCACCTTGCTGACCAATCCAACACACTCGTTCTCACGTAATCCGGGTCTCAAGGCGCGGTAGAGTTCATCATAGGCGGCATCTACCATCATACAAGCGGTAGCCAGTAACGTGATTTCATCCTGGGTTTTGATTAAACGAGCCTGTTGCATGAGTTGTTGTCCATCAACTACTTTGATGCCTTCGGCTTGCAGTGCGAAAAGCACTGGTAGTTCGATAACATCTACCCCAATCGGCTCGTGGAGTAAGCCGCGTTCCTCAAGTTCGATACGAATCTTTCTTGCTACATCTTCGGCGCGACCGGATTCAGGTGACATTGCGCCGCGTTGGGTAGAGATGCCAGCGCGGGAACGTTCTCCTAGCCACGGGCAATACAGTTGATGGTGCCGCGCTGCTGAGCCAAAGTCCCACATGATTGGCTCATCATCCTGTGGTAACAGTGAGAAGCGAGCCAGTTTATCCATTGCCCAGGTGCCGATATGGGTAGCGGTGATGTAGCGAATATTGTTCATGTCGAAACAGAGTAATGCACCCATCTCCGACTCTTTGAGTAAACGTTTGATACGGGAAAGGCGTTCTGTACGGAGCCGTTCAAGGTTTACACGCTCTTCCCAGTCTACACCCATCAAACCATAGGTTTTGATCGCCATGACTATTCTCCTTCATTAGAAAGTTTCGTCAGGAACATTTCGTCAAAGAGCTTAGACTCGTCCACACAAGGTTTTCGCAACATCCATGACGGTTGTGGCAGTGGGAACGGTCACATCTTCCAGAACCGGCGAGAATGGCACCGGAACATCCATTGCGCCCATACGTTTGACGGGGGCGTCAAGGTAGTAGAAAGCTCCATCGGCGATTACTGCCGCGATTTCTGCCGTCACGCCATAGCGTTCGTAGCCTTCATCAATAACGATGGCGCGGCTGGTTTTCCGTGCGGATTCGATTAGTGTGTTTTTATCGAGCGGAAAGGTGGTACGAGGATCAATCACTTCGGCACTGATCCCGATGGCGACCAACTTCTCCGCCGCTTCCAAAGCGATCTGTACCATACTACTTGTCGCAACGAGGGTGATATCGGTGCCTGTGCGTTTAATATCCGCGACGCCAAACGGGATCGTGTAATCTTCCTCGGGAACTGGCCCTTTGAGCTGGTACATCATTTTGTCTTCAAAAAAGATGACGGGGTTCTCATCGCGAATAGCCGTTTTCAGTAGCCCTTTGGCGTCGTAGGGAGTCGAGGGTAGTACGACCTTCAAGCCGGGAACATGACTGACCCAGGCATGGAGGCTCTGGCTATGTTGTGCGGCTGTACGACGAGTGGCACCCATGGTGGTACGCACAACCAGGGGTACTTTGAGTTTACCACCGGACATATAATGGACCTTGGCAGCCTGGTTTACGATCTGATCCATGGCCAAGGCGATAAAATCACCAAACATGATATCAACAATGGGGCGCATGCCTGTCATTGCTCCGCCTACACCCAGACCTGTGATGCCGGCTTCAGAAATGGGGGTATCGATCACACGCGTGGTGCCAAACTCCTCGACCAAACCGGAGAGTACTTTGAACGGCGTGCCAGCCTCCGCTACATCTTCGCCCATGATGAAAACACGCGGGTCGCGGCGCATTTCTTCGGCCAAGGCTTCACGAATAGCCTGACCAAGCGTTATCACGCGCACGCCCTGTCCAGTATGACTCATAGTGGTACTACTCGGCATAGACATCTTTATCAACCTCGCTTGGATCTGGATAGGGAGCGTCAAGAGCAAATTGTTCTCCCGCTTCGATTTCGGCTTGCACCTGTTGCTCGATCTGCTTAAACGTTTGGCTATCAGCCATTTTCTGTTCGATGAGCCAGGATGCAAGCAGTTGCAGTGGGTCGCGCTGGGTCTTCCAATGCTCTTCCTCTTCTTTGGAACGGTAGTAAGCTCGCTGAATGTCACCAACATGGTGTCCATGATAACGGTAGGTATCGCACAGCATAAAACTTGGCCCCTCGCCCCGACGAGCGCGTGCAACCATGCGTTGCGCGGTGGCATAAATGATGCGAACATCTTGCCCATCTACCTGTTCAGCCGGAATACCAAAGGCTTTGGCTCTGGAGATAATCTCACCCGCGGTCGTCTCGGAGTAATGGGTGTATTCGTTATAGAGATTGTTCTCACAAAGGTAGATGATAGGGAGTTTCCACAGTGAAGCCATATTCATGACTTCGTACAATGCTCCCTGACCGAGCGCACCATCACCAAAGAAACAAACCGTTACCTGATCGCTGCCACGCATCTTGCTTGACATGGCTGCGCCTGTAGCAATACCCGCGCTCCCGCCTACAATGGCATTCGCACCGAGATTACCCGTATCCTGATCGGCAATATGCATGGAACCGCCTTTGCCATGACAGTAGCCAGCAGCTTTACCGAGTAGTTCAGCGAACATACGGTCAACCGAGGCTCCTTTTGCCAGGCAGTGTCCGTGTCCACGATGCGTACTCGTGATATAGTCGTCGCGCCTCAACGCTTGACACATACCTACCGCGATAGCTTCTTCCCCAACGTACAGGTGGGCCAGGCCAGGCATTTTGGCAGTGAGATAGAGTTGATTGACATGCTCTTCAAAAATACGGATTTTCAGCATTTGCTCGTACAACAGCAACCAACGGGCTTGCTCGCCATCTCCTGTAGATGCCGCTGCATCAATGGAGTTGGATGTTTCAGGTTGTAACATATACTTCTCCAGAGAGTTACAAGTCCATACCGGACATACTGGCTAGAACCTTATACACAATAGCGAAATCCTGCTTCGCGAGGCCCATGGCGCGGGCGGCGGTGAGGATCTGATTACTGAGCGCGACGGTTGGCAATGCAACATCGAGTTCCCTACCCAGTTCCTCAGCCAGAAGCATGTCTTTCTGCATCATGTTCACATTGAACCAGGCTTCTTCCGGCATATTGAGAATGAAGGGGGTGCGATACTTCAGAGAAGGGGAGGCGATGACACTGTTGAGCATAACTTCAAGCGCGGTCTCAATTGGGATGCCACCTTTCACTGCCAGGAAAAGTCCTTCATAAAAGCCCATGAGTTGTACTTGAAGATTAAGGTTGATGGCTATTTTCATAAGGACGGCTTTGCCATTTTCGCCAACGTAATTCACTTTTGGGCCGATGGCGAGCAAAATAGGTTTGACCTGTTCAAAAGCGGCCTCATCTCCACCTACCATGAGAGACAGATTGCCCTGTTCGAGCGTAATAACGCTGCCTGACACCGGAGAGTCGAGCATGCTTGCACCTTTGGCGGCTACTTTAGTTGAAAGGTGGCGTGAAGCCGCGGGGCTGACAGTGCTCATGTCTATAAATATTTTATTTTTGCCTAGACCTGCCAGTATACCGTCAGGGCCCTCAAATACCTGGTGCAGTGCCTCCGTATTGGTGACCATGGTAAACACTACATCTGCTGCTTCCGCAACGGCGCGGGGGGATTCACCCCAGAGCATGCCAGCATCTAAGAGCCACTGCGCCCTGGCCTTGGTACGATTATAGCCAGTAACCGTGTGGCCAGCATCGAGTAGCCGCTTTGTTACACGACTGCCCATGGCTCCTAATCCGATAAATCCTAGCTTAGCCATAACTACCTCCAAGTGGATGAAGCGGAAAATATTGGACAACTATCCTTTTTGAACGGTAGCGGCGTACACGTCCTCGCGAACCTGCTGTAAGTGAGAACGCATAGCCGCTCGAGCGGCTTCGGGATCGCGCCTGATAATGCTTTCGAGAATGCGCCTGTGATGTATTTGCCCTCGCTGGGGACCACCTTCAACTTCAAAGATTTGTTTGCGCTGCTCACTGAGCAGGTTAACAATAGAATTAATCAGGATAATAATGAGGGCATTCTGTGTCGCCTGGGCCAGGGCCTCGTGAAAAATATTATCAGCGACAATGAATGCATCTGCATCGTTCAGGCTTTGATCCATAGCGTCTATTGCCAGACGCATGACGGAAATTTCTTTTTCTGTCGTGCGGGCGGCAGCCAGGGCTGCAATCTCAATCTCAAGGATTGTGCGGAATTCAACGAGACTATCTGAGCCACCAATCTCGCCTAACTTCAATTTCATCATCAGACCAATAGAGTTTTGCATAGCCGCGCTGGCACCGTCTATGACAATGGTACCTCTACCGGGACGCATATCGACGAGTCCCTTCTGCGCAAGAATTTTCATTGCTTCACGCACTGCTGTTCGGCTCACCCGAAACTGTTCAGCCAGTTCACGTTCAGTTGGTAAACGATCACCTTTGCGTAGTTCACCATCCAGAATGCGTTTTTCAATTTGCTCAGCTACACGCTCAAAAACCTTGGCTGAATGAATGGGAACGTACATATTTGGATTTTCCTTGGTCGTCACACTACATTGCCCTCAGTAATATTGCGTAGATTGCACTTGTGATATGATTGCCCTTTCATCATACCAAACTTATCCTTGTAAGTCAAGCATTTCGTCTTTATACAGAGCCCGTGAATTATTGCCAGGGTCATAGCCATGGTGGCCGCGAGGGTCGCCCCTATCATAGGACGTGCATGGAAGCGCGTTTATTGATATATAGCAATGGGCTAGTTCGCTGTTTCTTTTTAATCCAAATGGTACTATAATTGACGCGCCAGAGTTTAAATGGTATGATGAATGGACAATGTTTTTCAGTGCTAATGTTGCAGAGAAGTTCAAGTAGAGAAGTAGATGCACCATGAAAGAGCGTGCTCAAACAACAGGATTTGAACGCCGCAGAGAAGATTACGGCTCCATTACTGGTCATTCTCGCTATGTTGATGATCGAAGACCTCTGCCGGGACGGAAGCCAGTGCTGCATATGGTTGTCGTGCGCAGTGTGTATGCGCACGCACAGATAACGAAGATCCAACTTGATGCAGCACGAGCACTACCGGGAGTTATTGCGGCCTTTGAGGGTGCTGAGTTGGTGGGTGGAATGCCTACACTGGATACTATCCCTGTAGCGGGATTGAGAAAGCCGGAACGCCGTCCTCTCGCAGTGGGACGCGTGCGTTATGTTGGAGATCCGGTAGCAGTTATTTTAGCCGAGAGTCTCTCCAGCGCGGAGGATGCACTTGATCTGGTTGACATTGACTATAACGTGCTGCCCGCGGTGACAGATGCAGAAGCTGCGCTTGAAGCGGACGCGCCTCGACTCTATGATGAGCTTGATTCCAATGTTGCTTTTACACAACATACAAGTGGCGGCGATATAGATGCCGCTTTTGCACACGCTGATCGCACTATCCACTTGCGACTCGTCAATCAGAGGCTTGCGCCAAGCTCGCTTGAGCCGCGTGCATGTCTCTTCGATTTCGACGCGTCCAGCGGCGAACTGTCAGCCTGGCTATCGACACAATCGGTCTTCCGAGCGAGAGATACGCTAGCAACGTATTTGGGTATTGAGCGCAATCGTATTCATATCTACAACGCTGATGTGGGAGGAGCCTTTGGAGCTAAATCCAATTTCCTGGGCGAGGAGATCATCGCGGCATTACTGGCCGTGAAATTCAGGCGACCTGTCAAGTGGATCGAGCAACGAAATGAAAATTTGCAGGCGCAATCACAGGGGCGTGGACAGATAAATTACGTTGAGGCTGCCTTTCAGAACGATGGTACGCTGCTTGGGCTGCGCGTTCGCTCGGTTGCTGACCTGGGGGCATTTCTTACCTATGCGACAGCAATGGTACCTGGTCGCACGCCATCGATGCTGTGTGGGCCATACCGTGTGCAGGCAATAGAAAGCCAGATGATAGGTGTTTTCACCAACAAAGTGACGACCGCACCTTATCGAGGTGCTGGGCGACCAGAAGCTACCTATATCCTCGAACGCACGATGGATAGGATTGCCCACGAACTGGGCCTTGATCCGGCAGAGGTGCGTCTCCGCAATTTTATTGCGCCACAAGCATTCCCTCATACAACAGTAACCGGAATTGTGTATGATAGCGGCAATTATTTGGCTGGCTTAGAGCTTGCATTGGCATTAGGGAATTATGCAGATTGGCGTATGAAACAACAGCAATACCGCGCTACTGCTAACACTAAACTGCTGGGGATTGGCCTCGCTTCTTTTATCGAATTATCGGGTGATGCTGTTCCACCCAGGGGTAGTACAGCACATGAAGCTGCTACTGTCCGCATACGCCGCGATGGCACTGTGCTAATTCAGTCAGGTGTCGCCCACAATGGGCAGGGCCACTTTACAGCCTTTGCTCAAATTGCGGCAACCGTCATGAATATGTCCGCAGAGCAGATAGAAGTTCGTATGAATAATAGCGACCTGCCCGGTTATAGTATTGGCACGTATAGCAGCCGTATCACTCAGATGGCGGGGTCAGCCGTGTATTTGGCAACGGAAGCGGTGAAAGAAAAAGCCTTGCAGCTTGCGTCCCATGTTTTGGAAGCCGCGCCCGCCGATCTGATGATAGAGCATGGGCAAGTCGTAGTGCGCGGTACTCCAACACGCGCTGTCTCGCTCGGCAAACTCGCCCTCATGGTTGAAGAGCAGCCAGAACTCATCGCTCGTGAAGCACCCAATCCCGCGAATGGTACACCTATTGAAGGGCTTGCTGCCTGGCACGATTTCAGTGCGCCCGGTGCTACCTACTCCTCTGGTACACATCTTGCCGTCGTCGAAATAGACCCTGAAACTGGCGAGATACATGTACAGAAATATGTCGCGGTGGATGATTGTGGGCGTGTGCTGAATCACTATCTGGTCGAGGCACAGATACATGGAAGTCTGGCGCAAGGCATCAGCCAGGCACTCTATGAAGAAGTTATCTATGATGCGGAAGGGCAGATACTCAGTGGCAGTTTGATGGATTATGCCATGCCGAATGCAGGTATGGTACCCGACTTTGTCACTGATTTTGTTGAGACACCTTCGCCCTATAATCCGCTAGGGGCGAAAGGTGCTGGCGAATCGGGCTGCATTGGCGCACCGCCTGCTATTGTTAATGCCGTCCTGGACGCACTCGCGCCACTCGGTATCAAAACGATAGATATGCCACTCAGGCCAGAGAAAATCTGGACACTGATGCAGGCCGCACAGCAAGGCATACTTGCTCAATCTGATTCAGTAGTTTTCCCTTCTCAAATCAAATAATAAAGGGCGTGAACCGCATGCAGATGCAAGCAAAGGAAATTACCGTTATCTATTTCAGCAATGGAGGCAAGGATGGCAGAACAATTTGATATCGTGATCGCGGGAGCGGGGCATAATAGCCTGGTTACGGCTGCTTATTTGGGGATGGCGGGATATTCCTGCCTGGTACTGGAGGCGCGGCCTGTTATTGGCGGCAACACGATGACCGAGGAACTGACGTTGCCAGGTTTCCTGCATGATACATGCTCAACGACGCATGCGATCTTTATGCAAAGCCCGATCTGGAGCAAGCAGGAACTGCCGCTGGCCGAGTATGGATTGGAATATATAAAAGCCGATCCGGTCTCCCATGTGGTTTTCGCGGATGGAACGTCTATTACGCAGTGGATGGACATTGAGCGCACCTGCGAAGGCATCGCCAGATTCTCGCGGAAAGATGCCGAGACGTATCGTAAGATGATCTCCGATTGGCGCAGTATAGCACCTATTTTCAACAGAATACGTTATACCCCTGCCGGTAGCGACCCTTCAATCTACCAGGAATTGGCGGCACATCCGCAAGGAGCTATGTGGTTACGTCGGCAGGCACTCTCGGCCTGGGATATTATTGATGCAGCGTTCGAGGACTGGCATGTCAAATCCTGGATGCTGTGGTTTGCAGAAGGAACGTTGCAGCCAGGGGAGCGTCCTGGCACAGGAACACTGGCCTATTCGTTTGTAGCCGGTCGCCAACGTAACGGTTGGGCTATTCCCAAGGGAGGTTCAGGCAGTCTGCCCCAGGCGTTACAACGTATCGTCGAAGCGTATGGGGGAACCATCTTGACGAACAAGCCGGTGCAGAGGTTAATCCTTGAAGGTGGACGCTGCGTGGGTGTTGAAACTGAGGCCGGGGAACAGTACCGGGCGCGACATGCAGTTGTCTCTACTATCCATGTCAAGCACCTGGTGGAAATGGCTCCTAAAGAGGCCTGGGGAGACGCCTTCCTCTATGGAGTCGAGACTTACAAAGCTGGGCGTGGGATGTTCGTGGCTCATTATGCCACGAATGAACCGCCAAAATTCTCTGTTGAAGGCGGGACGCTCGCTTTAGTTGGTGCGGGTGTGGCACAAACAGCGGAGTGCCAATTAGGTATGGGGAACAACTTCAACCATGGCACTGTAGCTATTGACCAGCCAGTATTGCTCATATTGACGCCAAGTGTAGAAGATGCGGGCAGAGCACCTGACGGCAAACACATAGTCAAGGTGATTAGTCAACAACCATACGCGCTGCGCGAGGGACCTGAGTACTGGGATGAGATAAAGGAGGAGGTTGCCGCTAAAAACCTGGCAGAATTGCGCAAGTATGCTCCCAACATGACCAGTGACAACATACTCGCCACGGATATCCGTAGTCCGCTGGATCTGGAACGCTACAATCGGCATAACTGGCACGGCAGTTGCCATGGAGGAGATTTGAGTCCCGCCCAGTCAGGAACGCTGCGACCAGTGCCGGGGTATGCTCAGCACCGCATGCCGATTCCGGGTCTGTACCAGACAGGGGCCACGACCCATCCAGGAGGGTCGGTCACAGGAGGGCCAGGCCGAAATGCAGCTATGATTTTACTGAAAGATCTTGGACGGGACTTAAACGAAGTGATTCGTTCCAGATAGCGTCCTGCTAAGGAGATTTCTCTTGCTCCCCCCAAGGAGCAAGAGCTTATAGTCTCATGCCTCGTTCGCCGTAAAGGTGATGGTGATGAGCACTTTATTTTGTGCAATTGCGATGTTGGCCAGATTTGGTGGCTGAATGCCGTAATCCGTCATATACATGGTACTGGTCGCCGTTCCGGTGATTGTCTTGCCAACGACCTTTCCTTGCACGTCAAAGACCGCTTTATTGGTTTTACCGTGCATGGTCAGGTTGCCGGTCAGTTGGTAATGAACCGTTTGCCCGTCTGTATAGCTCGTCGGTAGACCCTGGGTGCTGACCGAGACGAACGTCGCATACGGATAGCTGTCTGTTTCCAGGGCGTTTTGTTGCACATAGTGATCGCGCCTCGATGAATCTGTTTGCAACGTCCTCAAATCGACCTTAATGTTCATGGCCGCAACGAGTGGTGATGCACCGGTTCGTATGCCGAAACTACCTTGCACCGAGTGCGTTGTGCCAATCGCATCATTATTTGGTTTATTTTGAAAGATCAGGTTTTCGTACACGCTGTAGGATGCTGTAGTCTGGGCAGGCACGATCTGAAAAGTCCGTAGATCAGTTGATGGAATGGGCGTCCCGGTTGCTGTAACTGTAATAGCCCCTGGTGCGACATGAGTCTGAGTCTGATTGACGGCACTGGCAAAGCGCGTAGTATAGAGCACGCCAGCAACGATTATGACGAGGACAAGGCCGATTCCAGCCAGTACAATATACCGTTTTTTCATAGGTTCTCCTTTAATGTTGTGTAATTTTCTTGATCGATGTATTTCTGGTATGTGAAAGACCTGTTCAAACCATCTGTTCTGGTAGTGATGGCATGCTTCCTGCATCCTCTGCATGGTCATCGGGTAGCGTTCCAGAGGCCAGGGGCAAAGTGAGTGTTGCGGTCGTACCCTGCTCAGGAATGCTAGAGAGGGTGAGTTGACCACCATGGAGCAACGCAATGCGCTGGGCAATGGAGAGGCCAAGGCCGGTACCGCCCGCCTCACGCGAGCGTGCTTTGTCCACGCGGTAAAAGCGTTCACCCAGGTGTGGCAGGTGTTCAGTGGCAATGCCGACGCCGGTGTCGGATACCTCCAAGAAGGCGTATTCAGCGCGAATCGAGGTACGCAGCATGACACGACCACCCGATCGATTGTATTTGATAGCATTGTCGAGCAGAATCAGCACCACCTGCTCAAGCAGCATTGGGTCCCCAATGACGTAGGGATCGTTGGTGTGCTCAACCTGGACCGTGACACCATGCTGTTCGGCCATAGATTGCACGCGTCGCGTTCCCTGCTGAGCCAGATCAACCAGGCTTAGCACCTCGTGCTCTCGATGGGCAGCAGTATTGTCCAGGCGGGCGAGTGTCAACAGATTGTTTGAGATGTGCGCCATATGGCTAGATTCGGCGACAATATCCTCCAGCAGTACCGCATCCTCTGCCTCCAGACGCTCACGACCGCGCAACAGCACCTCGGCATCCGCGCGTAGCAACGTCAGTGGCGTGCGCAGTTCGTGCGAGGCATCGGCGATGAAGCGTTGCTGGTTGGCCCAGGCCAATCGCGCCGGGGCCAAGGCTCGGTTCGAGAGAAACAATCCACCCAGTGCTGCTCCGAGCAACGCCACTCCCCCGATGCTCAGGAGAAGCATGAGCAGCAACGATAGCGCGGATTCCTGTGCCTGAACCGATTCGCCAATCAACACGACGCCCACGTATCCGCTCCCTGATGGGTTTGGAACCACCTGTGCATAGCGGTAGATTAATCCAAGTTGGCCTCCTCCGTTGACAGTATCGTCAGCGTATGTGCCATTTTGTAATGCCGCCTTCACCAGGTTATTATTGAGAAATGCGGACGGAAGCCCAGTGGTATTTTCGTCTGGTGGCAAGGAGCCGTTCTGGTCGTAGCAAACGGCGATCTCGGACATCATGAAAGGCTGACCAGAAGGAGAGCCAAATTGACCTGATGGGCCAAACGCATCGAGCAACGGGCAGGCACCATGATCGGGCGAATCCGTGAGCCACTGATGCACATGTGCATGGGCATGTCCGGCGACATCATCCTTTATGGGAGTCAAAAGGTAGTGCTGGGTGCCAAAATACAGCGCGATGCCGAACAGCACCAGGGCCGCTCCCATGACCCCACAATACCAGAGGGTCAGGCGAAAGCGCAAGCCCTGAAACAAGGCCGCTCCTGCCTCTGGTGCGCGACGTTCCTTGCCTGGATAGCCTACGACCGAGGCAAAACTTCGCCAGTTCATACGGCGGCTCCTTCTTGCTATGCTAGGCTTCAATCTTATACCCCACGCCGCGTACCGTCTTAATGAGTGGGTGCATGAAGCCCTGGTCAACCTTGTCGCGCAGGTAGTGGATGTAAATATCTACGACATTGGAGAGTGCCTCCAGGTCGTAACGCCAAACCGCATCAATGATTTGTGTGCGCGTGAGCACCTGCCCAGGATGGCGCATCAGGTACTCTAGCAGGGCAAATTCCTTAGCAGTAAGCTCGATGACGCGACCGCTGCGGCGTGCTTCGTGGCGCACCAGATCGAGGGCCAGGTCTCCCACGCTGAGCTGAGGGGCTTCATCAAAACGCCGATCACGGCGGCGCAACAAGGCGTTGACACGCGCCAGGAGTTCTTCCATAGCGAAAGGCTTGATGAGATAGTCGTCGGCTCCTACTTTGAGACCGGTCACACGGTCCTCTACCGCTCCCCGAGCAGTGAGCATGAGCACCGGTGTCATAATGCGTTCGGCACGCAGTTGGCGACAGACCTCAAGCCCGTCGATACCTGGCAACATCAGATCGAGGATCATTGCATCATAGGTATCAGAGAGGGCCAGATCAAGCCCCGCATGTCCATCATGCGCTAGATCAACGGTGTGCCGCTCCTCCAACAGGACGCGGCGCAACAGATATGCCAGACGCTGTTCGTCCTCAACTACAAGTATATGCATGGTGCTGTTCCTTTTTGCCCAGTTACGTTCCATTCAGGGGTGCTTCGTTTAACTGTAGTCTAGCATATCATCCTTCTATTGAAATCTGATGAGAAGTGTATGAGAAGATTCTCATGTTCATCTCGCACGGACGCCTTCTGGTCGTCGCTGCTCCATGATACTTGTTGTTGCAGTCCTGTTGGCTTCGTTCTGCGTGCGCGGATTACGTTGTGGAACGGTGTTCATGTTGCGCACTGGGGTAGCAGGATGGACGGAAGCACGCGTGGGAGCATGGACGGAAGCTTTCGTGCGCTTGCCTTTCCGCAAGGCAAGTATTCTTCGGCAGAGGAGTGAGCTTACCAGGGCGATGCTGACCAGGTAGATGCCCAGTGCCCACAGGGTCTGCGTATCACTGCCGGTGCCAATGCCGTGAATGGTCGCGATGACATAGATGCCAAGGGTGAGCACATGGAGCCGCCGCCACCACTTGTAGCCGATGAGAGAACGCAGCCAGGTACTTATGCCGATAGCAATGCCAAGGTACAATCCGACAATACCGAATGCCATCTACACTGGACGATAATGGCTCGCGAGTGGAATGAGGATCTCGTTCCACCCAAAGTGGGTGAAGGGATCGATCCACGCAGCCAGCACATGGATGACGAGAAAGATCGTGCTGAGCAGCGTCAGGAAATTGTGCAGTTCACTATTGAGCAAACGCGGCCAGCGGCTGGGTGATTGTAGCTGCGTCGAAAGCGCAAGTCCCACAACCACTGCCAAAGTGAGCAAAACGTAGGCGGTAAATCCGCCCGCACGAGCGATGTCCCAGGTAACTGTTTCCCAGATGGTATTCATATTCTTGTTTCCTCGCTTTCATAAAGCAGCATGGAGATAGTTGCCTCAATCGTCTGGTACTCCTCGCGACACTTACGAGGTGCTAGAACCAGTGACTGGTGCCGTTGTGGCTGTCGCGGTGCTAGTAGGTGTAGGTGTCGGCGTACTAGTGGCTGTCTTCGTAGCAGTCGTTGTTCCACTTTGCTTTAAAAAGTTCGAACTGTTCTGGGAAGATGAAGTTTGAGCAGACGTTGACGATGTCTTGTTGGTTGTGGCTGTGGTACCTACCTGATGTAATGTAGCCAGTCCGCCGAACATGCCAAAGCCCATGATCGAAGCAATAACAAGCCCTTTCTTGAGCTTGTTAGCCATAGCAAGCACACGCGCCTTTGGCATCTTGGTCGGTGCTTTTTTGGGCTGTTGCCTTCCATCACTTTGAGGCAGAGCCGACGGCTGTGGACGTGCTTGCCGTTGCCAACCGCCTTGCGGGGAGAAGTTCTTGCCTTCATATAACCGGTTCGGTTGTGGTATCCGTGCGCTGCGTGTATCGTATTCTTTGGGATTCGTTTCCATTATGGTTTCCAATCTATTTTAGCGAGCAAAAAATCATCGCAAAAGGGAGGCTTGTTCTGTGACAAGCATACTGTAGGTTTATGGGCTTTCCATTGGAAACAAATGAGAAATTTCTCACTTTTAAGGTGGTGATCGTAAGTTCCTGTAATTTAAAGGTCGCTGCATTTCAGAAGAGGTTGTCAGGCTTGACGTGCTACCTTCACTGCTCTACAATACGTTCATCTGACAGCTTATAAGTTGCAAATCGATAATCAATAGGTAAAAAACACTCTCGTTGTTAACAGAAAGCTTGCAGCAGCTAGCATCGAAACGAAAGATTGAAATGCCAAGACAATATGTTATCATTAGCAGTGAAAGGGAACCATGCCACCTAAAATTAGGCAACTCAAAGCTCAACTAAGAAAAGTTGGCTTTTCTTCTCGATCGGGCAAAGGAAGCCATACGGTATGGAACATCCATGGCTTCCGAAATTAAGAGTCACAATACCAGGTAATGATGGAGACGATGCGAAACACTATCTTATTGAGGAAGTACAAGCAGCACGCGATCAACTGAAGGGAAAACAAAAATGAACCAGATTCACTACTCAATGATTATCCAGTGGGATAGCCGAGATAATATTTTTGTTGTAAGAGTCCCGGAACTTCCTGGATGTGTCACGCATGGAACGACTTATGAGGAAGCTGTCAAACAGGGAAAAGATGCCATTGAAAGTTGGATTATGGCGGCTATCGCCGATAATGAACCACTTCCACCCCCAAAGGACTATATAGCTGCATAAAAGTTAGACAAAAACAACCTATCCCCCATCTAGCGTATATCCTGTTATAATATGAAGTAGTACGTTTTCAACTCAAGCGGGTCGGGAGCTGTACCGTATATTCACGAGGAACGCAACACATACCGCGCATTATCGAAAGGAACACACATGTATAAAAAGTTGTTTATTGCCTTAACCGTATTTGCAACCATGACCGTCCTGCTGGCAGCCTGTGCTATTGTAGATACCAGCACATTGTCTACTGGCCCCACAGTACATATGAGTGGTGCCAATTTTGTGCAAAGCTCAGTCACCCTCAAAAAAGGGGATAAGCTCAATCTGGTTGACGATGCTGCATCGCCCCATATTATCGTCAATGGTAGTTGGATCAATGGCACCGCCAAACCATCTACAGAGAGTGGAGCTCCTACTATCAACCAGACATACAATGGTAATGATAGTGCTGCCGTTGGCCCCTTTACGACCGCAGGTACATTTCATGTATATTGCACCATTCATCAAAATATGAACTTGAAAATCGTTGTTCAGTAACCCCTTTGCCTTCGATTCACTTTAGATGGCATCCAGTAGGGCATCTTCCAAATTCTCTACTGGATGCCACGTTAGTTACTCCTCCACCACCGTTTATTCTCATGTAAGTTCTGACCGCAATTGTACGAATAGTACTTTTATGGCAAGCAACCCAGGAATATTTAACTCGTAGGCTCTTCTATGCTATACTATGGCAAAATCCACAGTAATTTAAGGGTGATAATAGCTCTATGCGTTGGCAAATAAGAACTGAAAGAAAATCACATACGCGATCTTCTTTGTATCTGAAAGGTGGGGCCATCTTTCTCCTCTTCCTTCTCAGTAT
The DNA here is from genome assembly GCA_051004815.1 of Ktedonobacteraceae bacterium. Classification (GTDB taxonomy): domain Bacteria; phylum Chloroflexota; class Ktedonobacteria; order Ktedonobacterales; family Ktedonobacteraceae; genus JBBQXY01. The sequence continues at coordinate 31,493 of JBPCJY010000143.1, forward strand.
GCTTGTCGTTGCCTGCGGTGGGAGCGGTACTGATACGAATCTTGGGCAACCACCAGTGACAGTTACCGTCAACCTGGGGCAATTCGATGGCTCAGCCACGCCGCCATTACCAGCATATAGCTGTTCGGCGTGGGTCACTAATACCACTCCTGGGATCAATACCAACTCTACTATCGGCATCTATGCCAAGTTTGTGCATAATGTCGATAACAACCCGGCGGGTGTCTATCCCGCCAGTGCTACCGCGACTGTGCTGTGGCCTGACGGCAATGTGAATGTGTCGGCGACCACGACGCAGGATGGTTTGGCTGTTTTTTCAGTTTCGACGGCTAACAGGGCGGCTGACCTCAATAAAATTATCCTGGTAACAGTGAATTTCACGGCATCGAATGGGACGACCTGTGCCGTCAATACCGATAGAGCCGCCTACTTTACGCTAGTCTATACTACCGCGGTAGCATCAGTAACACCTAACGGTTCGCCGACAGTATCGCCAACCCCTTGTAGAACGCCACCAGCAGGGGCAATAATATTGAAGAGGACACCGACGCCGACGCCAACAAAAACACCAACACCGTGTCATTAATATTGTATATATCGTTTTGACCTTCATCTGCTGCCTGTGCTATAGTAACGCCAAACATGGTTCATCGCTATTCCGCGCAGTGGAGGTTACTTTTTTTATGGCTATCAAACAAGAACCGATAGATACGACACAGGTAGTTTCCCCAGCATCGGCAGAGGAACAAGGCAAGCAGACGGATATTACTCCTGATGTTTTAGAGGCTTACAATGCCACGACCGGCTCGCTCAGCTGAGCATTAAAAATAGATAGAGCCATTTAAACACTTGCAACTTTGTCTTATTCCATGCATAATAGCAACTAGAGAGAGTTAACTACTTTTTGCGTAGGAAAATGCATTGCTGTCCTGAGCGCATAGCATGTTGCTGCAAGATAGAATAGAGCAAGGGAGCAGACCATGTCTTCGTCCGATGATGCAATTCAGTCAACCGATTCTAATGAACAGGTAGCACCTTCCTTTAACCGCCGAAGTTCTGTATCCGAACGACGACACAATATTTTGCAGCAAAAACAAACCGACCACCTGCCAAGCTTGAGTACAGATGTACCCAACGCAAAGCTGGCATGGCGGCAGATGATGCAACTGCGCGAAGAGAACAAACGCCTGCGATGGGAGTTGGCGAGCTATGAGAAAGATTTAGATGAGACACATAGCAATCAACAGCAGGAAATGGAGCAACTTCAACTCCAAGTCCAGGAATTAACGGAGGAGCGCAACGGCGCAAAAGATGCTCTTGTCCAGTTAGAACACCGTTACCAGGAGCTGTACCATACTTTTCAAAGTGAGGTCGAGGAAGAGGCTGGGAGGATGGTAGAGGAGACAGCTCGCACTCTGACTCTCACACCAGAGAATAGGCCCACAACGCGCACTGATCTGCTGAAGACGGTGGAACTGCATGTTCGGCAGGCAGAAGACAAACATACTGCCGAGGCACTGTATCTCACGCGCCAGGCGCAACGCAAAGCTGCCCAGATGGAACAAGAGCTGTTGGCGGAACGCCAACAAATCGCCATTGAACGCCAGAATATTCACAACCTACAGCAAAGTGCTCGTGAGCAGGCTCAACTACGCAAGCGCATGGTCACTGAACGGCTACGGGCTGGCTACACTTTAACGTTGACGTTGATGACAACGGTACTGCTGATACTTTTACCCATTTTTCAAGTTATACTCTTTTCGTTCCTGCACATTCCGTTAATGACAGCGACCATCTTTGCCTTGTTTGCGCCTCTTTTGCTCTGTATTGTATTGGCGGCAATCATCGCCTATTTCCGCTCTTCTACGCGCCTACTTGTCGAGAGCACGCCAGGTAAACATAAAGAGCAGAAAAAAGCTTAGCCACGCAGCTTGAGAACGGTACTGACGATTTTCCGGTTATTGGCGGCAGCCGTGCCTTCCAGATATGCCTCGAAGAATGCTTGCTGGATACCAGAGTTCATCGTTGGGTAGGCGTGGATGGTATTGTATACATCGTTTAAGGCCAGATTATGCTGCATAGCCAGTGCCATCTCGCCTAACAGTTCACCTGCACGCGCACCCACCATATGGACACCAACGATCTCATCTTTTTTACCCGCCAACACTAATTTGATAAAGCCAACTGTTTCGCCATCGGTCTGCGCCCGATCAATGTCAGCCCACGGGAATTTCACAATGCGTATCTGTTTGTGCTGCTTCTCTGCCTCGGCGGGTGTTAAACCGACGTGAGCCGCTTCAGGATCGGTGAATGTACACCACGGCACGACTCTGTAATCTACTTTCTTCTTCCCCACTGGCACCAGAGCATTGCGTACCGCGACTCCTGACTGGTAGGCGGCAACATGAGTGAAGAGGTAGCCACCAATCACATCGCCGATGGCCAGAACATTCGAGGCTGTCGTTTGGAGGTACTCATCTACCTTAATGCCTTTATTGTCATATTTGATGCCTGCTGCCTCCAGGTTCAGGCCATCGACATTGGGCTGGCGACCCAATGCGAGCACTATCTCATCGGCCTCAAAGTTCAGCAGTTCATCACCTCTTCTGGCGGTGACGACTTTTTTATCGCCATTGCGGCTGGCTTTAACGAAACGCGCCCCGGTCACGATGTCAATACCCTCTGAGGTCAGCACCTTAGCGACGATAGCAGAGACCTCTGGGTCTTCTTTGGGTAGTATACGCTCGGGACCCTGAATAATGGTTACTTTCGATCCCAGACGTTCAAAGGCCTGGCCTAGCTCTACACCAATAGGCCCACCACCAACAATGATCAGGGAAGCAGGCAAATGCAGTAGGTCAAACACACCTTCGTTCGTCAAATACCCCGCTTCTTGTAGGCCTTCTATATTAGGTACCACGGGCCGCGAACCGGTCGCGATCAGGGTATTGCGACTGGTAAATGTCTCACCATGCAAAGAGAGTTCGGTTGCTGAATTGAAGGTGACGTGACCGAATTTGACCGTGACTCCCTCGGTATATATTTTTTCTCCCTCGCTCACACGTCCAATCACGCCCTGAATATAGGCGGAGACTTTTGCCATGTCCACGCTTACATTGGCGGGTAGAAGTCCCAACTTCGCGGACTCTTTGGCCTGCTGCACGACATGGGCCACATGAATCATGCTTTTACTGGGCACACAGCCATAATTTAAGCAATCGCCGCCCAATCGTTCTTTATCAATGAGCAACACGTTCGCGCCCAGAGCCGTAGCAATACGAGCGGCAGTTAAACCGCCGGAGCCACCGCCAATAATTGTCAAATCATATTTTGCCATCTTTTCTCCCAATGATTGTTTTCTGCTGGAAGCATCACTGCAACTGCGCCTGGCTATATTACCACACCACAAGCACTGTCCCAGGGCGGGGCTTGCCCCCAGCACGGTGAAGGCGGCATCTTCGAGTCTCTCTCGCATTCACCAACAGGGTCCTTTGGCGGAGAAGGGAGTACGAGAGCTGTTTGCCAATAGATTATGCACTACGGGTAATCTAGCATCTTAGAGTAGCAATACACAAAACAAGTCTTGAAGTGATGCGAAATCGTGTAGTATGCAGTATACTCAAAACATACTGGATACTATACATTATTTTGTAGAGGAGAGTTTTTATGACTCAAGAAGTCCATCCACCGACTCCACTCAAACAACACACTATCTGGCAAGATGGGCAGCAACCGGAACCATGCGCTGTCGTTATCTTTGGTGCCACTGGTGATTTAACGCAACGCAAATTATTGCCGACGCTGGCCCACCTGTTCCACGATCATCCGCTGCCACAAGGCTTTTCGATTGTAGCTTTTGCCCGTCGCCCTATGAACGACGAGCAATGGCGCGGTATGGCCTTAGATTCCATTAATAAATACATGCCCGAAGACGATAAGCTAGACAGTAAAGCGCAGCATGATTTCGCGCAGCGCATGTATTACTGCCAATCTGATTTCAATGACCGTGAAGGGTTCCAGAAACTTGCCGATTTATTGGATAAACTTGACAGTGAGAAGGGGACGCAAGGGAATCGCCTGTTCTATTTAGCAACTCCGCCAACCCTCGATTCCGAGATCATTCATCAGCTCGGCGGTGCGGGCTTAGCGCATCCAGGCCAAACAAATGGAGATGAAGAATCCTGGACTCGCCTTATCATCGAAAAACCCTTTGGGCGCGATCTGGCCACCGCGCAAAAGCTCAATCGCGAAATTGCCCGTGTATTCCGCGAAAACCAGACTTTTCGTATCGACCACTACATGGGTAAAGAAACGGTGCAAAACATCCTGGCTTTACGTTTCGCCAACGGTATATTCGAGCCGCTCTGGAACCAGAGATATATCGAACATGTCCAAATCGTTGTTGCTGAAAGTCTGGGTATTGGTTCGCGTGCGGAATATTACGAAGAATCCGGAGCTATTCGAGATATGGTACAGAACCACATCATGCAGGTTTTGTGCTTAACTACCATGGAAGCTCCCGTTGCCTTTGACGCCGATGCTATCCGCGACGAAAAAGTAAAACTCATGCGTGCCATTCCTCTCTTCTCTCCAGAGGAGGTAGCACAGCGAACGGTGCGCGGCCAATATACCGCGGGCATCATCGACAATCAACTGCAGGTTGGCTATAGAGAAGAAAAAGGGGTTGCTCCTGACTCCACGACCGAGACATACGTGGCCCTCAAACTGTTCATCGAAAACTGGCGTTGGGCGGGCGTTCCCTTCTACATCCGTACCGGCAAATGCCTACCAAAACGCAGTACAGAGATGACTATTCAGTTTAAGCGCGTCCCACACCAGCTCTATAAACCCAATGAAGTCAAGGGCCTTGTTCCCAATCGTCTGACCATTCGCATTCAACCGGATGAGGGCATGTCCTTGAAAATTGCTGCCAAGGTGCCAGGGGCAGCTCGTGTTCTGCACGATGTTGATATGAGCTTCGCCTATGCCAGTGCATTCGGCATCGAATCGCCCGATGCCTACGAACGTCTCCTCGCCGACTGTATGCTTGGTGACTCCACGCTGTTCATCCGGCGTGACGAGGTGGAGACATCCTGGCGCATTATCGATAGTATCACCAGTGCATGGAAAAATATGTCCCCCGATACTGTACACCCGTACAAAGCCGGTACCTGGGGGCCGGAAGAAGCCGACGAATTGATCCAGAAAGATGGGTACGAATGGGATAACCCGTAATCGTATCGTACTGGCAAGCGGAAATGACGGTATCTTGAGAGAAGATACCGTCATTTTTGCTTATTCTGGTTCCTTTGACCAAAGCGGCATGTACAGGTTCATTAGATGTCGGGCGCGGCAAGGTCATGGGCACCAAGTGAGAAGGAGAGTTCGCCGCCGTGATGCAGGTCATGCTCGATCACATGCCAGATGACCCATTGGCGTGAGAGCTCGTATGGTTTGCCCCAACGCTCGCCGCGAAAGATATATTCCAGGTCTTCCGGAGACCAACGCTCAAGGCATTCCTGCCAAGCGTGGAATGTCACTTCCAAGCCACGCACCAGTTCAGTGGTGGATGGAACGTCACCATCGTGCTCCCACTGCGCGATGCTTGCTACATCTGGGCCACCTTCGCCCATCATGTTATACAACCAAGCGGCACGCGTGCGTACAATATGCTTGGCGAGCAAGCCAATTGAGCGGAGGTTGGGGGATATCCTGAGTGCTAGTTGCTCCGCAGTGAGAGGCTCAATGGCCTGGACGAGATGATTTTGGTAGACATCCCAGCCTTTGATTACAGCAGAATACATGTTTTTCTCCTGGATGTTTTGTACTAAATACTAGGCTCTTCAGATTGTACCACGCGGGAGGCTATTCAAAATAGTCTCCCTTTTGCTAAAGTTGAAACCTGCATGAGTATTTCGTAGTGAACAAAGTAGCAATGATTGCATTGTCCCTTGTAACAGTTTGACGAAAAGAAGAGGTAACAACTATGGATATCGCCGAAATGAAAGTTCACGATTGGAGATTTCAACTGATCAACAATCAGCTGTTGATCACTTCTGAACAGAACCCCGATGCACATCTAGAGTTAAGTGCGCACGCCGCATTTTCGCTGCTAGACTACCTCTACCAATACCGCGATGATTTGTCTGCGGCTGCTAAAGATGAGGAAAAAGCCATTAGCTCAACTGACGCCATTAACACAACAGAGCAAGCGAAGCCGTTGGGCTAACAGCCGAATTTTCAGACGAGACGAACCTATCGGTCTCCCGCAAGAGGAGCCTCTTCAAGTTTCAGGGAGAGCAAGCGAGGAGATTATTTCGCCATGGAAACGCCACAGATCACCTGGGCAACCGATCATGAGCTGAGCAAGCTGCTCTCCATCAATTAAGATAATTTTCAAATTCTCAGTACCGCTTGCAAAGCTTTTTGCTTGTAGTGAGAAAAATGTCATCAATTCCCTCCTCTTCAACTAGCTGAAAAATGGTACAATTAGCTGAGGAATTAAAAACAGGAGGATTTTCGGACGATGAGTGCAACACTTTTGTTAGCTGGTATCAAGCAGCACAAAGTTAAAACTCCACGACTTGAAGTAGCCTAT
>JBPCJY010000144.1:0-43601 GCA_051004815.1 Ktedonobacteraceae bacterium
CCGCAAGGGTCGCCCCTACTATACACGCGGAACGGGTATGACATGCACCGTAGTATAGTAGGGACGACCCTTGCGGTCGCCCTGGTAGTCTGGCAAACGGAGGGATTGGCAATGGGGAGATATGCAGTGCTATACTTGTGAAAGCGGTCTACATGTAGGAACACAGGAGAAACGGAAGAGATGCGACGAATAGCCATATTGGCGGAGGGTGCCTTTGAAAGGCATTACGGCAAAACGGCCACTGGTGTCATACGTTACGGAAAAGACACCGTGGTGGCAGTCATTGATAGTACGAAAGCCGGTATGGATGCCGCGCAAGCACTGGGAGATGCCGCTTTTGGCCAGGGCATTCCTGTTGTGCGCGATATCCATGAAGCATTGACATACCAGCCCGACACGGTCTTGATAGGCATCGCCCCCATGGGTGGAGCGTTACCAGAGGCCTGGCGTGGGCAACTACTGATCGCTATCGACGCTGGCCTGGATATCATCAGTGGACTGCATGGCTTCCTGGCTGATGATCCCGAACTACGGGCTGCCGCCGAGCGCAAAGGTACTACTATCTGGGATGTTCGCCGTCCACCCGATAAACAACGGGTGGCACAATTTCTTCCTCATCGACAGGGAAGCCACACTATTCTGATGGTCGGCTCCGATTGCGCTACAGGGAAAATGACGGTGGCTCTGGAGCTTGATCGGGAAGCACAACGCCGCGGCTTGAATAGCTGCTTTGCCGCGACTGGACAAACTGGCATCATGATCTCTGGCAATGGACTGCCAGCTGACCGCCTCATTAGCGACTTTATCGCCGGTCTGGTAGAAGAGATGGTGCTCGACTTCGCGAATGAACACGATTGGGTCTTCGTCGAGGGGCAGGGAGCATTGAACCATCCTGGCTATTCGCCCGTTACGCTTGGTCTGATACACGGCTCGATGCCCAACGCGATGATCTTTAGTCACATTGTCGGTACCACTGCCATCGAAGGCTATACCTACTGTCCAATGCCTCCCTTAAAACGTATGCTACAGATCAACGAGGAGGCGATGAGTTGGGTACGTCCTGACCGCCCCTGCAAGGTCGTTGGCATCGCTCTGCTGACGCATCACTTGAGTGAGCAGGAGGCACAAGCAGCTATCAAACAGATCGAAGATGAGACGGGACTACCCGCCACCGACGTATTACGTTTTGGATCTGGTGTATTGATGGACGCGCTTATCAAGCATTTTCAATGAGAGAGGATTACGTATGACCTCATTTCCACAGCATCGCCCCGTGACGTTGGCTCGTCGGGGCATGGTAGCGGCCCCTCATTACTTAGCGGCAGAAGCGGGGCTGGAATTGCTAAAAGCGGGGGGTAACGCTATCGACGCGGCTATCGCTGCCAGTGCGGCACTCCAGGTCGTCTACCCCTTCTTGTGTGGCCTGGGTGGAGATGTCTTCATGCTGATCTATGACGCCAAAAGCGGGAACCTGTATGGGCTGAATGGGAGTGGACGATCAGCGCGGATGGCAACCATCGAACGCTATGCCGAACTGGGCTATACGACGATGCCGGTCTTTGGCATGCACGCGGTGACTGTCCCAGGGTGTGCCAGTGGGTGGGAGGCGGCAATGCAGCGTTTTGGTCGCCTGGGGTTGGCGGGAGCTCTTGCGCCAGCTATTGCCTATGCCGAAGAGGGTTTTGCCGTGGGGCCAGGCTTGCACGCAGCTCTGACGGCGGGAAGTGCGAGGACAGAATTTCATCGCTCCTGGCATGCACACTTCTTGCCTGACGGTGTTGTGCCGCCGGTCGGCGCGATTGCTCGCTTCCCTACATTGGCACGGACGTTGCACGCCATCGCGAAGACAGGCTCCGAGACGTTTTACCGTGGGGAGATCGCGGAGCAGATTGCCGCGTTCTTTGCACGCGAAGGCGGGTTAATCTCTCGCGACGATCTGGCCGCACATCAGAGCGAGTGGGTGACTCCGCTGAGTGTCCCGTTCGCGGGTCTCAGGGTCTATGAATTGCCCCCCAATACGCAGGGCGTCACAGCACTCCAGATGCTGGGCATGATAGATCAACTGCCGTTGGGCGCAGATGCGCTTGCACCGGAAACAGTTCATCTCTCGGTAGAGGCAAAGAAGGTGGCTTTCGCCGACCGAGTTGCCTATCTTACCGATGTGGCACATATGCACGTCAACCCTGCCGCCCTGATCGACCCCGACTACCTCGCCCAGCGACGCGCCCTGATCGACCCCACGCGAGCGCAGCCCTCGTATGTTCCCAGCAGTTTCACGGGCGACACAATTTACCTCTGTACGGCGGATAAAGAGGGCAATGTCGTTTCACTCATACAGAGCAATTACATGGGTTTTGGGAGTGGAGTAGTCGTGGAGGATACAGGGATTGTTCTGCAAAACCGCGGGGCCTATTTCTCGCTCGATCCGGCAGCCGCCAACGCGTTAGCTCCGGCGAAACGCACGCTGCACACGCTCATCCCTTCCATAGCACTGCGCGACGGTCGGCCAGCAATGGTCTTTGGCGCGATGGGCGGCGACGGACAGCCACAGACCCACCTGCAAGTCTATACTGCCGTGGCACGCTTCGGCCTAAACATTCAGCAGGCTATCGAGATGCCGCGTTGGATTCACGGTGACACTCCCGCGGGGGAGACGCTGCTCGTCGAGAGTCGCTTCCCTCCGACGACGCTTGCTGTCCTGCAACAGCTGGGTCATAGAGTGCAGGAGCAAGGTATGTGGACGAGCGCGATGGGTCATGCGAATGGGATCGTCTTTGACGCTGCTACGGGGGTAATGCAGGGCGGCTCTGATCCACGGGCGGAAGGGATCGCTGCCGGTTGGTGATAGGCATACAACTCATTCCCGCGCAACCTCCATCGCCCGTACACTATCGCGTGGATCAAGGCGGTCGCGTACTGCATCGCCCAGGAGATTCAGACTCAGTACGACTAGAATAATTGCCAGAGCGGGGCCAAGCAACATCCAGGGATCGCTGGTGAGATAAACTTGTGCATCGTTAATCATCGCGCCCCATTCCGGCGTTGGCGGCTGTATACCTAAACCCAGGAAACTGAGTACGGATTCATCAAGAATCGCGAATGAGATAGAAATCGTTGCCTGTACAAGCAATGGACTGAAGATATTCGGCAAAATATGTCGCCATAAGATTTTCCATGTGCGTGTTCCATTGGAGATTGCAGCAACCACATATTCCTGGTTCGATATCTGTAGTGTTTGGCCGCGTGCGATGCGGCTATAAATCGGAATGCGTACAAAGGCGAGCGCAAGCGCGAGATTGAGGATACTCGGCCCCAGAGCGGCCACAATCGCCAGCGCAAGGACGATGGATGGAAAAGATAGGATAGCATCCACAACCATCGTGATAGCCTGGTCAACCCATCCTTTGAAATAAGCAGCAATGAGGCCCAGGAGAGTGCCGCATACACCTCCTATCAAAATCGTGACGATGCCGACTGAAAGTGAGATGCGCGTCCCATAGATAACACGACTCAGTTGATCGCGTCCCAGGTCATCGGTGCCAAGAAGATGGGCCAGACTCGGTGGCTGCGTCGCGATGGATGGATGGTACAACAGCGGTGAGTAAGGGCTTATGATGGGCGCGAAGATAGCCGCCAGAATATAGAGTAGCAACACAACCCCAAACCACAAGCGCGGGTCATGGCGAAACGCATTGGCGACCTGCACATACCACCTGGAAGATTGCGCGGCCAACGCCTTAGATTCTTTGCCGAATTTGGTTGGTACTGCCATGCTATGCCTCTGAAATTCGTTATTACAAAGCGGCAATCACTACCGACTAAAACGTATGCGTGGGTCAAGGACGGCGTAACAGATGTCAACGAGCAAATTGATGCCCATATAGGAAAACGCCGAAAGCAGGACGACCCCTTGCACCGCCGGATAGTCTTTCGCCAGGATGCTGGAAACTGCTAATTGCCCTATACCGGGCCAGAGGAAGATCGTTTCCACGACGAATGCGCCGCCGATGATCGCTCCTACCTGTAGACCAATAATGGTAATGACCGGAATAATTGCATTGCGTAAGGCATGAATATACTGCACTCTTGGCTCATGCAAGCCTTTGGCTCTTGCCGTGCGGATGTAGTCCTGACTGAGCACCTCGATCATATTCGCACGAATCTGGCGCATGTTGACGGCAATGGTGCCTAAACCCAGGGTAATCATCGGCAGAATGAGGTCGCGAATATTGCCCGCCGGGTCGTCGCTGAAAGGAGTATAGCCACCTGGCGGAAAAAGCCGTATGTTGACGGCAAAGATGAGCAGGAGGATCAGACCCAGCACAAAACCAGGAATGGCCGTGCTCGTCAGCGTCAACACGTTAACCAGCCAATCAACCCAAGAATTACGATGCGTCGCGGAGTACACGCCGAGCGGGAAGGCCAGCAGCAGAGAAAAGAGCAAAGACGTTATGCCTAATTCCGCGGTGACTGGCAGCCTCTGTATCATAGCATCTACCACAGGTTGCTGAAGTTGGATAGATTGCCCCAGGTTCCCATGCAGAAGCTGCCAGAACCAAAGCCCAAATTGTGCCAGCAGTGGTTTATCTAGCCCCAGTTGCTGGCGTAAGGCGGCAACCGTTTCGGGCGTAGCTTCCTGCCCCAGCAGAACACGGGCCGGATCGCCAGGCACAAGATGAATGATCAAGAAGGTGAGGAAGCATACAAGCAGTGCCACCGGAATGATGAAGAGAATTCGCTGTAAGATATAGCGCGTCAAGATAGTTCTCCTTTCTTCCTTCTTGCTTGACTTCTCGCTGCCTACGGCAGTTCGCTAAAATATTTGTATTGTGTGCATGAGCTTCGTTGCCGCCTGCGGCGGCAACGAAGCTTGCACACACAATGGATGGATGAGTTGCCTCCTCCTACAACCTTATGAGCCAAGGGATACGTTGGTGAATTCCAGGATACCTGTTGGTAGCACCGGGAAGTTCTTGATGTTAGTCGTTGTGGCCTGAATGCTCACACCGTGATAGATGAAGACATACGAGCCATCTTGCAGTATCTGCTTCTCTGCTTGCTGGTAATCGGAGGCTCGCTGCGCTTGATCACTGGTAGTGCGTGCCGCCTCAAGTAGAGAATCCACTTGGGGATTGGAATACTGCATGTTGTTGAAGCCGCCGCCGGTATGGAACCACGAGTACATATTCCCATCGGGATCAGGTCGCCCGCTCCATCCCAGCGAAGCCGCCTGGAAGTTGTGCGAATCGGTATCGCTGAGCAGGGTGGCGAACGTTTCTTGCTTGATGTTGACGGTAATACCGGCAGGTGCCAGTTCCGATTGAATGAACTGGGCCTCCTGCGTATTGAGCGGAGAGCCACTGGCAATCAGCAGCGTAAAGGAGACGGTGCTCATACCTGCTTGCGCGAGTTCGGACTTGGCATTGTTGATGTTGTAGCTATAAGGGGCGATGCTACTACTATAGGCCCAGCTCGAAGGTGAGATAGGACCTTGCGCTACGACGCCAACGCCTTTCAGCACGCTATTGACGATCTCCGGGCGGTTAATACCCCATTCGATTGCTCTACGTACATGCACGTTTGTGAAGGGGGCGACTTTGGTGTTGAGCATGACGCCATAGAAACTGAGACCTGGAATTTGTTTGTAGGTCAGGCTGGAATTCGTTTTCGCGGACGCAACATCGTTAGGGCCGAGCACTTCGGCAGCATTGATGTTTCCGGTTTCAAGGTTTGAGAACATCACGCTCTCGTTGCTAATAGGACGATAGCGCACGGATTGCAAATAGGGCAGTGCGCCACCGCTGCTATCTTTCATCCAGTAGTGAGGGTTCCGCTTGATGGTGAGATGGTCGCCTTTGACCCATTCGGAAAACATGAAAGGCCCACTGCCAGCATTGGTAGGCGCATTGCCCAAATTTGTAGCACCTATCTTTTGCACCGCGGCTGGCGATAGCATCATGCCCGCACGATCAGTCAAGTTTGCCAACAGGGGAGCAAACGGCTTCTTGAGATTGAATTGCACATGCGAGGCGTCTATAGCCTGCACGGATTGTACAGTTACCAGCTCACTGAAACGAGGGGACGTTGGAGCATTTAAAATGCGGTTGATATTGAACACTACGGCATCAGCATTAAATGGCGTGCCATCCTGGAATGTTACATCTGTGCGCAGCGTGAATACCAGCTTTGTATTGTCAGAAGAGGTATATGACCAGGAGGTCGCCAAGTCGGGAAGAATGGCGTTATGCTCATCGACCCTTACCAACGTGTCATAGATATTCAGCATGACCTGGCGATCAACGAGTGCCGTCGATTTCAATGGATCGAGGGTGACAATGTCTGAATCCACGCCGACGCTGATATTGCCGGTGTACTTCGACGTGTTATTATTTGTTGTGCCGCCTCCACACGCGGCCAGGACGGCTACAAGAACAATGAGAATGAGCGAGAAAGCAGCAAATGATTTCTGCGGGGCGGAACCGGAGTTGAGCATGAGAACCAATTCCTCCTAAAACTAACTGGCTATGCCATGAAACGTTACACTACCTGGATATACTATGAAACGTTACAAAGGAAGCTCTACCATTGGTAGGAAGATACGAGGAATCTAAAGATTGTTGCTATAACCATAGAACGCAATAGTAATTTTGTCAAGTTTTCTACGGATTGAGCAGACATTTGGAGAGAAGACTGTCCGTGAGCGGACTGGAGAGGGATTCGGCCTGTCATTCTGAGCGCAGCGAAGAATCTGCACCTGGGCGAGCGAGAGATTCTTCGCGGCGCTCAGAATGACAGCCTTCTCTCCAAACGTCTGCGGATTGAGGGTGCTGTGGTGTGCGTAGGGACAGGGTGTCCACTCCACATCCTCCCCTTGTCCCTACGCCACGACGCCACCTTCTCTCTCCCTTTGGCACAAATGAACCGCACCCCTTGATATATTTGGCACTTTCTGTTTACTTGACCAGCAAATTATGTAACAATATAGGATAAAGGATACCCAAACGAGTTTTTGACAGAAAGAGGTCGCCCATGTATATTGACGCTAAACCCATCGAGCTTCATCTCACAACGCCTTTTCGCATCGCACGGAGCGTGCAGCATACGTCGCCCAACGTTATTGTCCAGGTGAACCATGAAGAGTTTACCGGCTATGGCGAAGCGTCGCCCGCGGAATACTATGGCGAAAGTCTGGAGACCGTGCTGGCCTGTGTGACGCTGTTCGCGGGCAATCTTGGCAACGATCCCTTTGTGATGGAAGATGTGATGGAGCGGCTCGACAACATCATCGGACTGAATCCGTCCGCCAAGGCAGCTGTCGATATGGCCCTCTATGATATTATGGGCAAGATGCTGAATGTGCCGGTCTACAAGCTGCTGGGCCTCAATCCTGCCCATGCCGCACATACCTCTTTCACCATCGGCATCGACACGCCACTCAATATGGCGAAGAAGGCTCTGGTTGCTCGTGACTATCCTATTCTCAAAGTGAAAGTCGGCACCAAACATGACAGCGATAATATAAAGGCTATCCGCGACGTCACCGCGGCGACGATTCGCGTCGATGCCAATACGGGTTGGACGCCGAAAGAAGCGATTAAAAATATCAATGCTCTGGCACCTTACCATATCGAATTCGTCGAGCAACCTGTCCCCGCCCATGATTGGGCCGGCCTCAAGTTGATTCGCGACAATGTGCCGGTACCGATTATCGCCGATGAAAGTTGCGTCACGGTAGATGATATCCCGCGCCTGGTAGATATCGTAGACGGTATCAATATCAAGCTGATGAAATGCGGTGGCATCCGTCACGCCCTCAAGATGATCCATGTAGCGCGGGCGCATAATTTGCGCGTTATGATCGGCTGTATGATTGAAAGTTCGTTAGCAATCACGGCGGCGGCGCATTTGACGCCCCTGGTCGATTACGCCGACCTGGACGGGCATTTGCTCATCACCGACGATCCATACATGGGCGTCACGGTTGACAAAGGCAAGTTGATCCTGCCGGATGGGCCAGGGCTTGGCGTCAAGCCACGTGTTCAAACCACCACGACTGAATAGGCAATTTAGCTATGGACATGGTATGTTTTCCGTTACTTTCTCACTTGACGATTGCTGAGGCTAAATGGTATGGTTGAACTATCCTCAAGCGTGTCCAGTAAACAGTATAGTTGCTAAAAGTATGGTATTTTCGGATACCATATTCAAGGAACTACCAGCGGGCCTCTTCGGAGGCAGCAGTTTGTCAAGTCATCACACCCTGGGATGTTCGTTCCAGTCCCAGGCTCTGTGGTTCCGGTTTAAGGGTAGCCGAAAGGCGAAAGTGATCGGAGCACGACAACCCTGACGAACAGTCGCGAGGAACACATCACTCCGAGAGGAGAGCTTAAAGCCATATGTATGTCTATGTAAAGAATCACGATGGAGCAGCACTGATGCCTTGCTCTCCTGCCAAAGCACGAAAGTTGTTACGCGCAGGCAAAGCGAAGATTGCAGGGTATCGTCCCTTCACGATCCAACTGGCCTGGCAGTGCGAGGGATGCACCCAGGACGTGACCTGTGAGATCGATAAGGGGAGCAGTATCACCGGGATCAGCTGCGTCGGCAACGGAGTCGTTCTGCTTGCGGCGGAGATTCATCATCGCAGGGATGTGAAAGACAAAATGGATGATCGGCGTGATCGGCGCAAAAGCCGCAGAGGGCGTCGATGGTATCGGCCTGCACGCTTTCTCAATCGCACGTCGAGCAAGCGGAGCGGACGGTTGCCCCCTTCGATCAAGACCAATGTGGAGGAAGTCATTCGCGTCGTTCGGCGTCTTCCCCTTTCGATCAGCTCTCTTGTCATCGAGGATGTCCAGGTGGATATTGCTCGTTTAAACAATCCCGAACTGAAGGGAAGTCAGTACCAAGATCCGACGCGGTTGGATGAGAATTTGCGCATTGCCTGTTTGATGCGCGATGGGTATCGGTGCCAGCACTGCGGCCAGAGGAACAGAAAACTGGAAGCTCATCATCTCATTTTCCGTGCTGATGGCGGCAAAGACACTCTGACCAATCTGCTGACACTCTGTGAGCGGTGCCATCACCAACTGCACAAAGGCAAAATCACGCTCAAGGTAACAGGAGTAAGCGGTCATCTAGACCAAATTGCTCAACGTACCATGCAAGGGAAAACGCATCTGTATACAACTTTGAGGACGTTTGCTCCTTTGACAACGGTGTTTGGCTATGAAACATCCACTTACCGGAACCATCGGAATTTGCCAAAAACGCACCTCATTGATGCACTATGTATCGCAACGCTTCTCACAGGAGAGGCAGTTCCCCTTCCCGAGACAAACAGCTATCGCATTGGGTTTCGTCCCAGGCAAACGCGCAAGCAGTATCACAGCCGTCCTCAGAAAGGCAAAGGTAGGGTCAAATATCAGGTCAACGATGAATTGCAAGGGTTTCGCAAAGGTGATCTGGTGCGCGTCAAGGGTGTTCATACGAAGCAGATCACCTCGATTTATTCCAATGGCTACCTGGCATTTCCACGGGTGAAAGGAGAACCGAATGCTGCTCGTCCACGAAATTGCCAGGTGTTGGAGCGAGGAGGTACCATTCTATGGGAACACGTGGAATAAAACGCCATATTTGTCCATACTTTGCCACATTCTCTACAACTAATTTCGATACCAGAGAGCATTGTAGGAGAAGGCACCGATTACCTTCCGCAAACAAGATTGGGGAGGTGCGTTCTTATGAGTACATCTAGTACACCTGTGTCCTCTTTCGACAAATACCGGGTCGCGGCAGTGCAATACGAACCAACGCTAGGGGAAAAAGAGAAGAACCTGGCCGACCTTCTCCGCTTAGTCGAAGAAGCCGCTCAACACGGGGCGCGTCTGATCGTCCTACCCGAAATGGCAACGACGGGGTACTGTTGGGAATCGCGTGCGGAGATTGCGCCACAAGTGGAACCGGTTCCTGGCCCAACCACCGACCGTTTTCAACAACTGGCGAGCGGGTATGGCTGCTACATCGCTGTAAGTTTACCAGAGGTTGACCCCTCGACCGACGTATACTACAACAGTATGGCCTTGATCGGGCCAGAGGGCATTGTCGGCACGTACCGTAAAATCCACTCCTACATTTCGGAGCCGCGCTGGGCGCGTGATGGTGATCTGGGCATGCCGGTCTGGGACACCCCGCTCGGTCGCCTGACAGGCTTGATCTGTATGGATGCTACTTTCTTTGAAGCGGGGCGCATTCCCGTGCTCCACGGCGCGGATGTCTTGCTTTTCCCCACCAACTGGCTCGACGAAAAGTGTCCCAGCAGCAGTTGGATGGCGCGTGCCTTCGAAAACGGGGTGTACTTCATCAGCGCAAACCGCTACGGGTTGGAACGCGGCGTGCAGTTTAGCGGGGGAAGCTGCATTATCAACCCCGATGGCTCAATCCAAAATTATATCGATACGGGCGAATGCATCGTCTATGGCGAGGTAGACCTGGCCCTTACCCGCGATAAACGCTGGGGACGCCCCGGCACGGTGCCCAGCGGCAATCGGCTTGCCGACCGCCAACCAGCCGAGTATATCACGCTCACCCACAATACCTATCTCTGGGAACCCCTGCGCTATCACAGCCTCTATGAGCTAGGACAATTACCTGATGGACAACTCTCCTGTGTGGCGATCATCCAGACCAACCTACAAGAATTAGGCATGCAGAGCCAGGGTACAACCTCACAAGCATTGCGCAGCCTCGTCGAAACACTCCTGAACGATCATGCACCAGCGCGGCCCGACGTATTGGTGCTGCCCGAACTGGTTTTGCCAGGGCCAATAGCACGCGAGCAGCGTGATCTTGCTGCTCACTTTCAACAGGGTGCCATTGAATTGCCGGGGCCGGAGACTGCCTCGCTCGTAGAACTGGCGAACGAATTTCAAATCAGCCTGGTTCTAGGAGTCGCGGAACGGGAGCCTGGGACTTCTGGCCCCACGTATTATAATACCATCTTACTGATCGACCCGGAAGGCATTTACGGCACCTATCGCAAGATTCATCTCACGGAACGGGATCGCCTCTGGGCCAGTCCTGGCACTATGGGTTTGCCCACGTTCGATACGCCAACGGGGCGTATTGGGCTGGCAACTGGCTATGATGTCCTCTTCCCAGAGACGTTGCGCGTCCTGGCAGGCAAGGGTGCCGATCTAGTTTGCGCCCCCGCGCTCCTCGATTTCCCTGACCCCATTGGCCTTCCCCCCACCAGTATTCGTTTTGCGCACGCGGTCGCGCCCGACGAATATGATCCCACCCACTCGCTGATCTGGCGTGTGCGGGCTGCCGAGAATCAAGTCTACCTGGCCCTGGCCAATTGGAGCGGCCAATGGCAAGACATCCGGGCGAATGGTAATAGTGGTATCTTCTCTCCTTCCAACGCCAGCTATCCCTGGTTAGAAGTCATTGCCGATGAAGGCGAACCAACGCTCACCATGATGACGATTGATACACGCGAGCAGCGCACCGGGCGGCGTTCATCCACCCATCCGCTGAATTATGCACCTGGCGATGTGGCAGGCTCTCTCACCGGAGAACTGGCCTACGATGTTCTTGATAGCATCCCTGGCAACGTGGCACGCAGCAAGCCTTTATTGCGCAAGCGCGTCCCATTCTGGTACCTTGACCTGGTAAAAAAAGAGCTGAAATAGCTCGAATGAGAGGCATACGTTCATGAGGTTAGCAGACAAAGTCGCAATCATTACTGGCTCGGCAGGCGGTATGGGCAAAGTTGCCGCCGAACTCTTTGCCAAAGAAGGCGCGAGTGTGCTTGTCACCGACGTGGAGGTCCGCGAAGGTGAGGAGACCGCGCAGGCCATTCGCGACGCTGGTGGCCGGGCCGTCTTTGTCAAGGCAAATGTGGCGCAGGAAGACGAGGTCAAACACATGGTCAATGTCGCCATCGAGGAGTTTGGCCGCGTGGATATTCTGTATAACAATGCCGGCATCATGCCAGGAGATGATACCAGCGTGACCGAGACCAGCGAGGCCACCTGGGACAGAGTGATGGATGTTAATCTCAAAAGCGCCTTCTTCTGCGCCAAATACACGATTCCGCACATGGTCAAGCAGGGAAAAGGCTCCATCATCAATGTCGCGTCGTTCGTGGCCTTTATGGGATGTACCGTCCCGCAAGACGCCTATACCGCCTCGAAGGGCGGCATGCTCTCTCTCACCAAATCGTTCGCGATACAGTATGGCAAGCAGGGTATACGTTGCAACGCCATTTGCCCCGGCCCCATTGAAACGCCCTTGTTGCGCACGCTCTGGACGAGTGAGGAGGTGCGCAATTTACGGCTCGACCGCATCCCCCTGGGCCGCTTTGGCGAACCCAACGACATTGTCTATATGGCCCTCTACCTCGCCTCCGATGAATCATCCTGGACAACCGGAGCCTGGCTCATGGTCGATGGCGGCATTTCCTCGAATTATTTCTAAAGCGATATGCATACATAACCAGGGACAGGATTGGAAATAGCCTGCCCCTATTTTGTGAGCAAACTCTCATCCAAAAGGTGAGATTGTACAGTTTCCCTTGGCTATCGTTTATACTATAATAGGCAAGCTACAACATGGCGAACGGTTTTATTGAATAGCGGTATTGTCAAAAAAGGAGTACAGCAAAGATGTATAACGGTACTGACACATCCTCATCGCAGCTAGGAACGTTCCTGGCAATCTACGGACTCGTTTTTGGTTTGATAGCGATTGTCTCCATAGTGTTCACCCTCATCATCTGGTGGAGAATCTTCTCAAAGGCGGGCTATAGCGGAGCCATGAGCCTGCTTATGTTTGTCCCTATCGCCAACTTGATCGTTCTCTGTGTGCTGGCCTTTGGCGAGTGGCCCATCTTACGGGAACTCAACCAGTACCGACAAGCCAGAAACCAGCCGTATCAGCAGAATCCCCAAGCCCAGCAATACCAGCAGAACCCATCGAACCCACAATATCCACAATACCCCCGTCAGTAGTCCCGTATTGGGGCGGAGATGGTGCTTTTAGGACTTTGTTGGCGAATGACAGAAATGACAGAAGCACGCGCAGTCTGCGCCATCCATGGACACCGGCAAGGCTCAATCCATCTCACGTAAGAGCGTAGCAAGCAAGTGTAAGGGCCGATCAGTTGGCCCTTACACCCCATTCATACAACCTGAATTTCGCTTAAGTGAAGATCGAGGAATTCATTAATGAAAACTTCTTCCTCAGCTTCCCCTCAACGATTGGCGCAGCGTCAAGGGGATTATGGTTTTGATGCGCCCTACGTTCCTATCATTTTTCTATGTGTAGGGCTGGCTGTGATCGTGCTAGGTCTGCTGGCATTTTTGCTCTGGCAAAGCCCCTTCTGGGGAATCATTGGCCTGCTCTATGGTGTGTATATGCTGCTCTCAGGTGCCAGTTATATCTACACGACGCGCCGTGGCAAGTTCCAGGTGTGGGCGGAACTGCTCACGGGACTGAATTTGCGCGGGGATGAGCAGATTCTCGATATGGGTTGTGGGCGAGGTGCGGTACTCTTGATGGCGGCAAGTTTTCTTACCGAGGGCAAGGCCAGAGGCGTCGATATCTGGAGCACGAGCGATCAATCAGGGAATGCGCGTGAGGTCACACTGAAGAACGCAGAGCGAGAAGGCGTTGCCAGGCAGGTTGAGCTATATACCGCCGATATGCGTGAGCTTCCTTTTGCCAATGGTACCTTTGATCTTGTGATCTCCAGCCTTGCCATCCACAATATTTCACAGCGCGAAGGGCGAGACAAAGCTCTGGAGGAGCTGTACGGGTGCTCAAATCAGGCGGAAGATTGATTATCGCTGATATTCGTGTGACGAAGTACTACGCCCAACATTTGCGCGAGCTGGGTATGACCGATGTAAGCCATCAATTGCTGGACTGGCGCTTCTGGTATGGCGCACCGTGGGTGATGACGAATCTGGTTAAAGCGACCAAACCATTATGATTGGCGCAAAATTTGCATAGTTCGGTGAGAAAATCCAGATCTTCATCGAGGGTGAGTTCGTCGAGAAAAAGCCAGCGTAAACGGCTGGCGATCGACCTAAATCTACATCTACCCCACAATCTCCCCAACGGGGCGAGCGTGACGCACATGTTTGTTCAGGGTGGCGGCGATGACCAGCACCAACTGTGGTACAAACAATATCACCACTGTTGGAACGGGGCCGATGAACTGTAACAAAAGGCCGGTCAGTACCAGACCTATTGGCTGCCCACCAAGAGCAATCAGGCGAAAAACGCTATTGACGCGCCCCTGCAACCGATCTGGTATTAATGCCAAACGATAACTATATTGCGTCAACGTATAAATGGGGACGATTACAAAGCTCATCCCGTTCAGAATGGACAGCACAATAGGATTAGGAGCGATGGCAAAGAACAGCCACGTCAAGGCCCATACCCACGAAGAGCTAATGATGAGTTGCCCAAAGCTGAAACGTTTCTGCAATGGCACTACCAACAAAGCTCCGATGATGCTGCCCGCGCCCCCACCCGCGAAGACCATGCCGGTGACAAGAGAGGACGCGTGCATCTGCTGCGCCAATAGGATCAGGATCAGCACATAGCCTGAACAGGGTGTGATGAGACCAAAGGTTAGCACGGCGATAAAGCGCAACAGGGGCGTATGCCATAGCCAGACCACTCCCTCGCCAACTTCTACCCACCAGCGACGCGCCGTCACCTCTCGCTCCCCCTGGAATTCCGCTTTGATAAAAAAAAGCGCAACGGCTGAGATCAGGTAGGAGATGCCATCACTTAAAAAGGGGATGAGATTGCCAAGGCCATAGAGGATCGCGCCTAACGCCGGCCCAATCACACTGGCGATGGAATAAAGTACCTCATTTTGTGCCACAGCAGCAGGCAATTGCTCCCTGGTTACTACTCGCGGCAGACAGGCTGATTCCGCCAGCGTGAAGAAGATGTAGAGCGTCCCTTCGACCAGCGAAACCGCGTACAATTGCAGGTAGGTTAAATGACCAAGCACCAGGGCGATGGGAATGCTGCCCAAGGCCAGGGCGCGTCCGCTATCACAGAAGATCATCAGGTGTTTGCGATTCCAGCGATCCACCAGTGCTCCGGCGGGCAAACAGAAAAGCACGATCGGTATACCACGCACAGCCGTCATTAGTCCCGCCTGGGCAGGTGAATGGGTCAAAGCGAGGATCAATAGCGGAAAAGCGATCAGCGAAATCTGCGAACCAACAGAGGAAACCGCTTGGCCGCTGACCAGCAAGAGAAAATCCCAGTTACGCCACAAAGGACGTGAGCGCGTAGCAATGTGCTCAGCTACATGAGATTGTTCTGGTAAGTCTTCTTCTTGTACAGGTGCCATGGTATAAGCTCCTATTCGATGCTCTATGAACGTGATGAACGTGAAAAAAACAGACAAAAATCAGGTGCGGCACGCTCTTAGTGGAAGGATTTGCATCGCAATGAAGCTCTACAGGCAGCACCGCATGCAGGCACAAGAGGGTGCCCACTATAGCGATCCACCGAGAAAGAAAAAGTCAGGAGTGAAAACGGAGAGAAAGCACTATGCAAAGAACAGACGTTGCCCGTCTATGCATAGCCGTCAGTCAGGTAGGGTGCAGTGCCACTTCCTGCCACATAGGCCCGGCGTGATCGCCTATGTGGCGGGGTTGCTCATTTGAATATATTGCGTGATAGTCATGTGTTTGCTCACTAATCTGCTACGATTGCAAGTTTCTAGCAGGTGATCGGTTACTTCCTGGAAGAAGAGTACCCTATTTTTGAGGGAGTGTCAATGTTTATACCTCTCCAATTGTAGGATGTCTCTTGCTTGCGCTGGTGTAGCCACGGGACGCTCTATTTCTTTAGCGATACGGACAATGCGGGCTACCAGTTCGGCGTTACTGCGGGCTAGTTGGCCTTTGCGAAAATAAATATTATCCTCGAAGCCCACACGGACATTCCCACCCATGGCCAGAGCAATGACGCCGAGCGTCAATTGATGACGCCCCATGCCAGCAACACTCCAGGTACTGCCAGCCGGGAGGCTGCGCACCAAATGCAGCAGGTGAGCAGGATCGGCACCAAGAGCACCGGGAACGCCCAGCACAAAATCAAACTGGATGGGCGCGGAAATTAAGCCCATGCCGTGCAAACGCATAGCTTCATCGAGCATACCCACGTCAAAAATCTCAATTTCCGGCACGATACCGGCTTGCCGCAAACGTTGCGCGAACGTCTCCACCAGCGAGCGGTCATTCATAAATACGCCCTCACCGAAATTGACCGTTCCCGTGGTGAGTGTCGCCATATCCGGCTGGCACGCGATACTCTGCAAGCGTTCATCCGCGCTCATGCCGACCGCGCCGCCGGTCGATACCTGCGTAATCACATCGCAACGCGCACGAATACCATCCACCACGGCACGAAACAGTTGCGCATCCTGTGTGGCATTGCCATGGACATCGCGTACATGAAGATGGACAATGGTCGCGCCCGCCTCGTAGCACTCGACGGCAGCCTGGATAATCTCTTGCGGCATAATCGGTAAAGCTGGCTGCTGTTCCCTGGTCACTTCCGCGCCAACCAGTGCCGCGGTAATTATTACTGGCTGCATTTGAAACACCCTCCTATTCTGTGAAAAAAGTGACAAACCGCTAAAGTTTGTATATACTATGTGCGGTACCACTACAATACAATGCTATCATGCGCAGAAGAACCGAGGATTAGCAAGCACCGAGGAGCCTATTGAAAACGATCACCACTACCAAGTTAACACGAGCCTACTTGCAGAAACTAGACCGGCAAAATTATCTCGCTACCACCTTCGCGGTTCTGCTAGCAACGATTAGCCTATTCTGGATGCTGTTCCATATCGGGGGAGACGCGGTAGTCACGCTTTTTGCTGATCTCATGTATGGCATTGCCGCACTATTGGGCGCAATCTTTGCCTTCAGCACGGCCTATCGTGCCTGGCGCGGCCCAGTACAATTGGCTCCTCGGCATCAGCTGGCCTGGCTCCTCATCAGCCTTGGAATGTTGGCCGATAGCATGGGCGGATTTTACTTCGCTTACCTGGAACACATGGGGCGGCCTAATCCCGTTCCATCGGGCGCGGATATCGGCTTCACGCTCTTCTACCCCTGTATCTTCTTCGGCTTGCTCTCGATGCCCACCGCGGTACGTTTTCGCACGCGTACCGCACTCGATGCTCTAATCACTACCCTCTGTCTGTTAGGCATTAGCTGGTTCTTTGCTATTGGCCCGGCGTATGTATTGCTCAAAGGCTCTGCTATTTCGCTGGGAACCTTTACCGTTAGCCTATCCTATCCATTCTGGGATATGCTCCTCATCTTTGCGATTGTGTTGCTTATTCGACAACACGTAGAAAAAATATTACATCCGTTCTTGCTCATCTGTGGCTTGGGTGTTCTCTCGCTCACTTGGGCTGATACAACCTACGCCTACTTCACCGCCAACGGCACGTATACTTCCGGCACACCTTCTATCGACACCTTCTGGTTCGTTGGCTCCTTACTGATTGGGCTTTCCGCGCTATATCAGTACAAAGCGATAGTCAACCGCACTTATAATGAGATGGAGCACCCGGCCCACATGCTCACCTCCACCAACTTTCCAACGCTTGCTCAGCGGGTCAGCTCGCGTCGCTTTTTGTTCCTGCAAAGTAGCCTCATCTACTTCCCGCTCCTCTTCTTGATCGCACTCGTACTCTATCGCGAAATTGCTAACGATGACGAAGTGGCAACTTTCCTGGTCTTCTTGACGGCACTCGTGGGTATCTTGCTCACGATACGCTATCTGTTAGCGACGTATGAGAATCACCTGCTGCTGAAGGAACGGGAGCAGAGCCGTCAGGACGCGGAACATCTACGCCTGCTGGGAACAGAATTGACCAGCATCCTTGAGTTTGACACGCTGCGCGAACAGATTACCTTCATGGCAGCGGCGAAACTCACCTTTGACGCAGCGATGCTCGTTCTCATTGACGAACAACACCGACCTACCGATAAACATGCCTCTCTCCTCGTCTGTCTCGCTACCTCCCACCCGGCAGAAACACAAACACTGCAACTCTCGGAAGTGCGGCTTCCTCGGCATGTGCTTCTTTTAGATGGAGAGAGAGAAGTCGTTTGGACGGATGACAGCATAGTTGTCCCACCCAAGATTGCGCAGTGGCAGCAGGCACAAAACATCCGCTCTACGCTCTTCATACCGCTCATCTATCAAAAGAGGCTGCTGGGCAGTCTAGGTTTTTCCAGTCGTACTGAACAGCATTTTAGCCAACACGATATCACGTTGGCCAGAACATATGCAGCGCAGATTACCACCGTGATTGAGCATTCACGCCTTTACCAGACCGCTATCGAGCAAGAACTATTTGCCAAGGCCATGGCGAACATTGCCACGCGCCTCAATTCCGCGGTGGTGGTAGAGCCAGCAGAGATCTATCAATTGATTTGTGTAGAGGCCGCAAGTGCTCTCCGTGCCGACTATGCCTTACTCTACTGCGCTAATGAAACCGGGCAACTTGTGCCGCTCGCGACCTATATCAATGAGCAAGAACCAGTGATGGCTTTGCATGACTGGCCCCCCATTTCTCGTCACGAGCACGATTGGCAGATGCTTACCAGCTTACAGCCTATACTTGTGCAGTTTCCTCCTATCAATGCACAGATCACCAACCGCAAGACAACTGCACCACTTACCTCCTTGCGGACGCGTGCATCTGGCGTCTACCCTGCCTACTCACCTACCGGCCATAAAGAGGTGAACCATAACACGTCTTTATTACGCGAAAAATTGCTACATAAGGGTACGCAAACTGCTATTTTCTCGCCACTCATCACCAACGGTGACGCATTTGGCCTGCTGATCCTGGCCCGCACATTTCCCGTAGGCGCGTATGATAAGACGGCCTTTGATAACAACGACTTATCACGGGTACAAGATTTCGCGGAACAAGCGGCGGTGGCCTTAACCAATGCACAACTGTATGAACAACAGCGTCAGGCCCATCAACGCTTACAAGAGCTTGACCAGCTCAAAGATCAGTTTATGGTAACTGCTTCACACGAGTTGCGTACGCCATTGACAGGAGTGCAGGGCTATATCGAACTGCTGGCACAATACGATGAAATGTTACCAGCCGAGCAGCGCAGAGAATTCCTGCAAAAAGCACGACGCAGTTGCGATGAACTGGTCGTGCTGCTTGGCAACGTAATGGATGCTAGTCGCCTGGAGATTGAGGCGGGCATTCGTCCGGCAAACATGGAAAATGTCAATATTCGCGATATGATTGACAGCGTTACCAATCTCATCGAACCACAATTGACAAAGGAACGCCGCCAGGTACATTTCGCCCTCCCCACCCACCTCGCTGTACGGGCGGATGCGGCACGACTGCGCCAGGTGCTGGTCAATATCAGTGTCAATGCTTTGAAGTATTCTCCGCCAGAAACACCTGTTGCCTTTACCGCTCGCGCTCTACGCATTGAGGGCAGACACATTGTCATCATCAGTATTTCAGATAAGGGGAAAGGTATTACAGCGCAGGACCAGAACCGCCTTTTCGGGCGTTTTGTACGGCTGGAAAGCGATATCAATAGCGAGGTACGGGGTTCTGGATTGGGGCTATACATTTCGCGTCGCCTCATTGAGGCCATGGATGGGAAAATCTGGATCGAAAGTCGTGGCATTCCCGGTGAAGGCACGACCTTTCATGTACAGCTCCCCATGGCTTGATGAGTCGCAGCTATTTCCTCTCTTTTTCCAAAGCGGCGGTGGCTTCTGCCTGCTTTTTTACCTGTAACGGTGCATGTTGCTCACAAAAACGGAACGTACGCCCACCCGGTAGCAACTGGGCATAGGCGGCTGGCTCGCCACACGTATCGCAACGTCCCACATGGGTTTTAACAGCTTTCATAAAGGGATTTCCTCCTCGGTTTGTATTATGCAGGCAGATTGCATTCTCCGCCTGGGATAGATTGTGTCTATGCTTAATCATATCACAAATAGCACGAGTTTTTGCGAAACGCAGCTTATAAGAAAGTTGTCTTATATAAGACAAGGAAGAATCTTCTCTTTGGAGCAGCACTTTGCCGCACAGGAGTGCATGTCACGCGGCTTCAAAGGACGGTTTGGGCATTCTTAGCACTATAGACGTATTGAAGTCATAAAAAAGGATGAGGAAAGGATGCAATTGTATACTATATGCAGTGGTAGTTGATGATCGATGGGGTGCCAATGTGCTCTGTTGAGCGTTGCGCCGGGTGAGGTCTGTTCGATACTGCTCCGAACATGTTTTGTGGTAGCTCTGCTCCAAGCATGGGCCGTTGAGAGGTGCAGCAGAACGCTCCCGTTGAAGCTCCGCTCCAGACATACTTCGGTTATCGCTACCACAGCAGATTAGCTATTTTTCTTTACCAATGGACTTACCAGACATCTTTGCGCGTATATCCTGACACAGGTGCATAACGCACGTGAGCTATTACTGTCGATGCACGATGCCCATGAGCAAATGGGGCGTCTTCCTGAGAGCCTCACCCCCCCTCTTTTTCAGTATCGAACACAAGCTAATAAGCCAAATGAATTGACCTTAATCTATGATAGCCCCCGCAAACTCTGTCCCGTCCTCATGGGTGCCATCGAAGGGGCGGCAGAACGCTATGGTGAGCGAGTCCAGATTGTCGAGCAGATGTGTATGAAACGCGGTGATCCTGTCTGTCGCTTCGAGCTACGCTTTTCTGCTTCAGCGGCAGGACCTCAAGAAACACCGGAACAGAGAGAGCATCACCAGACAAAACAGCAGTTTGCCCAGGTCATTCTGACACTTCTGCCAGATGAGGGAGGGTTCACCCTGGCGGAAGTGCAAAAGGCTGTCGTGTTACGAGGGATGAAACAGGAATGGGCTCGCCCCGCTCTGCTGCTCGAGGCGTTACGCCACCTCCACCATGCCGGCCTGGCTGCTACCTCAGCGAACCATACCGGGGATGATTTTGCGAATCGCCGCTATTGGCGTGCCCCAGGGGCAGATCGGCACGCAAGCGGCCCCTTGAGAATTGAAAGGGAAGAGCATGTTCGCAAGTGATCTGACCACATTGCTACAGATAATGATTGCCGTAGCTCCATTCAAGAGCGAAACGAGAGGGGGAAAGCGTTTCATGAGCACGCGGACAGTTTTTCAGACGGGCCAGCAACTGGCCCGCACACGGTAGGATACCCACGAAAGCGGGGAAGCTTTCGACCGGAAAAAGTCGCCGTATTTGACAGAGCAGGCCCAGCAATTTATTGCTCAACAGGCGATGTGTGTGCTAGCTGGACTGACTCCAGACAACAGACTCGATGGAGTACTCGTGCTGGGGCAGCCCGGCTTCGTAAAGGTGCTCGATGCGTCTACATGTCTGCTCCGATTGGAGATTGGAGGGAGAGCTTCTGGCATCTTACAACGCTTGTGCCGCGCTCTTTCGCTGGGACAGGTTGCCTGGCTAAGCCTCTTTTTTATCTGTCATCCGACGCGTGAGCGACTCTGCGTGCATGCAACGGTCGAAATACGTGCAAGTGACTCTCCAGCACTACCTTGTTCCCCATCCTCTGCTCCATCAGTGGTGGTACGTTTGCACGTACAAGAGACCTTCTTTCACTGCTCGAAATACATTCGGACACGCGTTGCCGGTCTCACGGTACCGGAACCGCCATCTTTTTTCTCTCAACAGCGCAGGTCTTCCCAGGATATGCTCAATGGAAGCCAACAAGGCCTCTCCGCGGAGCATTGCCGCTTTCTCAACCAGCAGATGTTGTGTTTTCTCTGCACAGTGAATCGGGAAGGTCGATGTGCTGTCAATCATCGCGGTGGAGCACCAGGGTTTCTCGTCCCTTACCTTCCAAATACCACAATCCCCGGCGGGGTGCTCCTGCTGCCAGACTACGCGGGAAATGGGGCCTTTGAAGCCCTGGGGAATATCTTTGAGACGAAGCGGGCAGCTATCGTCGTCCCGAACTATGCCGCCCAGGTGGCTCTGTGTGTCACGGGAGGAGCATACGTGATGGAGACGGAAAGCTTGCATGGAGAAGTAGCTCGAAGGTGTCGCGGAGCCGAACGAGTCATCGCTCTTGAGGTGCAGAGGGTAAGGGTTCAAAGTGACGATTGGTCCGCTCTGCTTGCCTATGAATGTACTCGTGCTGCGTCAACCTGGGCAGCCTCCGTGCCATCCATGTGTGCTCTTACATAGGAGGAAAGCCTTGCTAGTTCGTGCTTGGAGGGAATAAGATACATAGATGCAGCCAGACAATCACTCACCTTCAAATTCACCAACAGACGCACCGAGTAAGACAAGCATGATCTCAGAAAGGAAAGCACAAAACGATGCGAACCATTACGCTTGAAGAGCATTATGCAACCCCGGCCTTCATGGAAGGCCCGGGACGCCAAATCAAAGACCAGGCACAAGCGGCCCACGATCACCCCCTGGTGGCGGCAAGAATTACCCAGCTTATCGATCAACTGTGCGATCTCGCCGACCGCAGGATCGCTGACATGGATGCCGCAGGGATCGACATGCAGGTTCTCTCGCTAACTTCTCCCGGCACGGAGCAACTCGACGCAACCGAGGCTGTAACACTCGCCCGTGAGACAAACGATCTCCTCGCGGACGGGGTACGGCGTCATCCGAGCCGTTTCGCTGGATTCGCGGCACTCCCAACTGCTGATCCGACCGCCGCCGCCGCCGAGCTAGAACGCACCATCCGTGAATACGGCTTCAAGGGAGCATTGATCAACGGTCACATCCGTGGCCGCTATCTAGATGACCAGTTCTTCTGGCCGATCCTGGAACAAGCCGAAGCACTCCAGGTTCCGCTCTATCTCCATCCAACCCCACCTCCACAAGCGGTCATCGCGACCTCCTACGCGGGAAACTACACGTCAGAAGTGACGGGCATACTGGCGACCTCGGCTTGGGGCTGGCACATCGAGACGGCGACCCATGTCCTGCGCCTCATCCTCAGTGGAGCCTTCGACCGATACCCGAACTTGCAACTCGTTATTGGTCACATGGGTGAAGCACTTCCGTTCATGCTGTCCAGACTCGATCTTGCTCTGCCCACGGAAGTGACGAAACTGAAACGCCCTGTTGGGGCCTATCTCCGCGAGAACCTCCACTATACCTTCGGTGGTTTCAATTACATCCCAACATTCTTCGATCTGTTGCTTCAGGTCGGTATTGACCGGATTATGTTCTCCGCCGACTATCCTTACAGATCGATGGAGCAGGCACGTACCTTCCTGGAGCAACTCCCAGTAAGTCCTGCTGATAAAGAGCGAATCGCACACGGCAACGCGGAGCACCTGCTACGACTGTAATCGGTAAAGCATGATATCAGCTTCCGCACTCTTTATATTAAGAAGAGGTAGGCCCAGGATACGTGTAAAAATCTATCATAAAGCAATTTGTTGTATTCCTCACAAAGGACAAAACCTGTGGCTGGGAAGTGTCTACGCTGCAGTCACTCACTGGCCACATAGTTTGCGACAAGTGCCAGTAACTCACCCATCTCGAACGGCTTCGCCAGAAAATCATCCGCTCCGGCTTCCCTGGCGATCTGACGTATCTCTTTACTGGCAGAAAGCAGGATGATCGGAAGAGCACGCGTCGCTTCCTGGCTTTTGAGAGACCGACAGACGGTCAGTCCATCCGTGCCAGCGAGCCGGATATCCAGCAACAGCAGGTCAGGGAACGGCTCCTGCATCTGCTGTACGGCGTGTCCATCTCCCTGGATTTCCACGTCGTATCCTGCCTCTTCAAGCATCAGTTGCAGCACGTCCCTGATCCCTGGATCGTCATCGGCGACAAGGATTCTTTTAGGCATGCAACTCTTCACTTTCTTGCTGAACGGGACCAGACGCTCGCCCCGGTGCAAGCAACACCGTAAAGAAAAAGGTGGCCCCTTCCCCTTCACGACTCTCTACCCACATCCGTCCCCCGTGTCGCTTGACGATCTCTGCCGAAATATACAGGCCCAACCCAAGCCCAGGGAAGGTTTGATGTTCTGACTCATTGACGCGAAAGAAGCGGTCAAAGACGCGTGCTTGTTTCTCTGGGGCGATGCCAATGCCAAAATCCTGCACGCCGACCGTGGCCGCATCGGCGTCTGCTTCCAACGTCACCACAACAGTGTCCGCTTGGGGAGCGTATTTGATGGCGTTGGAGAGCAGATTGGTCAGGACCTGGCTGATGCGCTCCCGGTCGCCAGAGACGAACGTTTTGACCGCTCCCTCGATGCGAACCTGCTGTCGTTCGCTCATGTGCCCCATGTCCTCAACGGTCTCGCGCACCAGGGCATCCAGATCAAACCGCTCATGGTCCCAGAAAAGTTTCCCCGCCTCGATTTTTGTGACATCCAGTAAGGTCCCGATAAGTTTGATGAGCTTGTTGATCTGCATCTCCATCTTGGCCAGCATACTTGCCGAGCGTTCATCACCCGCTTTGTCAAAGCGGGAGTGCAGCATCTGCGTGTATCCTTTAAGGCTGGTGACGGGGGTCTTCAGTTCATGACTGGCAATCGCCATAAATTCCTCCCGCTGCTCCAGCATTCGTTGCTGGTCCTGCTCCGTCTGCTTGCGGTCGGTGTTGTCCTCCATCGCCAGCAGAATGAGCGGGACGTGATCGATACGATGGGCATTGAGCAGCATCGTCTTGCGACCAATCTTGGGAAAGGCGTTCTCCACCTCGTAATCTGCAAAGGCATGACTGGTGGGAAGGAGTTCCTCCAGGAGGGTACGCAGAGCGGGAATGTTCCACTGACCGTGGTCCAGATCGAAGAGCAACATTTGCTCTATGTCAGCAGGCTCGATCTGGAAGAAGCGGTAGAACGCGGCATTCGCGCTTTGCACGCGCAGGTCGGCATTCAACACGAGCAGCGGCTCCCGAATGGTTTCTACAATGGCTTCCGCGAAGGCACGCGCTTCCTGCAGTTGTTCCTGGCGTTGCTTGAGTTCCTGATTGATGACAATCAACTCTTCGTTGCTGGCCTGGATCTCTTCTTTGGACGTTTCCAGTTCTTCGTTGAGGCTTTGCAGCTCTTCATTGCTCGAAAGGATCTCTTCGTTGGCGGATTGGAGTTCTTCGTTGGCCGCTTCCAACTCTTCCACAACCGAGCGCATCTCCTCCCGTGTGGCAGCACGCTCCTGTTGCAGGGTGGTGATCCGACGATCTTTGGCATCAGGGGTGCCCGTCTCCGTTGCTTGTTTCTCTGACAACGGCGCGGCATCTGCCTGCAGTGATGGCAGGGACGCCTCTTCAAAGAGAACCAGGAAGAAGCCATCCTTCAGTGGCAGCACCTCCACCGTGACCGCTCCATGCGAGCCGTCGTGAGAGAGCAGTTCGATGCCCTCCTTTTTCACGCGTTCTCCGCTCGTGCGAGCCTGGTGAATGGCAGTGCGTAGTGGGAGCATCAGGCTCTCATGAGCCATTTTGAAGAGATTGAAGCTCGCCTTACCCGCTGCAGGTGCCAGGTAGGGGCTGGTGTGTCCACGGAAGTGCTGCACCTCCATCGTCTGGTCGATCACCACACTTGCCGGGACATAGTGCGCCAGGAGCAGAGCATCCGCTTCGTTCTGGGCGTCCCCTTCGTTCACATCCCTCTCAGGTCTCATAGGTTCCTCCTTGCTCCTGTTTTGGTGTGCTCCTCTGGTCCTCGGCATCACCCTGTCAAAGGTCGGTCTCACACTGGAGACTTTTTTTGTATACACTTTCTGCTTTTTGTCAACGGGCGCGAAGAGCGGGAAGTCTGCCCCGACGGTTTCCGAAGATCCCAGCAACAGAAAACCACCAGGCTTCAAGGCATAGTGAAACGTGTGTAAGACCTTCTTCTGCATTGCCGGGCCAAGGTAGATCAACAGATTGCGGCAACTGAGCAGATCCACCCTGGAAAAAGGCGGGTCGATGCACACATTATGCCGGGCAAAGACACACACATCACGGATGGACTTGTGGATCTGATAGCGTCCATCGACGCGCTGAAAGAACCGTTGCAGACGCTCAGGGGAGACGCCCTCGACCGCACTAGGGAGGTAGCTTCCTGTTCTCGCGTGTTTAATCGCCATCTCATCAATATCGGTGCCAAAGATTTGCAGGAGGGGAGTCAGAGAGTGCGCTTCGCCATACTCTAGCAGACAGATGGCAAGAGAATACACTTCCTCGCCCGTTGAACATCCCGTAACCCACACCCGCAGTGCCTCCCCAGAAACGTGTGTCTTGAACAGTGCTGGAAAGACCTCGTGTGTGACCGCCTGAAAGGCCAGGGGATCCCGAAAAAAACTGGTCACGTTGATAAGTAAGTCCTGGTACAGGGCCTCCACTTCGGAGGGATGCTCACGCAGAAAGACGGCGTACTCCGCGAGGCTTTCCTGCTGGTGCAAAGCCAGACGGCGCAGAAGACGGCGTTTGATCGTGGGTGGCTTATAGGCCGCAAAATTGACGCCGGTCCTCTGGCGCAGTTGCGTGAGAATCTGCTGGAAGACCTGCTCATCGTCAGGGAAAGCCTGTTCATGCTCAGAGCTTTCTCTCTCAGGTTCGGGGAGTTCCTGTGCGCGTTCTGGGCTTTCCAGGTCGGGGTCCGCCATATGCGCTGGCCTGACATAGGAGTGCTGGCTGATCCTGAGCAGTTCCCTGACGATGCCCTCTGGCGGCAGGAGTGCGTCCACAGAGCCAGCAGCCAGGGCACTCTGGGGCATGCCCTGGAATTGTGCTGTTGCGTCCTGGGCAAAGGTCATCCCGCCTGCCGCTTTGATCGCTTTGAGTCCGAGGGTTCCATCAGATGCGGTGCCTGAGAGGACCACCCCAATGGCCTGATGCTTCTGCTGGGCGGCAAGCGAGCGGAAGAAGGCATCAATAGGAAGATGAAGCCCATCGGTGTGCGTGCGTGGTTCGGGTTTGAGCACCCCGTTTTCGAGGGTCAGATCCGTGCCGGGAGAAAGCACATAGACATGATCTGGTTCAACAAGCAGGTCTTGCCTGATTTCCTGTACGGGCATCTTCGTGACCCGAGCGAGCAGATCAGACAGAAGGCTGGGATGTGTAGGGTCCAGGTGTTGTACCAATACGTAGCCCATCCCCGTATCGTCTGGCAGGTGGGCGAGGAGTTGTGTGAATGCCTCCAGCCCACCTGCAGAAGCCCCAATTCCCACGATGAGAAGAGAGAGATTCCCAGGCGACATCGGTGGAAAAGAACTGCTCGCAGGGAGGGTCTCCATAGGTTTTGCTTTCTTAGTCGTTGGCTCTAGGAGCGATGCCTGGCCTCATGTGGACAAGCAGTGTTGGTTTCTCTTTAAGTTGCTTTACCCGAGCCATCGCCTCCCGTGAAATATAGAGACTGCGCGTGCCGATGTGGAAGCAGATTGGCTCAATGCCCAGATAGGCCAGATATTTCTTGAGCGTTCCGCGCGTGACGCCAACTTCCTGCTGTACCGCAAGGAGAGGGACGTACTCTTCCTGCTCGACGTCGATGGGTTGGCTTCTCGAATGCTGCGACATGACATCTCCTCTCTTCATCTCCTGGCACCGGTCTTTCACGCATGCCTCCTCGGTAGTGTGTGTAGTGTAGCAAAAGAACCAGCGATCTGTCAACCAGTATCAAAGAGACGGAAGATGAAAGAGGCAGCATCTGCAAAGCTTTTGCTCTTCTTCTGTCACTAGTCGTCTCTTCACCTTCACCTATGCAG
Source organism: Ktedonobacteraceae bacterium (assembly GCA_051004815.1). GTDB lineage: Bacteria > Chloroflexota > Ktedonobacteria > Ktedonobacterales > Ktedonobacteraceae > JBBQXY01. The sequence goes on from JBPCJY010000144.1 coordinate 27,761, forward strand.
TCTCCTTCATCCGACGGTGCCCGAGAGATCCGATGATTTCCCCTCACTATTGACAACATATTTATAAAAGGTGTCTTTACTTTTAAATCCGGTCAATTTCATGATATCAGGCACGGTCATCTCTTTCTTCGCATACAGTTCTTTGGCACGCTGCACTTTCTTTGGGTCCATGCTCTGGGTCGCCTTTGGCCTCCCACCGATGCGCCCTCGGGCACGAGCTGCTTCCAAGCCTGCCTGTGTTCTTTGCCGGATGAGATCGCGTTCCATTTCTGCCAGTGCCCCGAAGAGATGAAACGTGAACTTGCCTCCTGGGGTGGACGTGTCGATGCTTTCCGTCAGACTCAAGAAATTGATCCCGCGTTCCTGCAAGTCCATGACTGTTTCGATGAGATGTTTGAGCGATCTCCCGAGGCGGTCAAGCTGCCAGACCACAATCGTATCCTGGGGGCGGGCAAACTGCAACATCTCTAAAAATTGAGGTCTTTCGTCTTTGGCTCCGCTCATGACATCACGAAAGGTCTTTTCACAGTGTGCGCTTGCTAAAGCATCTTCTTGCAATGCGGTCGTTTGTTCTCCTTTTGAGATGCGCATGTATCCTATCTTCATCGGTACTCCTTCCTCATCTCCCTGCTTCTGTGTATCGTACGATAACTCATCATGGAGTGCAAGTATGTTGACGTTGATTTACCGAATGGTTTTACCGACGGTTCTCCTCCGAGAAAAGAGGGAAATGTGGGAGGAGATGTGAGGCGTACGGGTAACGACCGTTTTCTGGACGGCTCCGCATCCCCTTGCTCACGCGTACAAAGACGAGGGGAGGAACCAATTGTCCTACGGTGACGCTCTATCGTTGTCTTTCCTCCCCTGGCTCCTTTAGGATGAGCGCATCGACCCACCTCTATGAGCGATGATACTCTTCATGGAAAGCTGTGTGGGGAGGAGGGAGTCAGCGTATGACTGCCATTGAACGAACAGCCTATCCTCGTTTTACCCGCGCACCCTCAGTAAAGGAGTTACGTGATATCTACACCCCAACTCCTGGAGATGTCGCTTTTGTGGCCACAAAAGCGCGTGGACCATCTCAAAAGTTTGCGCTCATGATCTTGCTGAAAGTCTATCAGCGTCTGCACTACTTTCCAGAGCCGCAAACCATTCCTGGAGCGGTGATCAGCCATATTCGTGCCGTGATGAAGTTGGAGGCTGACCTGGTGCCCGATATTTCCCCGGCGACCCTCCAGCGCTACCACGTCGCCCTACGGAAGCATTTGGAGATTACGACCCTGGGAAAACAGGCTCGCCATGTTGCTACCCGTGCTATGCACACATCAGCCCAGGTGATGAACAACCCGGCGGATCTCATCAATGCTGCTATCGAGATGCTGCTCGCCGAGCACTGTGAACTGCCTGCCTTTAGCACGCTGGATCGCCTGGCCTGACGTATTCGCACCCTCGTCAATGGAGGGATCTATCAACGCATTCTTGCGAACTTGTCGGATACAGAGCAGCAAGCACTCTCTGGCCTGCTCCGCACCGAGGAGGTTTCTCCATTTACCCCTTTCAATCGGATCAAAGAAGCGCCCAAGAGTGCCACACTCACCCATCTGGACGTGGGGCTGCTCGCGTCTCATCTGGCTCCAGTCACTCGGAAATATCGGGCATCTGGTTGAGGGGATTCGCAGGGCGAAGATCAGCTACCTGGCTGAAGAAGCACGATCCTTGCATGCATCTGACTTCTCGGACTTCTTATCTCCCAAACGCTTTGCTCTCCTGGTCTGCCTTATTCATCAGGCGACTATTGCAACTCGCGATGAGATTGTGCAGATGTTCATCAAACGCATGAGCAAGCTGACCACCAAAGCCAAAGAGAAGTTAGAGCAGTTGCGCAAAGAGGACCGCACGACCACAGCAGCCCCCTCATTAAGCGACGCTTGATCTCTCCTTTGCCAGCGCGAAATGGCAACGCACCGTGATGGTTCGACGCAAAAGCAAGAGTTGGCATATTCGCCAGCATCTGGAAACCTGCGTGTTTTCCTACGTGGCTGAGGAACTCAAGACCGGCGATCTGTGTGTGGCAGGATCAGAACAGTTCGCGGACTATCGCGACCAGCTTCTGAGTTGGGAGGAATGCGAACCCAAATTGGCCGAGTACTGTCAACGCCTCAATTTTCCCACGACCGCTGACGGCTTTGTCAAGCATCTGCAAACCTTTTTGACCGAGGTCGTAGCAGAGGTAGATCGAACCCGACCACAAAACCACGAGTTGGTGCTCAATGAAAAGGGGGAACCAGCGCTCAAGAAACTTCGCGCAAAAGCCACTCCTGCAAACCTGGCACAATTAGAGGAAGCCCTGCACGAAAAGATTCCCGAACGACACTTGCTGGATGTGCTCGCACGTATCGATCACGTCACGGGTTTTACTCGCCATTTCGGTCCCTTGTCTGGGAGTGAACCGAAAACGCCCGATGCCAGGGAGCGGCATCTGCTCACCATCTTTGCCTATGGCACCCACCTGGGTCCACACCATAGGGCGCGTCACCTCAAAGGTGCCTTGACTGCCGATCAGATTGCCCATCTCAATCACCGCCACTTTACGGTGGCGAAACTGGAGGCGGCTCAGCGCGATATCATTGATCGGTTCCATCGGTTTACGTTGCCACGGTACTGGGGTGATGAGAAACGGGTCGCTGCCGACGGCACGCAATACGACCTGGCTGAAGAGAATTTGCTCGCCGAGAAACACATACGCTATGGAGGATTTGGAGGCATCGCCTATCATCATGTGAGTGATTTGTAATTCTGCTCTTCAGCCACTTTGTCGCCTGCGGAACGTGGGAAGCGACCTATATTCTGGATATTCTTATGCGCAATCAGTCAACAATCAAGCCAACCACTATTCACGCAGATACCCAGGGCCAAAACCTTCCCGTGTTTGGTCTCTCGTACTTACTGGGCGTTGAGCTGATGCCGCGCATCCGTAACTGGAAAGAGTTGAAATTCTATCGCCCGTCCAAAGAGACCCATTATGAACATATCGAGACGCTTTTTGGGGACAATGTGGTTGATTGGGACCTGATCCAAACCCATTGGAAGGATCTCATGCGCGTTGTCATTTCGATTCAGGAAGGGAAGCTGTTACCATCCATGCTCTTACGCAAGCTGACCACCTACAGCCGCAAAAATCGCCTCTATCAAGCGTCTCATGCGTTAGGAACGGTGGTACGGACTGCCTTCCTCCTCACGTTCATTTCAGATGTCAAACTCCGTGAAGTGATCCATCGCAGCACCAATAAAGTGGAACAGTACAATGCGTTTGAAGATTGGATTACCTTCGCCTCGGCAGGAACCATCTACGAACGAGCCTACGAAGAGCAGGAAAAACGCATTAAATACACGGGGCTGCTTGCAAATTGCATTATGTTAGACAATACCGTTGAGATCAGCGCAGCCTTGAATGCACTGGCTTCGGAGGGGTTGATCCCCACCATTGATGAACTGGTTGCACTCTCACCGTATCAGACCAGGCACATTAAACGCTTTGGAAATTATGAACTCGATCTCCAGGCTATTGCAGCGCCGCTCACGGATGATCTTACCTTTGAGATTGCGCCTCCTGCACAAGCGGATGTCGTAGAGGCAGGTCGAGATGGGCCTCTCCCACCAGAGATCGAACCATCGGTCGGCTGAGTGCCTGCGAGAGAGAAACCCGTCGTTTTCTCAGCTCTACGGAGAGAGGCACGTGTACCAGAGGGCCATCCATGTCTCTCTTCCTCTAAAAATACAACAAATTGCTTTATGATAGATTTTTACACGTATCCTGGGCTTACCTCAAGAAGAGCGGAAGCATGATATCTGCTACATCGCGTCCATCTCGACATTCACGGGTGCCTCCGCGGCTACTTCGCTGCCGGGTTCCCTGATATCGATCTCCAACTGGCCCTCTACGGCTTGGACATGGACTTCGCCGTGTTCAGGAATATTGGCCAGGAGAATACGCAAGCTGAGCGGTACCGTCAAGAGCCGCTCAATGGCGCGGCGCAGTGGACGCGCACCTTGCGTCTGGCTGAAACCTTCCTTACAGAGCAAATCAACGGCACTATCGGCTGCGTGCAGCGTCAATCCCTGCTCTAGCAGACGTGCGCCCAGTTCGTTCATCTGTAAGCGCGTGATGGCACGAGCCTGCACTTGACCGAGGGGATGGAAGATAACAACCTCATCGATACGGTTCAAAAACTCCGGGCGGAAGGTTTGCCGTAAGCGTTCCAGCAAGCGATCACGCTGTTTCTCCTCCGCGGTCTCTTTTTTGTTGGGGATAAAGCCACTGGGCATCGAACGGCCCAGCATATCGGTACCCACATTGGAGGTCATGATCCAGATCGCGTGCTGCGCATCGACGGTATGGCCCTGCGCGTCGGTCAAACGGCCCGCGTCAAACACCTGCAAGAACAGGTCAAACACTTCTGGATGAGCCTTTTCCAATTCATCGAGCAAGACGACGCAATGGGGACGGCGGCGCAATTTGCCCGTTAATTGCCCTTCCTGGTCATGCCCGATATAGCCGGGAGGGGCACCGACCATGCGTGATACGGCATGCTTCTCCATGTACTCCGACATGTCGATACGAATCAGGTGTTCATCAGAACCAAATACTTCCGCCGCCAGAGCACGAGCCAGTTCAGTCTTACCAACGCCCGTTGGCCCTAAGAACAGGAACACGCCTGCCGGTCGATGGTGCGGCTTTAGGCCAGCGCGTGCCACTTGAATGGCCTGGGTGACGCGCCCGATGGCCTCATCCTGGCCGATGACGCGTGCTTTGAGGCGAGACTCTAAATTCAATAAGCGGTCTCGTTCCTCGCGACCGGGTGCTCGCACTGGAATGCCGGTGCGATGAGAAATCACCTCGGCAATCATAGGAGCCACAATTACCGGTTGTTCACCGAAATCATCCAGGTCATCGACATCTTCTACAGCCGCGTCTGCTTCCATCGAGAAGACGCGAGCTTGCGAACAGGCTTCGTCCAGGACACTGCATGCTTTGTCGGGTAGGCGCAAATTCGGCAGGTACTGCACGGAGAGATGGACAGCCGCGTACAACGCTTCTTTTGTGATGCTGACATTGTGATGCTGCTCATACAGGTCGCGCATCCCCTCCAGAATTGCCATTGCCTCCTCGATGGACGGTTCCTCAATCATCACGGGACGTAGACGACGTTCCATGGCGGCGTCTTTTTCGATCATGCGGTATTCCTGCGGCGTGGTAGCACCGATACAGCGCAAACGGCCACCGGCCAACGCGGGTTTGAGAATGCCTGCCGCGTCAATACTGCCATCGGCAGCACGACCGGTGCCGATGAGCAGGTGCATCTCATCAATGAAGAGAATGATGTTGCCGCTTCCTTCCGCCTCCTCCAACACCTTCAAGAGCCGCTCCTCAAACTCGCCACGATACTTGGTACCCGCCACCAGGGAACTGGCGGAAAGTTCGATTAAGCGTTTGCCGCGCAATTCGGGTGGCACGCGCCCATCGACGATACGCTGGGCCAGACCGCCAACAATAGTTGTCTTCCCCACGCCTGAATCGCCAATCAAGACCGGATTATTGCGGTCCTTGAGCATCAGCGTCTGCATGAGCAGGCGTATCTCTTTATCGCGCCCAATGAGCGGGGTCAATTGTTTCAAGCTAGCCTGCTTGGTCAGATCACGCCCTAAGCGTTCCAGGACGGAATTACTGCCTTTGGCGGCACCTTCAGGGCTAATACCTACCGGCAGTTCAATGGGGGCAACCGCTGGATTCGCGCTCACTGAGGGTACAAGTTCCAATAATGCACGCGCATTGCTGGCCAGAATAAGCTCAATCAATTGCGCGGGATTAATGCCCAGCTTCGTCAGTAGTTCGTGGGTGACACCGTCACCTTCACTCAACACAGCCTGTGCAATGGCCCGCTCATCAATGGAGGCTGAGCCAGCATTGAGCGCATTGCGCTCGGCTGTTTGCAAGATCTCTTTACAGCGGCGCGTGGGAAGTATGGGCGTATCGCTGGTCGCTTTGCCCGATCCCAGTGCCAGGCGAATGACATCACGCACCTGCTTGGGCGAGAACCCCAGTGTACGTAAGGCGTCTTGGGTGCAGCCGCCATCCAGTTTGGTCAACGCGATAAAAAGGTGTGGCGTACCGAGATAGTCCTTGTGCATGCGGCGGGCCTCCATAAGCGCGAGGCCCAGCACTTCCTGCAAAAAGTGGCGTTCAAGTGAGTTTGAGGATGGAATAATCGGGGAAATCATGTGGCTATCATCGAACGCGTCGAAGCGTGCATCATTGCTACGGTCTTTGCTGGCGGCTGACACTGTAATCAGTCGTTGTGATGGATCGCCGTAGAGCACAAACGACATCCACGAGGTATCCTCTGGATGATGCTGCACCATGCTTGTGCGCACACGGCGCATCGCTTCACCAAGTGAAACACCATCCGCGACTTCCTGATAGAACAGGACAGCGAATTCTCTGGTGCGCTGTGTGTGAATCGGCCAACGCGTGGTGAGGACAGAGCCAGCTCCCGCGGCGATCAGGTTGCTTGCCAGTTTCTCCATCGACTCTTCCCGCTCCAACTGGCTCATAGCCGCCGTACCATTGCGAGCTTGACGCTCATCCTCGTGATAGCTGAGGAAGACCAGGGGACGACGCGGCAATGGCTGAAAGAGTTGCTCAACGGCCATATTATCTAAGCGCAGGTTCCCACCCAATGCTAATACTGGTTCGCCGGTATTGGTCGTACTCGGCAAGGGACCGGCATAGTGTAAAACCTGCGGCAAATCAGCACTGATGCGCATGCGCAGTTCTAATTGATTGGCTTGCTGGCGATAGAGAATAATGCGCGAAACCGATTCGGGTAACGTTGTGCAAAGCGTGGCAACTTCTTCCTCCGCCACGGGGCGATCACTGGTGGGATTCACCATAAACAACACCGATAGCCCTTGCGCTTCACGACGACCCATTTTGCGGGCTACCCGATCAGGCGCGGCGAGACGTAATGCACCATCGCGGCTATTCGCAACTTGCCGCCCTATGCTCAAATGCTGACACAGATAGTGGCCAGATTTCGCATTGCCATCAAACAACAGTTCCCAGGGAATATCCGGTGTATTGGTAGTAAAGATAAGGCCAGTGTCCAGGCGGCGTAGAGCATCTTGTAATGCGGCTGGCAGTAGGGCATCAAAGAGGAAGCGTCCCATGTTCAACATAGAGTCATTGATCGCGCCCAATTTCATCGTCTGCCGTTTGACATCCATCGTAGCCACAGTCTGCATATACTGTACGGCAGAATGCAATACACGGCGCAGACGTTCGCGTATCTCAGGGGTGAAATCGACAACGTAGTCCTGACCCCCCTGGGATGGAGCATCGGGAAGATCAAGTCGAAATCGAAAGGTAGTATCAGTTCGTATAATAGTTAATAGAGCAGGTTGTTCCATTATTCTTCTCTTCCACAATCTTCCCAAATCGCATCAATAAACATCATCCATCAGGATGGAAACCAGCGTTACGATAAAACACAATGAGTTCTTGGCAAAAGCAGTATATGAGAAGAGGTATGCTGGTGTCAATAGTTGTGGTCAAGTGGGGTGGCAATTCATTACGCCTATGTATTTCACACACCTGGTTGCGGGTAACATGTTGATCTCGCGTTTTCACTTGAGGGCAGGGTTGGCACGGTAAACGTGGTATCTTCGCCCATGATGCCGTCAAAGTGTTCACCGGCAGTATTGAGCATGGTGCAATTGCCCGGTGTAGGCAGGATGGTCAGGTCCAATTCAGGGAATGTACCCGCCTGGCGTTGTACGAGTAGAGAGTAAGGACTGGTATGGCTGCTAGGCGGCACATACCACGAGAGCGTGACGTTCATCGTACAATTTTTGGGAATAATGACCCAGCCGCCGAACATTGCACGTCCCGGTTCATCGCTGCTAAGGTTGGTTGGCGGGCCGACGGTATCCAACGGATGCCAATGACCGCCATCGGAGTCAGCAATGGATGGAGCTGCTGCTCCTGGCTGAAATTCACCGGCGGGGCAAAGCAACTCGTCCTGCGGATAGACATCGTATTGCGGACACGCTGGCAGATAGGCACCGCAGAGTTGTTTACCTGTATCAAAGCCATCCCCCCACAAAAACTTGCTGTCGGGCGGCACGTACACTCTGAGATAATCATGGTACGTATCGTAGCCATAAACTGGGCCGATTTGATTGTAGACAAGGCGAATGTGCAGCAAATGGGTGGCTCCGCCCTGCGCATCCAGCGAAACGGTGTCTTGCAGAATGGTGTCTACATACTGCGAAGCCTTGCTCGCGCTGACATTAGCCTGCACAACATACACCCCATCATGCGTGGTCGAACGGTCAATTTGTGCCGCATCGCCGTACCGCACCAGCAAAGACTCGATCTGTGGATTCGTTACGTAGACCTGCAAATCCTTCGTTTTCAAATCACCGAGCATCTGGCGACCAATGGCGATAATCTCGTCAGGAGGAGCATGGCGCACTTTGTCCATCAGGAGATGGGCCAGCAGCGCGGTAAAGCGTTTGCGACTAGAGGTGGTCGTGTCCCCCGGTTGGTACACAACCTGCTTTGCCAGCCCTGTATTATCCTGCTGATAGTAATGTAAGCGTTCCTCAACGTTTTGCGCGGTAATCGTATCATTGTAGCCCGGTACCTGGATAGGCCCAATGACTTCCAGGATATGCTCTATTAAGAATGGAGTAAAGATTATCACGCCATCAACCGCGTGTCCCGTCTCACTTTTATATTTGCTGATGGCAATCTGGGCCGAGGTGGGGAAGTCAGCCGAAAGATTAGAGTCGCGTAGCCCCCAGTTGGCAAATGGCCACCAGGAACGATATTGCGGCAGCGCGAGCAAACCTTGCGTAGGGCTGTTATCGACATACTCGATCAATGAGATGTCGCGCAGCGAGAATGGCGCGACACGTCCACCTGTGATAGAAAGCTCTCCATACTGACCCGTAAAGCCGCCGGTTGGACGCAATTCCGCACGATCCATGGTCTGCACAAGAAAGGTGCGCGACGTATCCACGCCGAGCATCCAGCCCACCGCCCCCAGCAAATCACGTACCTGGAACAGGTCTGTCTCCGCTTGCGGTAATGCCTGGAGCAGTTGCGCCAATTGATCGCGTTCATGTGCGTTGATCGGCAACGCGGAGAGTGAGACCGTGCGACTCTGAGCCTGGATATCGTTCAAATTGGGGATAATCGTATCAATGGTCGAGCGCAACAAGTCTAGCATAGGCTGCGTTACCAACGGCGTGCTGCCACTATTCAAGAGTGAGCCGCGCAACGTTGGTGCTAACGTGATGGCAGTATGCACCAACTCTTGCCCGATAGTGGTGACATCAATACCGATGTTGCTCATAGCAGAAGCCGCAGCGATCTCCGAACGGTACTGTGGCAGGTACACGATAACAGAGCCAATAATAGCGGCATGGCTCAGAGTATATTGTACGTGCTGGAAATCTTGCTGGGCCGCGCTAAACTCTTTTTGCGCCTCGTGTAATTTATTGATATCCAGGAAACCGCTCGGATGTGCTTTAAGACCTGTAAAAGTAGTTTTGACATTCAACAAGTGCGTAACACCATCATTGGCCTGATCGCGCAACGTCGTATAGGTTGTATAAGCATTTATCCCATAATCGAAGGCAAAAAACGCGGTTAGCGCGGTTCCGCTGATAGATAAAAGAAGAAGGGAGAGCGCGACAACCCTAAAAATTTTCGAGTGTTTGCGCGGCGGAATAGGAATAGGTGTCACCGGCTCAATAGGAACAGCGTTAGCTTCCGGTACAGCTGTAGCCAAAAGTTGCACAGCAACCTCCCGCTCTTCGCTTGAAGATGCGCTATCCTCTTCAGGTACAGCTTGTGGCATGTTCTCAGTAAGTGCATCATCTTCCACCGCAGTAGTAACTGCTGCGGTTGGTGCTATTTCTTGTATCGCGTCTACTTGAACAATATTGTCTTCTGTGACTGATGTTGTTACCGTAGACGATACAACAGGTACCATGCCTGCGTCAGAGGGCGTGTTTTCTCCAGGAAGTTGCTCAAGCGGCGTAGTACTGGCTTTTAATGCTCTATCAGTGAGCGTATCGGACATACTTTTCCCCCCGATACGAGTATACAAAATATAAAAATAATACCCCTCACTTGTTAATACGCTCAAGTTGATTGATATGTTACAAATCATCGTGCCTTTTCTTATTGTAGCGAAAGGGGTGAAACGGCTGTGCGTCGTTGGGGGTGATGTAAGAGGGTGGGGCGATCAATTGGGGATGGGAGCGATAAATGACTCGGTTGGGAAATTTTGTGCGGACAAGGAACACGTCCAATCTGGTTAAGGTTATCTATACTAAGGCATGGTTCAATGTAAGCGTAAATAAATGTGACAGTTTGAACGATCCAGACTGCCGAAAATGAATTCTGAAATGGCTTTCTGAGCGAACTTAGCATTAATTTGAGTGCTCCCAAGTTGTTCAAACTGTCACATTGATTTGAACCATGCCTAAGGAGATTTGTAAGAGCTAGTTGCCTCACAGCTAACTTTTAACTTATATTTTATTGGCTAGAAGTATCGCTTGATCCCACTCGACTGTCTAAACGAAGTTCATTATCTTTGCCTTTAAATAATCGTGGGAATACGGAAATGAGCAATCTGATTGAATAACGTGCTCTCTGTCAGAGAGAAACAAATAGAGTTAACTGAATTAATCTTCGTCAAACTTTCGTAGTATCCCTCCTTATTTAATCTATGTTCTTTATAAAGTTCTGGATAGCAAAAGGCCATAATAAATTCAATGAACTGTCTAGGATTTGGCACACCAGCTACAACGAATCGCGAACTGGGGAAACTGCTGAGATGAATATGACAATCATGATGCAGAATTCCCATAGAAGCCTCTGGATCATACTCAATCCTGAACCAACTCACTGGTCCATTTCTGAGTCCCCCAAATTGTGTTTCCTTTTCGACCTCATTAGGCTCATCTAATGTATTTTCAAGCTCAAAATCAAGCTCAACATTAGAGATTGCACCAGCGCTAATTGAATTTTTATATGCACTGATCAGCTTATCATCCGCTACTGCGTTATAGAAGGCTAAACGAGCTGATTGCAATGCAACACCACGCCTATCAAAAGAATAATACATTTGAATAAGTGAACCATCATGAATCACCTGAAATGTGAATTGACCATCATCAGCTAAAGAGACTACATCTGAGGCAAGTACTGGATGATCTAACATACGCGGAGCACGATCTGTCCATGTGATAATAGAGTCTTTACGTATTCCTCTAGGGTTGCCAATAAACTTAGACCAGTCTATGTATGCAGATATCAAGAGTCCTTCAACATCATTGATTCTCACTTAAAACCTCACTAATACGTTCTTTTAATGTTTTAAGCATATCAGGATTAAGGGCACCTAATGCGCCTTTATCGGCTTTAATAAGGACACTCGCCGATTTATCTGCTGTTACTACTTCTTTGCGTTTTCTGCTGTTTTCTGCATCTAGACGACGAATTTTATTCATATCAGGAAAAACAAACCTAAACTTTGGAATGTCAGCCAAAATCTTATCCACTTCTTTTTTAGCTTCTACCATCTTTTTTCCTGTGCCAGTTATTCGTACCCATGCTTTTGATCGTGTTATTGAGGCAAAAGCTCTATTGCGGTTCCCTATTCCTTCAAGATAGTCGTAAAGAGAATCGAAACTAATAATGTAAACTATGTAAGCTTCATTACCTTTAGCCCTATAAACTGTAGAGAGGGTAACTCTTCCTGTCTCAGCAAAAGCAGAAGTATCATCAATGAGACCTGGAATAGTCGATGCTATCCCATATTCTACTAAGCGCCTTTGAATCTCTACGAAGTAACTCTTTGCTTTAGATGTATCCAGAGATATGACTATTATTTGTTTAGGGGCAATCCCTTCCTCTTGAATATTTTTCCGAATTGACTCTGCAACCCAACCAAGTTCGGCTAGCCGGTCTTGAAACTCATCTGCCGTTATTAGTTCTTGCTTGTTATAGATATCTCGAATTCTATTAGGGCTGTTCTCTTCAGGGCGAGAGATAACAACACGTTCACCATTTCGAAGCTGCCCGCTCTCAATCTTATAGCCTATGGCTTCCCAGGCACCTTTGTCTTCCAACATTTGAACACATCCACCATGAGGGTTTTGTATTCCAAGCCCAATGGCATGTGCTAACATGAGCACATTCCGAGGACATCTATAAGAACTATGGAGTACAAAATCTTTCTCTATGGGTCCGGGGTAATCCTCGCCTGTCAGTGATATGAGAGGATTGCCACTTTTATCAACGCCAAATAAATCTTCCGGCTTTGGAATAGCTAAAGAAGATAAACTCTGGAGTTCATCATATGCCCAATAAATTTTATGTTCAGGGGGTACAGATAACTTGAACAGTAGCTGAAAAAATTCATTAGGAAAATCCTGAGCTTCATCAATAAGTATGAAATCGTACTCAGGTACTATTGAGGACTTTAGGGCCTGCTTACAGCAAGCTTGAAATGGATCTTCCCTATTAATAGTTCTTGCTGCTTGGAAATCAAGGGGAAATACACCTTGACGAGCACATAGATCAGAATACACCCCTCGGCGACTTCGCCCTCCCCAAGCATGCCTTATATGCAGATATTCCCAGTTTGGATCATTGCCGCTATGAGCACGGTAGGACTTAGATATAAGTTCTCTTACTTGGTTGTAGAGGCTTTGGGTATTAAATGTGAAAAGGATTTTCTTGTTAGGGTCTTGAAGATGAATATTAGCTGCTTTCATTGCCAATAGCACCGTTTTCCCTGTGCCTGCTAAACCTCGAATGCGCTGAGGGCCTGGAGCTATCTGTAATGCTACCAACTCTTGCTCATCATCCAACGACGCGACTTGTTTATCTAACTCTTTAATTGCTACACCCATAGTTGCTACATTAGTCGGTATTGGGCTTGTTGGTTTATGGAGAGTAGTAGCACCTTGAATAACTGCTCTTGTAAGTGTCCATTCCTCATCAGAAAGTATTTGCTCTAGTGGATGTTGAAGAGCCTCAGTATCACCACCTGCCCAAATTGTACACATCTCTCCTTGTAAAGGACCAAACCTGTTTTCAAAATCTCTTCGCGTAATAAATGGAAGCGCAAGAACGCCTTGAGGCCTTAGACGATTTCGAAGTTTTCTTTGATCAAGAAACTTGCTTTCTAATTTGATTACGAGGTCTTCAAGCTCCAAAAGAGGAGAGTCGATGCTTTCATTATTTATAATCCAGAAATCATCACCTGCAAGATCAATTTCTTGAAGCTCGCAAGATACAATTTTAATTACCAAAGGGTGATTCTCTTTAGTGAATGAAATGAAATCAGGGAATGCACCTGCACTGGTTATGACAGCAGGATGCCTGTAGTAGCATATACCCTCAGTATTACTGAAACGCTCTTTCAGCCACCTCGCAACCATTTGAGCTGCAGCATCTTGAGCGTATGTGTGTAAAGTTATAACAAATCTCAACATCTGAGTACCTCCGCTCTTTCATCTGCGCTTTAATAAGGCATGGAGACGAAACATCATTGTATGTTCTGTAGACTACAGTATAAACTATGCTTGCTGATTTTCACAAATATCTGGCAGAGTATGACAATAATGATCACAAAGCGGACTCTTATCGTCACAAATATTTAGCCAAACCATACTTATTCTTTTTTGCCTGCGTGATGATGATATCCTCTACTGAACACATTGTCAACTTTCCGTGCCCTGCACCTTTGCGGGTGATTGGCAAGGATGGGGCGATCAATCGGGAGTGGCAATAATATATGACTTTGCTTATTTTACCCATCCGACCTAGTTGATTGTTTGTCTCGTATCTGATGCTTGCTCCAATTGCTGCTGACGTTTTCGCTGTTCATTACGAAGCTTCTCCGCTTCTTCCGCGAGTTTTATATAAGCGTCCGGGGATGAAAGTCCTTTATACCCATAGATGCGTCGGTTAGCACAGTCAATTTCAAATTGAATAGCGTCGGCGGTTTGTTAGAGGCTGTATCCTCGTTCTCGTGGCCGGAATAATGTAATCAAAGCAGTTAAGAAACTGACTGTAAAGCTCAGAATAGGAGCTAGCCAGTGACTGCCAAAGATACTAATGGAATTACTCAAACCACTCGTCAAGCCACCCACAAACAGCGAGCAGGCAATGGTAACCATTTGCAGGCTAAAGTAGAACCATCTGTTCCAGTTTCCTTTGCTTTGGTATTCCTGAATGGATTGCAGGAGATTATCCTTATACAACTCAGTTTGTTCCTCAATGGAGAGAAGCAATGTTTGATGTTGTTGATAGATTCGTATTGCCATCTCTGCTGCTTCGATCTTCTCCTTTAAGGAGAAAAGCTCTTTGATACGACTAATTCCGTAAAATCCATATCTTCCTCCTGTGTCCATGCCATCTGTGAAAAAGTAGACAATAAGTACAATGAGAAAAATCGCACAGAAGAAGATAATGAAACCACAACACGTTTCGACATACGTATTGCCGCCAATTATCCCTATTGTCGTTATGGAGCCAATAATTAAAAAGATGACAGTGATAACGATATTACGATAAATGATGAGTGAATGACGAGCCAAAGCGTATGCATGCCTATACGCATCTTGTTCCACAAGTAAATCAAAGTATGTCTTTTCTCATCAACATTAGTTGTTTTCACGAAGTGTACCTCCCTACTATATTGCTACTCTTTTGAATATTTCTTTTGCAGAGATATAAAACCGGAAATTACTTCTTGACTAACCCAAAATAGTCCATCTGTTATAAAAACAACCCTCCCCCACTAACGTATACTATCTTCATACCACCATCGTATCTTCTATAGCAGAGTGTGAAAGGTGTATAGCATAACGTGAAAGGTGATTGATAGTATGACACTGGCATGGAAAGTTAACGAGGGAAGCAAAGTCAAACTGGACGACTATGATCCCAATTTCAAAGATCAAAGCAGCGATCATGCGTCGGCGGAGGTGGAACTTGCTAAACTCAGTGATGAGTTGAGCGATTTACAGGAACTGCTGGCTGCCGCTCAGCATCATAGCCTGCTGGTCGTATTACAAGGTATGGACACCAGTGGGAAAGACGGCACTATTCGCCATGTCCTTTCGCATGTCAACCCCCAGGGCTGCGATGTGCATTCGTTCAAAGCTCCTACTCCAGAGGAATTGTCGCATGATTTTCTCTGGCGCATACATAAAGTGACACCGCCAAAGGGCGTGATGGGTATTTTCAACCGTTCACAGTATGAAGATGTGTTGATAGCTCGCGTCCACAACCTGGTTCCCAAAGATATATGGAGCCAACGTTACGAGGAGATTAACCAGTTTGAGGCGTTGCTGGCAAACAGCGGGACGATCCTCCTCAAGTTCTTCCTCTACATCAGTAAAGATGAGCAGGAACGCCGCCTGCTAGCACGAGAACAGGACAAAGACAAGGCGTGGAAGATCTCGGCCAGCGATTGGGCCGAGCGCAAATATTGGCCCGACTATATAGAAGCCTACGAGGCTGCCCTCTCCAGGTGCAGTACAGATGCCGCACCCTGGTATATCGTGCCAGCCAATCACAAATGGTACCGCAACCTGGCCGTAGCCCACACGCTGGTACATACCATGCGCCAATACAAAGATGAGTGGGAAGCTGAACTTCAAGCACGAGGCCAACGTGAGCTTGAACTGCTCAAACAAACGCCCAAACAATAAATTTATGAGAAGAGGCTCCTGGTCAGCTGCTAGCACC